>NZ_JBEZXU010000014.1:0-201816 GCF_040638175.1 Actinoplanes sp. NPDC026670
ACACCGAAATCCTCGAAACCACCGCAATCGCCGCATAAGATCAACACACACGGATCGCGCTGGCTGCCTCTTACACCACGCCAGCGGACGTGACCTGGCATCGGTTGAGTTGATGGCATGCGTTGACTTGACGGCGCGCGTTGAGTTGACAGGATGTGTTGACTTGACGGTGCTGGTTGAGGCTGTGGTGGCGGTTGGGGCTGTGGTGACGGCCAGGCCGGCGAGCAGCGCTGAAGTGACGCCGAGCCGGGCGAGACGGGGTATCTGCACGGCTTCATGGTGAGTTCCTGGCCGGCCGATGCTGCCCCGTTTCCGGCAGACGCCACCCTCTTGACGGCCGGGGCGTCGCCCGGAAAACTCCGGAATACGGTTTCCAGGCCGCCGGACCCCTCCGCGCGCCTGCTGTGAGTGCTGCCCACCGCACCGTCGACCCGCATCCGCCCTGCCACCGGGGCTGAACCGGGCTTCAACCCATGGAGAGATGTCGATGCATCCGAACGCTCCCTCCCGACTGAGACGTTTCACCGCTGTAGCCGTAGCCGCCATCCTGACCACCACACCGATGGCCGCGCCGGCGCGAGCCGAACCCACCGGCGCCACCTACTACGTCGACGCGGTAGCCGGAGACGACACTGACACCGGCCTGACCAGCGCCAACGCCTGGCGCACCCTGGACCAGGTGAATCGCACCGCGTTCCAGCCGGGCGACCGGATCCTGCTGCGCGCCGGACAACGCTGGACCGGCCAGCTCTGGCCGAAAGGCGACGGCACCGGTGAGGCGCCCATCGTCGTCGACCGCTGGGGTGACGGCGACAAGCCCGGAATCGACGCCGGCGGAACGACAGACGATGCGGTCCGGCTGTTCAACCAGGAGCACTGGACGATCCGCAACCTGGACGTCACCAACGCCGCCCCATCCACCGGCACTCCCGGTGAGAACCTCGCCGACCTGCGCGGAATCCACATCAGCGGCGACAACGGCCGGACCCTGGACGGCTTCCTGATCGACGCGGTCGACGTGCACGACGTGACCGGCGAGGTCCGCTGGATCAGTGGCGCCTACGAGCAGACCGAGCCCGGCATCTACAAGGGCAACGGCTGGGACCGTTCGAAACGGACCGGCGGCGTCGTCCTGGACACCACGGTTGCGGACATCACCGCGCCGGGCGCCACCCCGACCGTGCTCAACGACGTGACGGTGCAGAACTCGACGATCGTGAACACCTCGTTCGCCGGGATCGTCGTCAAGCAGTACAGCGGCGACGCCCCGGGTGCTGCGGCCACCGGCTGGGGCAGCCGGGACAACGCGACCGATCCGAAGTTCGTCCCGCACACCGGCGTGGTCCTGCGGGGCAACTACATCAGGCAGGACGGTACGCCGTACGGCTGCAACGGCATTTATCTGACGGGTGTCCGCGGCGCTCTGGTGGAGCGGAACGTCGTCCACCGCACCGGCACGTCCGGGATCGAGACCTACTTCGCCGACGACGTGACCGTGCAGTTCAACGAGGTGTACGAGACGACGGTGAAAGCGGGCGGCGCCGACTCGAACGGCATCGACGCGGACAAGGGCACCACCCGGCAGGTGTTGCAGTACAACTTCGTGCACCACAACGGCGACGGGTTCCTGATCTGCCAGTTCAGCTTCGGTGACGTGGTGATCCGCGGCAATGTGGTGGCGTCGAACAGCCGCCATCAGGTCTACCTGCACTCGGACCGGGCCGCACGGGCGGAGGTCTACCACAACACGATCTACAGCGATCGCAGTGCGACGCTCGTCTACGGCTACGGGAGCTCGCTGAACGCCACGTACACGCTTCGCAACAACGTGCTGTTCTCGACGCGGGCCGGTGCGGCGCTCACCACGAGCCCGACGATCCGCTACGAGAGCAACCTCTACGGCGGCGCCGAACTGGCCGTCCCGGACAGCGACACCCGCCCCGTCATCGGCGCTCCGATCTTCGTGAATCCGCAGGTCACCGGACCTTTCGGCACGCCCGCGACGGGACCGCAGCTGGCCACGGCGCACGGGTTCGCGGTCACCTCGGCCTCCCCGGCGATCGACGGTGGTGTGGTGATCGAAGCGAACGGCGGACTGGACTACGCGGGCGCCGCCCTCTACAACGGCGACCCGGACATCGGCGCTTTCGAATACCGGACACCCGCCGGCGCCTCGGCTGAAACGGTCGCCGGCTACGTGCGTACCCCCGCGGGTCTTCCCGTCGCCGACGCTGCGGTGACCGCCGCCGGGCGGTCCGCGACCACTTCGGCCGGCGGCTGGTTCGCGATTCCGGACGTGCCCTTCGGGCCCGTCACGCTCACCGCGTCGCGCAACGGTTACGAGAGCGTCGAGCAAACGGTTTCCGTGACAGATCAAAATCGGGCGACGGTACGGGTGGAGCTGGCATCCACGAGCACGGTCGGGGTGATCACCGGTCGGGTCCTCGACCAGTACGCACAGCCGGTAGCCGAAGCCGAGGTGACCGTTCGTGACGGCTCCCAGACGATCGCCGGCGGGACGAGCGGCGCCGACGGGGTGTTCTCGGTCGGCGGCGTGCCGGTGGGGGAGGGCTTCACGGTGACCGCGTCGGCGCCCGCGCTCGTCCCGGCGTCGCGTGCCGGTCTGACCGTCGGGCCGGACGCCACCACCGACGCGGGCGCCCTGCTGCTGGCCGCGGACGTGCCCGACCATGTGGACGTGCAGGACTTCGCCGGCCTGCCGGACGGTCCGCTCGCCACCGGCACCAACGGGCTCACGGTCAGCGGCACGGTCGAGGTGACCGGCGGCGCCGCGCGGCTCACCCGGACCGTCAACAGCGGGACCACCCGGGTTCTGCGCACCTTCGATCCGCCGCTGAAAGGCCTGGTCACGGTGGAGTCGCGGGTGATGATCGACCAGCCGTACGTCTCCGGCAACCACTGGTGGGGCGTGCCCTACGTGACCGGCAGCGACGGGGTGAACGCGATCAGCGTGGCGTTCACCAAGAACACCGTGGTCGCCTACAACGGCGCGAGCACGGTGACCGTGGGCCGCTACGAGCTGGGCCGATGGCACCGGCTGCGCTGCGTGATCGACACCGTGAACCAGCGCTTCGACCTCTACCTCGACGGCGTGCAGGTGCTGAGCCGGGCCACCTTCCGGGTGCCCGTCGACGGAGTGGCGCGGCTCGACTGGTTCGCCAACAGCAGCAACTACGGCGTCGTGCACCTCGACGACCTGCGCGTGTCGCAGGGCGTGGGCCTGACACCTGACGATACGGCCCTGCGTCACCTGTCCACCGGTCACGGGCTGCCCCAGCCGGTGACCGGGAGTGGCTACCTGCTGGAGGTCGCGGCCACGGTCGGCTCGGTCGACGTGACCGCGGTGGCCCGGAGCCGGTTCGCGCGGTCGGTGGCGATCGGTGACTCGACGACGGACGGTGACCGGGCTGTCGCCACCGTGACGTTGGGTGATACGGGGTCCACGGTTCCGGTGACGGTGACCGCGGAGGACGGAACGCGTACGGCGTACTCCCTGGAGATCCGCAAGCCCTCACTCGCCGCCGACGCCTCGCTTTCCGCACTGACCGCCAGCGTCGCGGATCTTGATCCGGCGTTCACGCCGGACCTCCTCGATTACGCCGTCGAAGTGCCGTCGAGGACCACGAAGCTGCAGGTGACAGCGGTGCCGGCGAACCCGCGCTCGGCCGTGTCGGTGGGCGGAAACCCCAGCCCGGCGACGATCCGGGTGCCGTTCGGAACCACCGCCGTCCCGATCGTCGTGACCTCCGCGGACGGCACGGCCACCAGCACCTACACGATCACGGTGACCCGGCCCCGCTGCCGGCTCCCGCTCCCCTGAACCCCCGGCAGACCGCCAGCCGTCGCTCACCGCGGTAATCCGGGCGGCTTTCCGTCGCTGAGCGACGGCTGAGGTCGTCCAATGCCACTTAGCTTAAGTTGATCAAGGCTGTGACCTGCAGGTTCTCGGCGAGTGCCGTCGGCGTCCGGCGCGGCCACAAATTCATGCCGCAGCCGCATGCGTGCAGGTCAAGCCCCCTGGAACCCGAAGTGCGCCCGCGCAAGATCAACTTAAGCTAAGTGGCATTGGAGGTCGTCGGCCGTCGCTGGGCGCGGTATTCCGGGCGGCTTTCCGTCGCTGGGCGACGGCTGAGGCCGCCGGCCGTCGCTCACGGTGGTTATGGGGGTGGGATTCCAGGGGTGAGCGACGGCTCGCGGGCTGCCGGCGGGTCAGCGGGGTGGGGTGCTGTCTCGGAGGACCACCTCGACCGGGACCTCGACGATGGCCGGGTCGCCGGCCAGGGCCAGCTCCACGGCACGGCGGCCCAGGTCGCGCAACGGCACCCGGACCGAGGTCAGCATCGGGGTGACGTCGCGGGCCGCGTCGATGTCGTCGAAGCCGGCGACCGCCACGTCCCGGCCCGGCTGCAGCCCCGCCTCGCGGATCGCGGTCATCGCGCCGATCGCCATCACATCGTTCACCGCGAAGATCGCCTCAACGCCGCCCGGGCCGGATCGGCCGGCGGATCGGCCGCTGAAGCCGATGTCGGTGTCGGTGCCGATGTCGGATCGGTCGCTGGAGCTGACGTCCGCGCGATGACCGTCGCTGGAACTGTCGGCCGTGCTGGAGAGGGCGCTCCCGCTGAGCCGGTCGCCGCCGGAGAAGCTGCCGGGGACGCCCGGGATACCGGAGATGCCGGGGATATCGCGGATACCGGAGACGACGGGGATGTCGCGGATACCGGAGACGCCGGGGATGTCGTGGATGCCGGAGACACCGGGGGTGTCGCGGATACCGGGGATGCCGGGGATGTTGGGGATGTCGCGGAGCAGGGCGGCCGCCGCCCGGTGGCCGCCGTCCCGGTTGAGGTCGGTGGCGATCACGTGGCGGTCCTCGACGGTGATTCCGGCCTGGCGCAGCCCGTCGACGAAACCGCGCCGCCGATCATGCGACATCCGGATCCGGTCACCGCCGTGCAGCACCGCGAACCGCCGGTACCCGAGCCCTGCCAGCGCCTGCGCCAGCCGGAACGCGCCGCCGTGGTGATCGACGGTCAGGGTCGGGAAGTCGAGCTCGTTGCGGCTCAGCAGGGCCACCCGGCCGCCGGCCCGGCGATACTGGTCGAGTTCCTCGGCCAGGGCCGCGTAGACACCGTCGTCGTCGACCCGGCTGCCGGCGATCAGGATCACCTGCGGACGGCGGCCGCGCAGGGTCCGTACGATATGAAGGCCCATGTCCGGAGATCGGTCGGTGACCGCCGCGGTCAGGGTGAGGCCCGCCGCGTAGGCGCCTTCGGCGACACCGTCCGCGATGGACGCGAAGTAGGGGTCGTCGACCGCGCCGACGACCAGCGCGACGGTGGTGCTGGACCCGCGGGCGATGGCCTGCGCGGAGACGTGCGGGGTGTATCCGAGGCGGGCGGCCGCCTCACGGACCCGGGCCAGGTTCTCCGCGCGCACACTGCGGTCGCTGCCGTTGAGCGCCCGGGACGCCGTCGCGTAGGAGACGCCGGCCTCGCGCGCCACATCGTGCAGCGTCACGGTGGTCCGGTTCTGGTCAGTCACAGCCGTGATTCTGGCACGACGGGATACGGTTTCCGTCGGCCGAGCTATCCTTTCGGCGCCGTATACAAAGCCGCACCGAGCCGTGACAACTGGAGAGGACGCCCGGATTGCCGCACCGTGCCAGGGATACCGTCACCCTCCGCGATGTCGCCGCGGAGGCGGGTGTGTCGCTGGCGACCGCGTCCCGGGCTCTCGGCGGGGGCCGGTCGGTCGCTCCGGAGAACGCGCGGAAGGTGATCGAGGCGGCGACCCGGCTGCGTTACACGGTGGACGCGGCGGCCCGGGCAATGAACCGGGGCAGTGACGCGATCGCCCTGATCGCCGACGATCTGGCCACGCCCGCGGTGGCTGCCGTGGTGGCCGCGATGGAGCGCCAGGCCCGTACCGTCGACGCGTTCGTGACCGTGTCGTCGACCCGGGGCCTGCCCGAGTTGCAGGCCGCGACGATCCGTAACCTGTCCGGGTTCCGGCCGCGGGCGGTGGTGCTGACCAGCACCCGGATCAGCCAGGATCCGGCGGAGACCCGGGTTCTCGACGAGTTGCTGGCGTTCGAGCGGGGCGGCGGCCGGGTGATCCTCTACGGCAGTGGCAGTGTGCACCTGCCGTTCGACGCGATCGCCGTCGACGACCGCGGTTCGGCCCGGCTGATGGGCGAGCACCTGGCCCGGACCGGGCACCGGCGGGCGATCATTCTGGCCGGGACCCGGGAGCGGGCGTACGCGGCCGCGCGCACCTCGGGTTACGTCGAGGGCCTGCTGGCGGCCGGCGCCGATGTGCAGGACATCCGGATCGTGAACTGCGAGGTCAGCCGGCAGGGCGGGTTCGACGCGACGGCCCAGTTGATCCGGGAGGGCCTGGGCGGCACGGACGTGCTGGTGGCGATCAACGACACGGTGGCGATCGGGGTGCTGTCGGCGTGCCGGGCGGCCGGGATCGACGTGCCGGGGCAGGTGTCGGTGACCGGGTTCGACGACGTGCCGCTGGCCCGTGACCTGACGCCGCGGCTGACCACGATCGAGTTGCCGTTCACCGACATCGGGATCCGGGCGATCGAGATGGCGATGCGGGAGCGCCCGGTGGGCGGGCCGCCGGCGCGCGAGACGATCCGCGGCACGCTGATCGTGCGGGAGAGCACCCGCCGGGCCTGAGGCGCCTCGATGGACACGGTCGGTGACCGAGCCTCGGGGTAAGCGCTTTCCCCGATATAAATTCATCGACGCGAAACACTTGACCGCCCCGTCGTAACGTCGCAGACTCCGGAATACGGTTTCCATCGATGATGAGCGACGAGAGGGGGTCGGGTGAGCGCCATCGGCGAACTCCAACGGCTCAACACCTCCACCGGCGGCCCGCCGCGTAAGCGGGACACCAAGGCCGCCCTGCTGTTCCTCCTGCCCTGGTTCGCCGGGATTCTGCTGATCACCGCCGGCCCGGTGGCGGCGTCGTTCGTTCTGGGTTTCACCGACTACAACCTGATCCAGCCGCCGGAGTTCAACGGGCTGGAGAACATCGAGCGGATGTTCACCGATGAGCGGCTGCACCACTCACTCGGGGTCACCTTCACGTACGTCTTCGTCTCGGTGCCGCTCCAGCTCGCCGCCGCGCTCGGCCTGGCGATGCTGCTCGACCGGGGGATGCGTGGCCTGGCGTTCTACCGGTCGGCGTTCTACCTGCCGTCGCTGCTCGGCTCCAGCGTCGCGATCGCGGTGCTGTGGCGGCAGATCTTCGGCGCCGAGGGCCTGATCAACCAGATGCTCGGCTTCTTCGGCATCGAGGGCACCGGCTGGATCTCCGACCCGGACACCGCGCTGTCCACGCTGATCGTGCTGAACGTGTGGACCTTCGGCGCCCCGATGGTGATCTTCCTGGCCGGGCTGCGGCAGATCCCGGTGATGTACTACGAGGCCGCGCAGATCGACGGGGCGGGCCGGTGGACCCAGTTCCGGCGGATCACCGTGCCGCTGCTGTCGCCGATCATCTTCTTCAACCTGGTGTTGCAGATCATCCACGCGTTCCAGTCGTTCACCCAGGCGTTCGTGGTGTCCGGCGGCACCGGCGGCCCGTCCGACTCGACCATGTTCTACACGCTCTACCTCTACCAGCGCGGATTCCACAGCTTCGACATGGGTTACGCGTCGGCGCTGGCCTGGCTGCTCCTGCTGATCATCGCCGCATTCACCGCGGTCAACTTCTGGGCCGCCAAGCGATGGGTCTTCTACGATGACTGACCCGCGCGCGCTGAGCAGAAAGACGTTGACCAGAAGCGCGGCGAAGCACACCGGCCTGATCCTGCTCACCCTGGTGATGCTCTATCCGGTGATCTGGATGGTGGTCAGCTCGCTGCGGCCCAACGAGGAGATCTTCCGCTCCCCGGGCGTCATCCCGGACAGCCTCCGCTTCGAGAACTACAGCGAGGGCTGGACCGCGCTGGCCTCCCCGTTCGGCCACTACCTGATCAACTCGGCGATCGTCGTGATCGGCTGCATCATCGGCAACCTGGTCTCCTGCTCGATGGCCGCCTACGCCTTCGCCCGCCTGGAGTTCACCGGCAAGAAGCTGTGGTTCGCGATCATGCTCGGCACCATCATGCTGCCGATCCACGTGATCATCGTCCCGCAGTACGTGATGTTCTCGCAGTTCGGCTGGGTCAACACGTTCCTGCCGCTGATCGTGCCGAAGCTGCTCGCCACCGACGCGTTCTTCGTCTTCCTGATGGTCCAGTTCATCCGTGGCCTGCCACGCGAGCTGGACGAGGCGGCCCGCATCGACGGCGCCGGCCACCCCCGCATCTTCCTGCAGGTGATCCTGCCGCTGATGCTGCCGGCCCTGGCCACCACCACGATCTTCACGTTCATCTGGACGTGGAACGACTTCTTCAGCCAGCTCATCTACCTCACCGACCCGGAGATGTACACCGTCCCGGTCGCCCTGCGCTCCTATGTCGACGCCACGGTCTCGACGTCGTGGGGATCGATGTTCGCCATGAGCGTCGTGTCGCTGCTGCCGATCTTCCTCGCGTTCCTGGTCGGTCAGCGCTTCCTGATCAAGGGCATTGCGACCACCGGCATCAAATGAACTCCACTCCCGGAGGAAATATCATGAAAAAAGTCCTGGTAGGAGCATTGGCCGCACTACTGCTCGCCGGCTGCGGCGGCAGTGGCGGCGGCAAGGCCGACGGTGACCTGACCGCCGACAAGATCGAGCTGCGCTTCACCTGGTGGGGCTCGGACGCCCGCCACCAGCGCACCCAGCAGGTCATCGACCTGTGGCAGAAGGCCCACCCGAACATCACCATCAAGGGCGAGTTCAAGGAGTGGAACGGCTACTGGGACAGCCTGGCCACGACGGTCGCCGCCAACGACGCGCCGGACGTCATCCAGATGGACGAGCTGTACCTCGCGTCCTACGCCGAGCGTGGCGCCCTGCTCGACCTCGGCACCGCCGGCAAGAACCTGAGCAGCACCGACTTCGACGCCAAGGCGCTGGCCACCGGCGCCATCGACGGCAAGCAGTACGGCCTGCCGACCGGCGTCACCACATACTCCCTGGTCGCCAACACCGACCTGCTCGCCAAGTACAACATCACCCTGCCCGACGACGCGACCTGGACCTGGGACGACCTCAAGACCGTCGGCGACCAGATCTCCAAGGCCAGCGGCGGTGAGGTCACCGGCCTCCAGTCGTGGGGCTTCGACATCGGCGGCGTGAACATCTGGGCCCGCCAGGCCGGCGCCTCGCTCTACGCCCCGGACGGCAAGGTCGCCATCCCGGCCGACATCCTCGCCAAGTACTGGCAGTACCTGCTCGACATCGCCAAGCAGGGCGTCGCCCCGCCCGCGTCGGTCAGCGTCGAGCGTGCCGGGGCCGGCCTCGACCAGTCCGGCACGGCCACCAACAAGTCGGCCATCGGCACCTGGTGGAACAGCCAGCTCACCTCCCTGGCCAAGGCGTCAGGGCAAAACCTCAAACTTCTCAAGATCCCCGGCGAGGGTACGGCCACCGGCGCCTACTACAAGCCGTCGATGTTCTGGTCGATCTCGTCGCGGTCCAAGCACCCGGCCGAGGCCGCCGCGTTCGTGAACTTCCTCGGCAACAGCCAGGAGGCCGCCGACATCCTGCTCACCGACCGTGGCATCCCGGCCAACACCAAGATCCGTACCGCGCTCACCGGCAAGCTCGAAGGCACCGACAAGGCGGCCGCCGAGTTCCTCGACTCGGTCAAGGTCGGCGAGGCCCCGCGGGTGACCCCGAACGGCGCCAGTGACGTGGAGGCCATCCTCAAGCGCCACACCGAGTCGGTCCTCTTCGAACGTGAGACCCCGCAGCAGGCCGCCGAAGCCTTCATCAAGGAACTTCAGGCCGGCATCGACGCCGCCTGACCATGCATGATCCACGCCCGCGCCGCTCCGGCGGCGCGGGCCGGCCCATGAGGGAGCCATGTCTCAACCTCGCTATCGTGCGGCCATCGTCGGCGCCGGAGCCATCGCCGCCGCGCACGCCCAGGCCCTCCAGCACCACTCCGACCGGGTCGCCCTCACGGCGGTCATCGACGTCAACGCCGACCTGGCCCGGCACTTCGCCGCCAAGTGGAACATCCCGCAGGTGCACACCGACCTGGACGCCCTGGACCGGGTCGACCTCGTCCACCTGTGCACCCCGCCGGCCACGCACACCCCGCTCGCCCTGAAATGCCTCGAAGCCGGCGCGCACGTGCTGGTGGAGAAACCGCCGACGCTGTCGCTGGCCGAGCTCGACCTCCTGGCCGAGGCCTCCCGGCGGACCGGCGCGCACGTCGCCACCGTCTTTCAGCACCGGTTCGGCACCGGCGCCCACCGGCTGCGCGAGATGATCGCATCCGGTCAGCTCGGCCGGCCGCTGCTGGCCACCTGCGAGACCCAGTGGTACCGCGACGACGACTACTACCGGGTCCCGTGGCGCGGCAAGTGGGAGACCGAGGGCGGCGGCCCGACCATGGGACACGGCATCCACCAGTTCGACCTGCTGCTGTCCATCCTCGGCCGGTGGGAGCAGGTCACCGCGGTCACCGCGACCCGGGCCCGCGACGTGGAGACCGAGGACGTGTCGATGGCCCTGGTCACGTTCGCCGACGGCACGCTCGCCTCGGTGGTCAACTCGGTGGTCTCGCCCCGGCAGACGTCCGCGCTGCGGTTCGACTTCGAGAACGCCACGGTCGACCTCACCCACCTGTACGGCTACCGCGACGCCGACTGGACGATCACCCCGGTGCCCGGTCACGAGGACCTGACCGCCAGCTGGAACCGGACCCGATCGGAAACGGTCAGCGGGCACATCGACCAGCTCGCCGCGGTCCTCGACGCCCTGGACGCCGGTCTCGCGCCGCCGGTGTCGCTGCCGGACACCCGGACCACCATGGAGTTCATCGCCGCCCTCTACGCCTCGGCGGCCACCGGCCAGCCGGTCCGCAGCGGCGAGATCGGCCCCGGACACCCCTTCGCGGCCACGATGAACGGAGCCGTCCGATGACCATCGAGGTCGACCACCGGCTGGGCGGTTCGGTCACCGTCTCCTACCGGCAGACACCCCTCTTCTCGTACGTGTACCGGCCGGACACCCCGCAGCTGGAGTCGCCGAAGCCGTACCTGCATCCGATCCGCACCCTGGCCGGCGACCTGGTGTCGCTGTACCGCCCGCACGATCACGTCTGGCACAAGGGCATCGCCTGGTCGCTGCCGTACGTCGGCGAGCACAACTTCTGGGGCGGCCCGACCTACGTGCACGGCCAGTTCTACGTGCAGAAACCCAACAACGGCAGCGCCCTGCACCGCAGTCTCGACACGCTCACCGACGGCACGCTCGCCCACACGCTCGACTGGGTCTCCGAGCAGGGCGCGCCCGTGATCACCGAGCAGCGGGCCCTGACCTGGGCGATCGCCGACGACGTCAGCTGGGTGCTCACCTTCGCCACCACGATGACCAACGTGTCCGGGGCGACGCTCGCGTTCGGGTCGCCCACCACGAAGGGCCGGGAGAACGCCGGGTACGGCGGGCTGTTCTGGCGTGGGCCGCGCTCGTTCACCAACGGGATCCTCCAGTCGCCGGGCGGGACCGGGGGCGACGAACTGCGCGGCACGCGAGGACCGTGGTTCGCGTTCCGCGGGCGGCACGACGGAGTGGACCGGTCGTCGACTGTCGTGGTCGTGGACGACCCGGCCAACCCGCATCATCCGCCGCAGTGGTTCGCCCGTACCGAAGAATTCGCCTGCCTCAACCCGGCGCCCTTCTTCAGCGCGGAACTGGACCTGGCGGCGGGGGACTCCGTCGCGTTCCGCTACGCGGTCGTGATCGCTGACGGTGACCACGGGGATGCCGGCACCGAGAAACTCGCCGCGCTCGGCGCGGAGGCCCTGACATGACGACCTTTCCCGGCGGTACGTCGGTGAGCCGGCTGGCCGTCTACGGCGAAGGGGGCACGCCGCACCTGCACACGGTGTCGACCGAGGCGTACGTGGTGACCGGCGGCACCGGCACGCTGCTGACGCTCGACACGAACGGCCTGCACGAGACGCCGCTCGCGGCCGGATCGACGGTCTGGTTCACGCCGGGCACCATCCACCGCGCGATCAACCACGGCGACCTGCAAGTTCTCGTGATCATGTCGAACGCCGGGCTGCCCGAGGCGGGCGACGCGGTGATGACGTTCCCGGCCGAGATCGTCGCCGACCCGGCCCGCTACCGCGCGGCGGCCCACCTCGACGGAGACCCCGGCCTCGCCGTCCGGCACCGGCGCGACCTGGCCCTCGAAGGCTTCCAGCAGCTCGTCGACGCGGCCGAGGCCGGCGACCCGGAACCCCTCGCCGAGTTCTACACGGCGGCGGCCGCCCTGGTCCGGCCGTCCGTCGCGGGCTGGCGTGAGCTCTGGAGCACCACCGTGGAGTCGGCCACCCGGCAGACCGCTGAAATCCTCGACGCGCTCGGCGAGGGCGACGGACGGCATCTCTCGGCTTCGGCCGTCCTCAGCTCGCCGCCCTCCGATCCGCCTCGATGGGGGATGTGCGGGCAACTCGGCGCCCACGACATCCACCACCCGAACGTCGTCTCCCCAGCCTCCTTTCTCCCTGCTCCCGCCGCCTCTCTCCCAGCTCCCGCCGCTTTTCTCCCTGCTCCCGGCGCCACCGACTCGGAAGGAAACCGATGACCCGCCGATACGCAGTTGTCGGGCTCGGCCACCGGGCGCAGCTCTACATCGACGCTCTGTTGGGCGAGTGGAGCGACACCGGGGAGATCGTCGCGTTCTGTGACACCAACCGGACCCGGATGGCCTACCACAACGACCGGATCGTGGCGTCCGGCCGCGAACCTGTGCCGGTCTTCCACCCCGACCGCTACGCCGAGGTCCTGGCCGCTGCCGACGCCGTGGTGATCACCACGGTCGACGCCCGGCACGCAGAATATGTGTGCGCGGCCCTCGATGCCGGTGTGGACGTGATCGTCGAGAAGCCGCTGACCGTCGACGCCGAGGGCTGCCGCCGGATCGCCGCCGCGGCCGAACGCAGCCCCGCCCGCCTGATCGTCACGTTCAACTACCGATACTCACCCCGCAACAGCGCGGTACGGCGACTGCTCGCCGACGGGCGCATCGGCAAGGTCACGTCGGTGCACTTCGAGTGGCTGCTCGACACCATCCACGGCGCCGACTACTTCCGCCGCTGGCACCGCGAGAAGGCCAACTCGGGCGGCCTGCTCGTGCACAAGTCCACCCACCACTTCGACCTGGTCAACTGGTGGCTCGGCAGCCATCCGGAGTCCGTCTTCGCCCACGCCGGCCTGCGCTTCTACGGCCCCACCGGGGCGGCGGTGGCAGGCCGGCGGTCTGACGGCCCGTCCGTGTCTGCCGGCCCGTCCGTGTCTGCCGGCCCGTCCGTGTCTGCCGGCCCGGCCGGCTCGGACGGGTTGCCGCGGCCGGCACGGGCGCACGGCGCGCCCGGTCTGGGCACCGATCCCTTCCTGCTCGACATGACGGCCGACCCGCGGCTCAAGGCGCTCTACCTCGACGCCGAGCACGAGGACGGGTACATCCGGGACCGGGACGTGTTCAGCGCCGGGATCGACATCGACGACACCATGTCGGTGCTGGTCAGCTACGCCGACCGGACGGCGATGACCTACTCGCTCACCGCGTACTCGCCGTGGGAGGGATACCGGGTCGCCTTCAACGGAACCCGGGGCCGCATCGAACTCGAGGTCTGCGAGCGCGCGTGGACACCGGCGCACGGTGCGATCGACCCGAGCGCCCTCGAGGAGACCGGGGGATTCGAGCGGCTGACCGTACAGGAACACTGGCAGAAGGCCGAGGAGGTGCCGATCGTCAACGGCGCCGGCGGCCACGGTGGCGGTGACAGACTGCTGCTCGACGACATCTTCCGCGGCCCCGGCGATGATCCACTGGCCCGGCAGGCCGGCTACCGCGACGGCATCCGGAGCGTGCTGACCGGCGTCGCGGCAGACCGATCCGCACGGACCGGCCTGCCGGTGCTGCTGTCCGACTTGACTTAACGCCCCACCCCCGACGCGTCGACCGGAAGCCCGCGCGGTCGGGGCCTTCCGGCTCGGTCCCACCCGAGACCGCGAGCCGTCGCTCACCACGGGAATGCGTGCGGTTTTACCGTGGTGGGCGACGGCCGGGACCGCGAGCCGTCGCTCAGCACGGGAATGCGTGCGGTTTTGCCGTGGTGGGCGACGGCTGGGACTGCGAGCCGTCGCTCAGCGCGGGAATGGGTGCGGTTTTACCGTGGTGGGCGACGGCTGGGGCTGCGAGCCGTCGTTCAGCGCGGGAATGGGTGCGGTTTTACCGTGGTGGGCGACGGCTGGGACTGCGAGCCCCGCGTGGACACCTGCGGCTCGATTCGAACCGCGGGTCACCACGCGAATCGGTGCTGTCGACCGCGCGGGTGACCGGACGCGGAACGTCTTTGCCGCGGGTGTCGGCCCTACTTGACCAGCGGTTTCAGGGCTGAGCCGACCGCGGCGACGACGCCGGGACGGTGGCCGTTGCGGATCAGGTTGATGGTGACGCCGCCGATGCCGGCGCCGAGCACCCGCTCCTGGATCTGATCGGCCACCTGCTCCGGTGTGCCGATGAAGGCCCGGTTGCGACGGTCCTCCGGGATCGTCTCGCCGATCTCCTTGGCCTCCTGCTCGGTCTCGCCGACCCCGCCCATCACCAGGTAGCTGGTGGCCAGCGTGGCCGGGTCTCGGCCGATCTCCTCGCACCGCTCGCGCAGCACCGAGACCTTCCGGGCCAGGTCGTCGACGTCGCAGATGATGTTCATGTGGTCGGCGAAGCGGGCCGCCAGCCGGAACGTCTTCTGCTCGCCCTGGCCGCCCAGCATGACCGGGATGTGCGGCCGCAGCCGTGGATTGTTCATCGCCGACCGGGCCGTGTACCACTTGCCGTCCAGCGAGGCCGGCTCACCCTTCAGCATCGGCGTGATGATCTGCAGCGCCTCTTCGAGGCGTTCGAACCGCTGCCCGAAGGTGCCGAACTCGAAACCGTACGCGTCGTGCTCCAGCTCGAACCAGCCGGCTCCGATGCCGAGGACCGCTCGGCCCTTGGAGACCACGTCCAGCGTGGTCACGGTTTTGGCCAGAAGAGCAGGATTGCGGTACGTGTTACCGGTGACCAGCGTCGACAGCTGAATCGTGGAGGTGGCCGACGCCAGCGCCCCGAGGGTCGTGTAGGCCTCCAGCATCGCGTTCTCCGCGGGGCCGATGCCTGGCAGTTGGTACAGGTGGTCCATCACCAGCACGGTGTCGAAACCGTTGGCCTCCGCCTCGCGGGCCTGCGCGACGACCGTGTCGAACAGGCTCTCGACGCCGATGCCCGGGTAGGTGAAATTCGGGATCTGGTACCCCAGCTTGATGACCGGGTCATGGCCCGATCGATCCAGTCGCTGGTTTTCGTTCAAGGACACCATGGCTGAACCGTACCTCCGTCCCGGCGGTGCAGGCGGGCTCCGGCAGTTCCGCCCCCGATCCGTGGCGACCGTCACCGAACCGTGGACCGGCCTCGCCACAGGGCGCGGCAATCGAGAGGCCGGGCGCGGCAGTCGGGAGGCCGGGCGCGGCAGTCGGGAGGCTGCGCGGCGTGGTGATCGAGAGGCAGCCGGGGGCGGTCATTGCGAGCACGTCGTAGCGCTGACCTGCGCGATCACGGGGCCGCACGGTGACCTGATAGGTCCCGGCCGGGGTCGCCACCGACACCTCCCGGTGGCCGTCGTCGTCCGGCGGCCCGGCCTCCGCGACCCGTAGCGCGTCCATCCCGTCCAGGCCGGTGGCCTGCCGTACCGCCCATTCCGCTGCCTGGGCCTGAGGTGACAGCCCGGCCCGGCCTCGATAGCGGGACAGCACGATCCGGCCCCGGTCGGCTGCCGCGATCAGGGCGGCGGCCTCGGCCGGGGCCATGCCCCGGTAGAAGACACCGGACGGCAGGCACACCAGGTTGGCGGCGAAGCGGCATCCGCCGACGTGGGTGGTCTCCCAGGCGCGTGGCCCGGCGGCGGCCGCGACCGCCCGGGCGACCGATCGGCCCGGCCCGCCGCAGACCGGGCTGCGCCGGCTGTTGGTGCACACCAGGTACATCGGCTCGGCGACCGGTGTGGCCAGCCCGGACGGCCGCCCGGCGGCGAGCGCCTCGGCGACGGCGGCGAACCGGCCGGTGAGACGGTCGACCGGAAGTTGTTCCAGCAGTTGCCGGCCGCCGGCCGGCGACGACACGAAGCAGCGCTCCTGCCCTGGCCGGGGCACGTGCCGGTGCTGCCGGATGAGGTTGATCCGGAAGCCCAGGGCGTCGGCGGCCGCCCGGACGTCGGCGGGCAGCGCCGGTGTGTCGGCGCCGGCCGAGAAGCCCCACGGTCCTGGGTGCTCGATCAGCAGCCAGCCCCGGATCGCCGGCACGTCGGCCCGCTGCGGTTGCGGCGATGTCATCACGGCCGCCCGCTCAGTGCTGCGCCACGGCACGGGGCCGTGTGGCGGTGGCCGCGGAGACCGCGTCCGAGCGGGACAGCAGGCGCAGCAGTGGCGCGGCCATCGCTGTGGTCACCAGGGCCATGATCACCAGTACGGTGAACAGCCTGGTGTCGATGACGCCCAGTTGCAACCCGACGGTCAGGATGACGATCTCGGTGAGTCCGCGGGTGTTCATCAGCACGCCGATGGTCAGGGCGACCGGCCAGCGTTCCCGCATCGACCGGGCGGCGATCGTGGCGCCGCCCAGCTTGCCGGCGATCGCGGTGACGGTGACCAGCCCGACCACGCCGGCGGACTGCCAGGAGCCGAGCTGGTCGATGCGGGTCGACATGCCGACGACCACGAAGAACATCGGCAGCACGAACGCGTCGACGACACCGGACAGGCGCACCCGGACCTGGTCCTGCCACTCGGGCCGGCGTGGCATCACCAGGCCGGCGAGGAAGGCGCCGAAGATCGCGTGGATCCCGATGGTCTCGGTGGCCCAGGCGCTCAGGAACGCCACCACGAGCGTGACCCAGAACGGCAGGTGGGCCGGCCGGGCCAGCAGTGGACGGACCACCTTGACCATGAACAGCACGAACACGAGCGTGCCGGCGATGTGCCAGGTGACCTCGGCCGGGCTGCCGGCGCCCGCGGCGGCCACCACGACGGCGAGCAGGCACCAGGCGATCACGTCGTCGATCGCCGCGCAGGCGATCGCCATCGCGCCGACCCGGGTGTGGTAGAGCCCGGTCTCCTGCAGGATCCGGACCAGCACCGGGAACGCTGTGATGGCGACGGCGGCGCCGAGGAACAGGCAGAATGCGGTCCGTCCGGGTCCGGCGCCGAACTGTGGGTGGAGCAGCACGCCCAGTCCCGCGCCGAGGCCGAACGGGATCGCCACCGACACCAGGCTGATCGCCGCCGATCGGCGGCCCTGCCCGCGCAGCAGCCGGCCGTCCAGTTCCATGCCGACCAGCAGCATGAACAGGACCAGGCCGAACTGGGCGAGTACCTGGAAGCCGGCGATGACGCCGGACGGGAACAGCAGCGTGCGGGCATGCGGCCAGAGCAGTCCCAGGACGCTGGGCCCGAGCAGGATCCCGGCGACGATCTCGCCGATCACCCGTGGCTGGCCGAGCCGGGCGACCAGCCAGCCGACCAGGCGTACCACCACGATGACGAGTCCGGCGGCCAGCAGCACCTGCGCTGTGATCATGAGAGCCGCGCCGGTACGGGCTTCGGGGCCAGCCACTGCGACACCGGTGACGGGCCGGGTTTCGGCGCCGCGGCCCAGGCGCGGGTGGCCCAGCCGATGAGCTCGCAGGTGGCCAGGAGTTCGGTCACCACCGGGCAGCGGCCGGGCCTGGCGGTTTCCGGCCGGTCCGGGGTCTGTCCGGTGCGGCGCCGGACTCCGGCGACGAGGTCGTCGACGTCCAGTGACGCGGTGGCCGGCCGGTGCCGGCCGGCACGCTCGGCGAGACGGTCCAGCAGGGCCCACCCGGCGTCGGCGCGCCGGTGCGCCGCCCGTCCGTAGGTGGCGGCGAGCAGGAGCCGCCCGGCCACGTCCGTGTCGTTCTCGGCTCGTTCCTCGGGGAAGAGCCAGCCCGCTTTCGGCTCGCCGGACAGATCGGTCCACCACACCGCGACCGACGGGGCGCCGTTCTCGTCCGGGCCGGTGGCGCAGACCACCAGACGATCACCGGAACCAGCCGGCAGCAGTGCCGACAGGCCTGTGCAATCCACTGTCGCCGATCCGGCCCGGGTGGGCCCGGAAAGGCGTGGGTGAATGGACATCTCGCCTCCACAATGTGGTCCGGGGAGTGCACTGAATCATCGTGGAAATCGTGCTCCACAGTGTCCTCGGATGGTCCTCGGCGAGTCCTCGGCCCCCATTTCCGGGGGTGTTTTCGGAAGGCGTATTCGTTACACCAGCTGGAGTGAATAGGCGTGCACCAACTCATTCATGCGGTATCGGCCCGGCCCGGTGGCCAGGAGCATGTGGGAGTCGACCAGGTCCTCCAGCAGGCGGGTGGCGTGGTGTACCGGGAGCCCGGCCAGCGTGGCCACCCGTTCGGCGTCGACGTCGTGTGCGCCGATCCGGCTGAGCAGCCGGAACAGTCGCTGATGTTCGGGGTCGAGGCGGTTGAAGGACATGTCGAACGCTTCGGCCAGCCCGGCGCTGTCCATGCTGAGCTCGGCCAGCCGGGACCGGCCGTCGGCCAGCCGGGACGCCAGGTAGGACACGCTCCAGGCGGTACGGTGGCGCAGTCGTACCGCGGCGCTGCGGATGGCCAGCGGCAGTCGCCCGCAGTGTCGCAGGATCTCGTCCACGGCGGCCGATTCGGCCTGTGGCCGGTTGTCGCCGACGACCCGGCCGAACAGGTCCCGGCCTGCGGCGATGCTGAATTCCGGCAGTGACAGCTGATAGGTCGAGTGCAGGCTGGACAGCCGGCGGCGACTGGTCACGACGGTGAGGCAGCCGGGCGCGTGCGGCAGCAGCGGCGCGATGTGCGCCGCGGCGGCGGCGTCGTCCAGGATGATCAGGACCCGCTTGCCGGCCAGCCGGTGGTGCCAGGCGGCGCGGCGGCCCTCCAGGTCCGCGGGGATCGATCCGGCCGGCTGGCCGGCGGCACGCAGCAGCACGGCCAGCGCGGCCGGGACGTCGAGGCGGGGTCCGGCCAGGCCGTGGGTGCGCAGGTCGACGTAGAGCTGCCCGTCCGGGTAGACGGGCGCCAGCTGCCGGCCCAGGTGCAGGGCGAACGCGGTCTTGCCGACTCCGGCCATGCCGTCGACCGCGACCACCGGCGGTGTGGCGCCCGGTCCGCCGGGGTGCCCGCGCAGCGCCCGCAGGACCAGGTCCTGTTCGGTGTCGCGGCCGGTCAGTGGCGCGGTGTCGCCGGGCAGGTTGTGCCAGGGCAGTTCGTCGGTCGTGGTGGTGGCGACGGTGTCCGCCCGGGTGCCGGTGATGATGCGCAGGTGCAGGGCGCGTAGCTCGGGTTCCGGGTCCACGCCGAGTTCGTCGCGCAGCCGGCGCCGGGTGTCGTCGAAGACCTTGAGCGCCTGGGCACGGGATCCGGAGTGGCACAGGGCGGTCATGAGCTGGGCCACGAACCGTTCCCGGAACGGGTGCTCGGCGACGGCGGCGGTCAGTTCGCCGATCAGCGAGGCGTGCATGCCGAGTTCCAGTTCCAGGTCGACGCGCTGTTCGAGGGCGGCCAGCCGCAACTCCTCGATGCTGGCCAGTTGTGCGCGCAGCACCGGGCTGGTCAGGCCGGCCAGGGCCCGGCCGCGCCACAGGGCGAGCGCGGACCGTAGCGCCTCGGCCTTGGCCGCCGGGTCGCTCTTGAAGGCCGCGAGTTCCGCGCGGCGGGTGAACTCGTCCAGGTCGAGGGCTGATCCGGCGCGGTCGAGGCGGTATCCGTCGCCGCCGGGCTGGATGGACACTCCGGTGTGGGCCAGCGCGTGGCGGAGGTCGGAGACGGCGTTGCGGATCTGTTTGGTCGCGGTCGGCGGGGCCTGTCCGTCCCATACCGCGTCGATCAGGCGGGGCAGCGCCACCGGTTTGCCGCCGGCGAGCAACAGGATCGCCAGCACGGTCTGCTGTTTCGCGCCCCTGATCGGCACGGTGGCGCCGTGTGCCTGGCATTTGAGTGGTCCGAGGAGATGAAAACTGATTCTCGACATCGGTTTCCCCCGTAGTTTCGAATGGTCACCGGCGGTCCACGCGACAACGTCGACAATTTTCGAGAAACGGTGGCCCGAGAAAAGGCGGCCGGCGCCGCAGCGGCCACGTTAGGTCAGCCCATCGGCTGTCGTCAACGCGATGCGTCACTAAGCGGCACATTCTCGATACGGAGAGTCACATAATTGCGTGCAACTTGCAGGTGAGCGGCGCGCCGGAGTTCACCGTCTGTGTGGCGAGCCGGCCGAGGTGTCCGGCGATTCATAGACTTCTGTCTCAGCATCTGGGAGATGGGTTCCCGCGGCCGGCGAGCGGATCAGGAGCACCGCCGTCGCCTCCTCGCCGTCCAGCGCCTCGTAGACGTGCGCGGTGTCGGCCCGCCACGAGTGGTGCTCGCCGGTGCGCAGCAGGGCCGGCGCCTCGGCCGTCCCGGCCCGCAGCCGGCCGCGGGTGACGGTGAGGTGCTCGGTCACCCCGGGCGCGTGAGCCGGCGAGTGCTGGAGCACCCCCGGGCGTACCCGGATGGTCAGCAGTTCGAAGGTCACACCAGGCTCGTGGAACACCTCGATCAGGCTGGGCGTGACCGCCGAGCCGTGCACGTCGGCCATCTGTGCGGGCGGCGCCCCGGGCTCCAGCACCAGGCTGGTGATCGGCACGCCGAGCACGCCGGCCACCGCGTGCAGCGTCTCCAGGGTGGCGTTGCGGGTGCCGTGCTCCAGGCCGGACAGGGTCGCCTTGCCGATGCCGGCGGCCCGGGCCAGCGCCGACAGCGAGGTGCCCTGAGCGAGCCGCAGCCGCCGCACCCGCTGGCCGACCGCCAGTCCGGCCTCGCTTGTCTGGTCCGCGTTCACCCGGCTAGTGTGGCAAACGATCGGCGTTCCGTTTACGGAACGGTCTTGGTCACAGAGACACCGGCCCGTGCACTGGGCGAGCCGCAGAGACACCGGCCCGCCCAGTGGGCGAGTCACAGAGACACCGGCCCGTCCGGTGGGCGAGCCGCAGAGATGCCGGCCCGTCCAGTGGGCGAGCAGCCGATCCGGGGGAGAGGGAGGCGGGCATGCCACGTTGGGACACGGCCCAGCCGGCGCTGGCCGGGCTGGTCAGCGCGGTGGTCGGCTACGCCAGCTCGTTCGCCGTGGTGCTGGCCGGGTTGCAGGCGGTCGGCGCGAGCGCCGGCCAGGCGGCCTCCGGTCTGCTCGTGCTCTGCACCGGCATCGCCGTGCTGGCCATCGGCCTGAGCGTGCGCCACCGGATGCCGATCAGCATCGCCTGGTCCACTCCCGGCGCCGCGCTGCTGGTCTCCACCGGCACCGTCCCGGGTGGTTTCCAGGCGGCCGTCGGCGCGTTCCTGATCTGCGGTGTCCTCATCGTCCTGGCCGGGCTGCTGCCGTGGCTGGCCCGGGCGATCGACGCCATTCCCCGCCCGATCGCCGGCGCGATGCTGGCCGGCGTGATCCTCAGCCTCTGCACCGCGCCGGTGCGAGCCGTCATCGACGTGCCCGCGCTGGCCATCCCGGTGGTGCTCACCTGGGCGCTGCTGATGCGCTTCGCCCGTCAGTGGGCGGTGCCCGGCGCGCTGGCCGCCGCGATCGTGGCGATCACCGTCCGCGGCGTCGACGGCGGGCTGTCGCAGGCCTCGCTGCGCCCGGATCTGGTGTTCACCGTTCCCGAGTTCAATCTGTCCGCCCTGATCAGCCTGGCGATCCCGCTGTTCCTGGTCACCATGGCCGCGCAGAACGTGCCCGGGATGGCGGTCATGGCGACGTATGGATACCAGGTCCCGCTGCGCACGGTGCTGGTGAGCAGCGGGGCCGCGACCATGGTGGCGGCCCCGTTCGGCGGCCATGCACTGAACCTGGCGGCGATCACGGCCGCGCTCACCGCCGGCCCGGACACCCACCCCGATCCGGGCCGGCGGTGGACGGCCACCGTGGCGCTCGGCTTCGGCCAGCTGACCCTCGGCCTCGGCGCCGGCCTCGCCACCGCCCTGGTGCTGCTCTCGCCGCCGGTCCTGGTCATCGCGGTCGCCGGGCTCGCGCTGATCCCGGCGCTGGGCTCGTCGCTGGCCAGCGCGGTCACCGAGCCCGAGGGCCGGGAGGCCGCCGTGGTGACCTTCGTGGTGACCGCCTCCGGCATGACCATCCTCGGGATCGGATCGGCCTTCTGGGGCCTGGTCGCCGGCGCTCTGACCGCCCTGGTGCTGTATCGCCGCCCCGCCCAGGCGCGACAGCCCGCCGCCGACGCCGCCGCGGCTGCCGTGCCGGCCGCGGCGGCGTCGCGCAGCGAATCGTGACGCCAGGGTCATCCCTCGAAGATCATTTCGCGCATCAGCTCGCTGGCCCCAGCCGCTATCGTCCCGGCCATCGCGTCGCGGTAGAGCCGGGCCGCCACCGACTCCTCCCGGTAGCCGCGTGCCCCGTGGTACTGCACACAGGTCTGCGCGGCGATGACCGCCAGTTCGGTGGCCTGCAACTTCAGCACCGACGCGGTCCGCACGTCCAGTTCGCCCCGGCTGTGTGCCCGGGCGGCGTGGCGTCCGTACTCGCGCACCAGGTCCAGTTGCGCGTGCAGGTCGGCGAGGCGATGCCGGACACTCTGGTTGGCGCTCAACGGCGCGTCCCGGATCAGATGCGTGCGGGCGAACCGGTCGGCGAGCTCGACGCAGTGCGCCACCCCACCGACCGCGAGCAGCCCGGCGACGAGCCGTTCGGTGTTCAGCGCCTGCATCAGGTGGATGAGGGTGCGCTCCGGCCGGCCGATCACCCGGTCCCCGGCCACCGGGACATCGGTGAAACCGACCCGGCAGACGTCGGCCGAGTGCCAGCCCACCATCGCCTCCGGTTCCCGGGCCACCCCGGGCCGGGCAGCGTCCACCAGCAGCAGCACCGCACCGGTCAGGCCGTTGCCGGACACCGCGCCGCCGAGCCGGGCCAGCACCACGAACACACCCGCCCGGGACCCGTTGGCGACATGCCGTTTGACACCGGTCAGCCGGTAACCGCCGGCGCCGTCCGGGACGGCGACCGTGCTCAGATGCCGCAGGTCCGAGCCGGCCGCGTCCTCGCTGATCGCCAGCGCCGCGACGGTCGTGCCGGCCAGCATGCCCGGCCGGTACGCCGCCCGCTGCTCCGGCGAGCCGAACATCTCCAGATAGGACGCGGCCATGTAGGCGTGCACCCCGACGGCCGCGCGGATCCCGGCGTAACCGGTGTTCCCCAGTTCCTCCAGGAGGACCGCGCTGTCCAGGAAACCCGGCCCGGAGTGCGCGAAACCGAACAGCCCAGCGGCGCCCATGGCTCGCCAGCCGTCGGCGCTGATGTGCCGTTGGCGTTCCCACTGCCCGGCGTGGGGCAGCACGTCGCGGGCCAGCGTCTCCCGGATCCGCGCCCGCACGTCCACGACGGCCGGGGCGCTCACCGCACGTCCGCCGCGGCGGTGGCCAGCAGGGCCCGGCGGTCCACCTTGCCGGTCGCCGACAGCGGCAGCTCCGCACAGAACCGGATCTGACCGGGCACCATGTAGCCGGGCAGCAGGCCGCTCAGATAGTCGCGCAGCCCGGCCGGGGTGCACCTGTCGTCCTCGGTGACGACGAACGCGGCCAGCGACTTCTCGCCCGCCGCGGTCTCCACCACGGTCACGAAGTTCTGCCGCACGTCATGGTGCCGGCCCAGGTGGTAGGAGATCTCACCCAGCTCGATCCGGTACCCGTTGATCTTCACCTGGTCGTCGACCCGGCCGTGGAACATCAGCACCCCGTCGGCGCGCAGCGCGCCCCGGTCGCCGGTCCGGTACAGGCGCTCGGGCACGCCGCCCACGTCACGCAGCAGGAACCGGTCGCGGTTGAGCTCCGGCGCCGCCAGGTAGCCGGGGGACAGTCCCGGGCCGGCGAGCAGGATCTCCCCGGTCCGGCCGGGGGCGCACAATTCGTCACCGTCGACCACGTACACCCGGGTGTTCTGGATCGGACGGCCGATCGGCAGCGACTCCTCGCCGCCGGTGAGCGCGTCGACCGGGTGGAACGTCGCGAAGGTGGTGCACTCGGTCGGGCCGTAGACGCTGACCAGCCGGCCGGGGCCGTACCGGGCCAGGGCCGCGCCGATGTGCCGCATCGAGTGCGCCTCCCCGCCGGTGAGGATGGTGCGCACACTGTCCAGGGTGTCCGGCGCCTCGTCGATGATCGTGTTGAACAGCGCGGTGGTCAGGAAGACCACCGTCACACCGTGCTCGGTCAGCACGGCGCGCAGCTCCGAGCAGCGCAGATGCGGCGACGGGTAGAGCACACAGACACCGCCGTGCAGCAGCGGCCCCCAGATCTCGAAGGTCGCCGCGTCGAACGTGACCGGCGCGGTGTGCAGCACCACCGCCCCGGAGTCCAGGTCGGCGTAGCGCGCGCCGAACACCAGACGGGTGATGCCCCGATGGGTGATCGGGACGCCTTTGGGCCGGCCGGTCGACCCGGAGGTGAAGTTGACGTAGGCCAGCGTGCCGGGATCGACGGTGACACCGGGGCCGGGGGCCTCGACACCGGGCCGGGTGGCCACCTCGACGACCGTCGCCGCGGGGAACCGGCCGGTCAGCTCCCCGGCCCGGTCGGTCAGCAGCACCGTGGCGCCCGCCTGCTCGAACAGGCCGTTGAGCCGACCGTCCGGCCAGGACGCCTCGAAGGGCACGTAGTGGGCCCCGCACTTGAGCACCGCCAGCAGCGCCACGACCAGGTCCGCCGACCGCCGGACGCACACCCCGACCGGGTCGCCGGGCCGGGCGCCGTGCGCGGCCAGCCGGGCGGCCACCACGTCGGCCGCCCGGTCGAGCTCGCGATAGGTGAGGCGCTGCCGTCCGTGCACCACGGCGGTGGCCCCGGCCGCCCGGGCGACCTGCCGGGCGAAGAGCTCCGGCACACTCCGGTCGTCCGGGTACGGCGTCGCCGTCCGGTTGATCCGCCGGTGTGCCGCGCGTGCCGCGTCGTCGGCCCGCAACCTATCCATCGCCGTCCTCCAGCCGGGTGTTGATGATGTGCACGAGCTCCGGGCCGTGGCTCGTCATGAAGAAGTGCCCACCGGCCAGTTCGGCGACGTCGCCGCGGTCCCGGCTGTACCGGGGCCAGTGGCGCATCTCCGGGTGGCTGTCGATCGGGTCGTCGCGCCCGTAGACGGCCGTGATCGGGGCCGACACCCCGCCGGGATGCCAGTCCTGCCACAGCTCGGCGAGCCGGATCTCGCTGCGGATCGTCGGCAGCAGCATCGCCATCAGCAGATCGCTGCTGAGCACCTCGTCGGGGCTGCCGCCCATCTCCCGCAACGCGGCCCGGAAGTCCCCGTCGGATCGGGTGTGCAGCAACGGCGTCCGCTGCGGGACGTCCGGGCTGCGGCAACCGGCGACGAACAGGCGGCGGGTCCGGCCCGGGAAACGCGTCTCGGCCAGATGGGTCAGCTCGTACGCGAGCCGGCCGCCGAAACTGTGCCCGTAGAAGGCGTGCGGCTCGTCGAGGTAGGGCGCCAGCGCGGCGAACGTGTCGTCCAGCAGCGGCTTCCAGTCCTCGTACAACGGCTCCCGCAGTCGTGGGCCTCGGCCGGGCAGCTGGACCGCGAGCAGTTCCACGTGCGGGGCCAGGTCGGCTGACCAGGCCCGGAATGCTTCGGGACTGCCCCCGGCGTACGGAATGCAGATCAGCCGTACGCCGGGTGACGTCCGAGCCCCGCGCAGCCGCAGGACCCACCTGTCCGTGACGGTCACGCGATCACGCCCGGGGTTCGCCCGATGTGCCGGTGACTGTCGCGTTGCGGCCGATCGACGCCGCGATGCCGTGCAGGCTGCTCTGGGTGAACAGGTCGTCGGGCGGCAGCGCGCCGTCGCCGTACCGCTCCTCGGCCTTGGCGATCAGTTTGATCGCGGTCAGTGACGTGCCGCCGGTCTCGAAGAAGTCGTGCCCGGGTTCGGTGGCCGCCAGGCCGAGATCCCGGCACGTGCCGAGCAGCCATTCCTGGATCGCCGTCACGTCCGGCGTGGTCGCCTGTCCGGTCATCGCTGGGCCTGCCCGTCGCGGGTCGGGAACCGGAAGCCGTTGACCGTCCGGTCGACGAACCGGTTGTGCTGGTAGGTGTCGGTGCCGGAGGTCAGCACGTTGCCGAATCTGGCCAGGCTGGCGCCGCCGCCGAACTCCTCCAGCGAGTCCGAGTACGGGTAGACCCGTACCGACGTCGGCAGGTAGCGGCCCGCGAACCCGAGCCGCATCTGGTCGGTGAGGCCGGCATGCGGATGCGACGCGTGCATCAGCGTCGACCAGAAGACGATGAACTGTCCCTGTCGCATCACCTGCGACACGGCCTTCGACTCGTCGGGCTTCCAGTTCGGGTCCTTCTGCAGCTGCCGGTAGTCGTAGCCGAAGAAGCCGCGGCGTACGCCGTCCTTCTCCACCTGGTTCACCGAGCCGGCGTCGTAGGTCATCGTCTTCGACTCGTCGTAGTTCATCGTCTTGTGCGAGCCGGGGATGAACTGGAGGCAGCCCATGTCCTCGGTGGCCGGGGTGAACGCCGTCCACACGGTGATGGTGCCGCCGAAGTCGGCGTCCTCCGGCCAGACGATCTGCGGGTGCTTGGAACCGGCGACGTTGGAGAAGTTGTCGGCCTGGTGCCAGTCGGTGCCCTCGTCGCCGGGGTACTTCGGGAAGAACTCGGAGCGCCAGCACAGCGTGTCCGGGCCGAGGATGCTGGACACCCGGTCGACGATCTCCGGCCGGGTGATGTGTTCGGCCAGGAAGTCGACGTCCAGGTGCCGGTCGTAGTTGGCCAGGTTGGTGACACCGGAGACGGCCTTGCCGCCGCTGTAGATGGCGGACCTGGTGTCGAGCAGCTTGGGACGCAGCCGCTGCAGGTCGGCCTGCATCTCGTCGGGGTCGTACAGGTCGAACGGGCCGATGTAGCCCTGCTCGTGGAACAGCTCCAGCTCGGCGTCGGTGAGGGAGAACCGGGTCTGCTGCTGCTGTGTCGTCACGTCGAAACCGCCTCATCGTTTGATGTCCGTCAGAAGAACCGAGGGGGAGGGGTACGCCCGGAGGGGCACGCGATCGCCGCGGGGCGCCGCCGCGGTCAGGCATGGCGGCTCGCGAATTCGCGGTAGCGGGCGCCCAGTTCGGTGGCGTGGTCGGCGGCCTCGGACAGTTTCATCGTGCGGCAGTGGTAGCCGAGCATCCGCCGCATGACCGCCATCTCCGGCTCGGTGAAGGTGACCGTTCCGGTGGTGGCGTCGATGTGTTCGATGCCGTCGGCGCGCAGTCCCGCCTCGTTGACGGCGATCGCCTGGGCCGTGGTCATCCCGGCCGGGAGATCCAGTGCGGCGCCGGAACGCCCGGCCCGGACCGGATAGCCGCCGGGCAGACCGCCGGGCGCGGGGGCGTGCACCAGCCGGCCGGTGTCACCGGCGACGGCCGCGAGCACGCTCATCGCCGACGAGGCGGTCAGCAGCTGGCCCGCCACGCCGCCGAGCCGTTTCAGTGGGCCGGTGAGCATCGCGAACAGCTCGTCGGCGTCGACGTTCACCGGCCGGTCGCCGTCGGCGGTCGTCACCGCCAGCCGGTACGTGTCCGGCCGGCCGGTGCCGAACCGGGGCACGTAGTGGCTGAAGTAGTGCTGCGCCACCAGCCGGACCCGCAGGCCGCTCACCGGCAGCCCGGTCCGGGCGGCGGCCGCGAAGGTCAGCGCCGGGACGATGTTGGCGACGTTGCCGATGCCCAGGTCGGGCGCCAGGCCGACGGCTTTCAGCACCGGGCCGACCGCGTCCGGGAAGGCCGCGTTCACCGTCGTCGTGGTGATCCCGGACTCCCGGACCGCCTGCATCAGCAGGTGGTTCAGTGTCAGGTGCATGGGCAGCCAGGGGCCCAGCTGCGCCTCGTCGAGCTCGGCGAACACGCTCGGCGGCAGCTCGGTGATCACCCGCCAGGACTGGAGGGACGCGCCCATGAAGATGATGTCCGGCCGGACCTCGGCCAGCGTCGCGGCGGTCCGGGACACGTCGCGCAGATCCAGCTCGGCGGTGCCGGCGTGGGCGTTCACTCCCAGGTTGGCGGCGGCGAACCGGGCCAGGTTGGCGCGCAGCCGCAGGGCGGTGGCGTCCCGGCCGGCGAGCACCACCCGGGCGGTGTGTGCGCCGGCCAGCAGCATGGACAGCAGCCGGGCCGACAGGTCGCCGTTGCCGATCACCATGATCAGGGGCTGGTGTGCCGGGTTCTGGTCGGTCACGGGCTTTGCCTTCCGGGTCGGGGGGTCTCCGGCCCGGCGGGCGCGAAGATGTCGTGCAGGTGCCGGTCGCCGCGGTCGGGCAGCACGGCGGCCACCCGCACCGGGCGGGTGAGCAGCGGAAGGATCCGGTCCAGGGCGGCGACCACGGCGCCGGACGCCGGGCCGGCCAGGATCGCCTCGGTCTGCAGCAGGCGGCGGCAGGCGGCGACCGTCTGCGCCTCGGTGACGTGCACGACCCGGTCGATCCCGGCCGGTTCCAGCAGCTGAGGCCGGGGACCGCCGCCGGCCGGACGCCACCGGTTGGCTCCCGGCGGCCCGCCGAACACCGTCGAGCCGACCATGTC
This sequence comes from Actinoplanes sp. NPDC026670, assembly GCF_040638175.1. Taxonomy (NCBI): domain Bacteria; kingdom Bacillati; phylum Actinomycetota; class Actinomycetes; order Micromonosporales; family Micromonosporaceae; genus Actinoplanes; species Actinoplanes sp. NPDC026670. Next base: position 28,818 of record NZ_JBEZXU010000014.1, read on the forward strand.
CACCGCCACCACCGACAGCGCCGGGAACTCGGCGCGCAGCCGGCGGGCCGCGCCGGTCAGGGTGCCCCCGGTGCGTACCGCCGCGACCAGCACGTCGAGCCGGTCGCCGACCGCGTCGGCGATCTCCCGGGCGGTGGTACGGAAGTGGGCGTCCACGTTGAGCGCGTTCGCGGTCTGATCGATCCACCGGCTGTGCGGATCGGCGCGCAGGATCTCCTGGACCCGGTCGAGCCGGCGGCGCGCGTTCCCGGCCGGGTCGTCGTCACCCGCGACCGTGTCCACGGTGGCGCCGAGCAGCCGCATCACCGCCACGTCGGCTGCCGCCACGGTCGAGTCGACCACGGCTGTCAGCCGCAGACCGCAGATCCGGGCCACCATGGCGATGCCGACGCCCGCGTCCCCGCCGACGCTCTCCACCAGGCGGGTGTCGGCGGTGAACAGCCCGTCACGCAGGCCCTGCTCGATGATGTGCCGGGCGGCCCGGTCGGTGCCGTCGCCGCTCGGGTTGAGGGCCTCCAGCTTGGCGATCACCTCGACGCCGGGTTCCGGGAACAGCCGGGCGAGCCGCACCAGGGGAGTGCCGCCGACACAGTCGACGACCGAATCGCGGATCATCGCCGGTCCCCTCTCACCGCGGCCGGCCCGCGGTCAGCGGCCGCCGGGCGCCGGTCAGCGCCGCGAGATCACCGAGGCTCAGGTACGGCCGGGCGGGTGACCAGCAACGGCCGCCGATCACCAGCTCCGGCGGGCGGCCGGGATCACCCAGTCCGGTCACCACCAGGGCCGCCTCGTCGAAGTCGTCGTGGAACGTCAACCGGGTCGGGGTGATGACACACGTCATCCCGGCGGCCGCGGCGGCACGCATGCCGTTGCGGGTGTCCTCGACCACGACGCAGTCCGCCGGGTTCGCGCCCATCCGGCGTGCGGCGAGGTCGTACACCTGCGGCGACGGCTTCTTGGCGGTGACGTCCTCGCCGGTGGTCACCGACATCGCGGCGGTCAGGTCCGGGCCGACGGCACATCGCAGCACGGTCAGCACCGACGCACGGGCGCCGGCTGACGCGACCCCGACCCGCCAGCCGGCGGCCAGCGCCGCGGTGGCCAGCCGCCGCACCCCGGAGCGCGCCGTCACCCCGGTGCGCACCAGGCCGGCGTAGATCTCGGTCTTACGGGCGTGCCATCGGGCCACCGTGGCGGCCCACGCCCGTGGGTCGGCGGGCACGTCGTACACGGCCCGGAACGCGGGATCGTCGCGCAGCGCGGCCAGCCGCTCCCGGCCACCGGAGACGGCCAGCGCGCGGGCGTACTGCTGATCGGTCCACTGCCAGCCGACGCCCTGCTCGCGCCACATCTGGTTGAACGCCCGCCGGTGCCGGCCGAGCTCCAGGTCGACCACCACGCCGTCACAGTCGAAGATCAGCGCACGGGTCATGCCTGCCTCCCCTGGCTGCCCGACCGGCGGATGTAGGTGGCACAGACCGCGCCGACCCGGGCCCGCAGCGCCCGCGGCAGGTCCAGTGGCTCGCCGGCCGACCCGGCGAGGTCGCGGACGGTCGCCAGGTACTCGGCCTTCACCGCCGACGAGAAATTGATCTTCGATATGCCGGCGGCCACCGTCGCCGCCAGCGCCGCCGCGGACAGCCCGCTGCCGCCGTGCAGCACCACCGGCACCGTCGCGGCCAGCCGCCGGGCCAGATCCAGCCGGATCGGCGGATCCGCGTCGTAGCAGCCGTGCCGGGTGCCGAGGTCCGGGCTCAGGCACAGCACACCGGTCTCGGCCACGAACTGCCGGCTCCGGTCGTACGACGCCGCCGCGGCGGCCGGTGTGGCCTCGCCGATCCGCGCGATCCGCTCGAACTCGCCCTCGATCTCCGCGCCATGGCCGGCGGCCTCCGCGACCACCCGCCGGGTGGCCGTCACCGCCTCGGGGAACGGCCGGTCCGACACGTCGAACAGCGCCGACTCCCAGCCCGCCCGCACACAGTCGAGGACCTGGCCGGCATCGGTGCAGTGATCCAGATGCAGCACCGCGGCCACCCCCGACACGGCCCGGCGGGCCTCGAAGGCGGCTCGCAGCGGCACCGCGCCCCAGAACGCGGCGGTACGGGCGGAGGTCTGCACGATCACCGGGGAACCGGCCTCGGCCGCCGTGTCCAGCACCGCCGCCATCGTCGCCTCGTCCACCACGTTGAACGCCGGGACCGCGTACCCCTGCGCCCGGGCCTGCCGCAGCAGCGACCCGAGGGTGTGTGCCGCGGTCATCGGCCCGGCCCCTGCGACACCGGCACGACCGCGGCCGGCTGCGGATCGGCTCGGCGCGGCCTCCGGGCGTACCCGACGGCGATCACGGTGATCACCACGGTCAGCGCCAGCGCCCACGGGTCGAACGGCACCCCGAACGCCACCTGCGCCAGATAGGTCAGGCCGGGCATCGTCGTGATCAGGGTCATCGCGCCCAGCGAGTCGGCCCGTTGCAGGCCGACCTGCAGCAGGTACAGCGGGACCACCACGGCGATCAGGCCGACCAGCACCAGCAGCGGCAACCGGGTCCGGACGTCGGCGACCGCCGGCGGGTCCAGGGCGAGCAGCACCAGCGCCGCCAGATAGGTCAGATGGAACCGGTTGGCCGTCACCGTCACCGGCGGCACCGCCAGCCGGCCCAGCCGCTTCGACAGCAACGCCAGCCCGGCCGCGCCCAGTCCGGCCAGCAGAGCCAGGCCGACACCGGTGGCCAGCCGGCCCATCGGCACGGCGCCGGCGGCGTCACCGGACAGTCGCAACGCCAGGGCGCCGGAGCAGCCGAGCAGCACCCAGCCGACCAGATGGTCACCGACCCGGGCCGCCCGCCCGGCCGCGATGGCGATCACCAGCGGCCCGATCGCCGTCTCGATCGACACGGCGAGGGCGGCCGGCACGTACACCAGGCTCAGATAGAAACCGATGAACGTGACAGCGGTCAGCACGTTCGCCGCCACCATCAGCCGGCCGTGCGCCCGCAACACCGCCCGGCCGGGGCCCCGGCGGACCCGGTCGACCACCGTGAACACCACCGTGGCCAGGGCGAACGCGGTGGTCGAGAAGAGCAGGCTCTGCGCGCCGTCCAGCCGGCCGGACAGGAAGCCGCTGGTGCCCGCCTGCATCAGCACCGCCACGCCGATGAGGGCCAGGGGCGCGTTCACCGGTCCACCGGTTCCAGCTGGTAGAACTGCCCGGCGTCCTCCAGCTCGTGCAGGACCCGCAACGCGTTCTCGATGGTCGCCGGATCCTCGTGCACGAAGAACGCGATGCCGGACGCGCCGGTGGTCAGCAGCCGGTCCGGGACCGGGCCGCCGATCCCGGCCAGCCGCGCCACACTGTGGAACCCCGGCAGCCGTCGCAGCAGGTCCAGCCCCGGCGCCGCCCGGATCACCCCGTCGCGATGCGCCCGCAGGAACACCTTCGCCACATGCCGGTCCGGGCCGTACCCGGCGGCGTCACGCAGCGCGAACGCCGCCGGATCCAGCATGCTCTCCACCACCAGGTGCTGGTGGGAGTAGCCGAACGCGGCGAAGTAGGCGTCCGGCGCCAGGCACGGGCCCATCACCCGCGCGTTCACCTCGACCAGGCACGGGCCGTCCGGGGTACGGCGTACCTCGGTGTGCGCGGCCCCCTCGGACACCCCCAGCGCGTCGAGACAGTCGAAGACGTAGCCGACCAGCTCCTTGTCCGGGCCGTCCAGCGTCCGCGCCGAGATCATGTGCCGGAACACCGGCGCGCCGCCGGCCTGCCGGTCGATGCGTGCCGCATACAGCTCGCCGAGGGTGTGCCGGCCGCCGACGCTGACGGTGTTGACGATGAACTGCGGGCCGTCCAGGTACTCCTGGACCAGGACCGCGTCGTTGGTGCGCCCCATCAGGTTGCGTTCGTCGATGACCTGCGCGAACGCCGCCCGCGCCTGCTCCGGGCCGGCGCACACCCGGCAGCCGTCACTGCCGGCGCTGTCCCGGGGCTTGATCACCAGCGGGAACGGGAAGTCGGCCAGCGCCCGGTCGAGCTCCGCCGTGGTTCGTACGATCGCGGTCCGGGTGGCTCGCACCCCCTGCTGCCGCAACCGGTCCATCATCAGCGACTTGTCCCGGCGCGCCGCCGACAGCGCGTAGTCGTTGCCGGGCAGTTCCAGCAGGCGGGCCAGCTCGTCGGCCGGTCGAACCCCGAACTCGCTGGCCGCGACCACGACCGACACCCCCAGCGCTCGCAGCTGCCGTGCGGCCGCGGTGACGTCGGTGTAGGCGACCACCCGGACACCGGCCGGGGCCGGGCCGACCGGGACGCCGGGCCCGTACACGTGGACGCACGCGGCGCCCCGCTCGTGGAAGGCGCGGGCCAACTCGGCGCCGCTGGAAACCGGATTGACGAGGGCGATCACACCGAAACTCCGACCTGGTCGAGGAAGTTGACGAAAACCGTGCCGGCCTGGCCGGCGGCGGCGTGCAGATAGTTCGTGATCGGGCTGCGGCCGTGCGTCGACGGGCCGACCAGCCAGATGCGTTCGCGTGCCGGTGGGCGGATCACCACCCGCAGGTCCGCCGCGGGCCGCAGCGGTCCGGTGGCCGGTGTCCCGTCCAGGTGCAGGGCGTCGCCGTCGACGTGCACCGTCCGTTTGTGGTTGCCGGCCGCCGCCACCACCGTGTCGAACCGGCGGGACGTGTCGTCCCAGGTCGCGGTCCAGCCGCCGTCCGCGGTCGGTTCGACGCCGGCCGGGTAGGTGCGGACCGTCAGGCGGCCCGCGTCGATCGCGTCCAGCAGGCGACGGGCGCTGCCCAGCGGGATCGCCGACACGTACCGGCTGATCAGCGACCGGTGCCGTTTCATGAACGCCGCCGCCCGGGCCGGGCCGGCCTGCGGCAGCCACTCGTTCAGGCCGTCGATGACACCGGCCACCACGTCCTGCCACGGCGTGTCGTCGGTCTCGGCCAGGGCCGTCTCCCGGCGCAGCCGTTCGTGTGGATCACCGGCCTGGACGATCTGGTGGCGCAGGGCCAGCGGCCGGACCCTTCGAATCGCCCGCACCAGCAGGCGCGCCGCCGCACGGTCCATCGCCGGGTCCGGGAGGTCCCCGGCGAGCCGGCCCAGCTGCGCGGCCAGCCAGGCCGCCGGCTCGGTGCGGGCCAGCCGGGTCCGTACCGCCGGCAACTCGCCCGAGGGGGAGCTGATCACCACCCGCCGGCCCGAGTCGATCAGCAGCAGCGCCGTCTCGATCGCCGACAGCCGGCTGCCCAGCACCAGCACGTCACCGCCCGGTTGCGCCTGACGCAGCATCGCCGCCGCCGGGTACGGGGTGGGCACGAACGCCGGATGCCCCACGTACGGGGTCATCAGCATCGGCACGATCGGCTCGCCCAGGCCTACGCAGACCAGCACCTCGGAGGCCGGCAGCACGTCACCGGAGGCGAGATGGACCAGGTAGCCGCCGCCCGGGCCGACCGTGACCCGCAGCGCCCGGTCCCGGACGTGCCGGGTGGTGATGCCGCGGGCCTGGGCTGTGCGGCGGTGCTCCAGGAAACGGGTCCGCGCATACTGGGCCGCCTGGAAACGCGGCACGAACGCGGCCCGGTCGTGCGGCCAGCCCCGGCCGCGCAGATAGTCGCAGAGGTCGTCGGGCCGGTCCGGCAGCAGCGAGGTGTCACCGGCGGGCGTGTTGCACAGGGCGTGCACGTGTGCCGAACCGAAGGCCGGCCCGAAGCCCGGCTCGTGCGGGTCGATCAGCGTGACACCACGGACCACGCCGTGCCGGACCAGCTGGAGGTAGGCGCTCACACCGGTCATCCCGCAACCGATGATCACCACCTGCTCGCCCGGCGTGGTCGATGACAGTCTCACTGGCCGCCGCCTCCGTGTCGTCATGACGGTGCGGCGCCGATCGGCGCCGCGTTGCTGTCATGACTCTGTCGGGGCGTGTCCTCACGCCATCCTCGCGAAGTCCTCACCGGGCGGCGACCCGGTGTCGGGCAGACGGCGACTCCGCTTCCGGCCGGGCCTGATCAGAGCGCCGGGCCGGTCATGCGCGGCGGTGTGGTCAGGCGATCAGGGCGGGCGGCACCTCGAGGTCTTCGGTCCGGTAGAGGGCGGCGACCTCGGCCGGGTCGTCGGCGGCGCAGGTCGCGGCGACGGTGTCGAGGAGGGTGTCGTAGTCGGCGCCGGTGTGGCCCTGGTAGGAGTCGTCCATCCGGCCCCACTCGTCCCAGGGGAGGGTCTCGACACGGTTCAGCGAGGCCAGATCGCGGATGGCGTTGCCGCGGATCTCGCCCGGACCGAAATTCTCGGTGCCCCACACTCCGAACTTCGCGGCGTCGATGCGGTCGGCCCGGAACTCCGCCCAGGCCTCGCCGCCGGTCAGGAACTGGCCCGGGGCCAGCGCCTCCGGGGTGGCCAGCACGGTCAGGCCCATCGCCTCCGGGTCGGCTCGGACCCAGGGCTCGCCGTCGGTGGAGAACTCGATCACCCAGTGGTCGAGGCCGAGGCCGGGCTGGAAGTAGGTGGCGAAGCCGCAGCGGGCGCGGGCCGCGATGCCCTGGTGGCGCAGCAGGGCGCAGGCCAGGACGGCGAAGTGGCGGCAGGTGCCGACCACGCGGCGCTCCGGTGGCCGGGGCACGGTCAGCGGCGACGGGTCGAGGCCGAGCAGGGTGGTGACCAGGCGGGCGGCGGGGCGGATCTGATTCTCGTCGAAGCGGCCCGGTGGCAGCCCGAGGCGACCGGCGTCATCGGGCTGGATGACCAGCCGGTGCACGAGCCCGGCGATGGCGATCGGGTCCTCCGGGAGATCGGCGAGAGCGCCGCGCCGCACCGAGGAGAGATCGGTCAAGGGGCCGCCCGCCGTGTAATCGATCGTCGCCGTCATGCCCCGTATCGTAGGCGTGCGGTCCGACATTTTGCGGCCCGGCGGACGGTGGAGCCGAGCAGGGCCGCCGGAGTCCGCCGGCGGCCCTGCTCGGTCACTTCTTCTTGTCCTTCTTGGACTTCTTGTCCTTCTTGGATTTCTTCGACTTCTTGGCCATGTCGAGCTCCCTCCGCTCCCGGAACCTCCGGCGGCTCAGCTCCCGCAAACCTTCCGGATACGCAGCGTGTGCGCTTGGTTCACCGAGCGTTCACGCTAGTCGTTCCGGGGTGGGGCGGCCTACTCATCCACGGATGAGATTCACGCCGATCAGCGCCGGGACGGGCCCGGCCCGGTGAGCGGCTCCACCGGCCGGCTCTCCGTCACGTCCGTCGCCGAATAGCCGAGAATGTCCAGAAGATTCCCGGTCGCGTTGCGGAAGGCCTGTTCGATGTCGTCGTCGAAATGGTTGCGCCAGTCGCCGGACTTCCCCTTGCGGTAGTGCGAGATCCCGCCGGCCTTCTTGCGCTCGTTCATCCGCGAGAAGCTGTACTTCTCCAGAAGGGCGGTCAGTTCCTCGGGCGGCAGGTTGATTCCGCAATGGCGCATCAGCGCGTCCATCTCGCCGAGCTGGTCCGCGCCGGTGAGGTCTTCGTAGCGGATCAGCCGGATGGTTTCCGACGGCGGGGCCTCGACCCACGACCGGACCGCGTTGAACATTCCTTTCCGGGTCAGATTCTCGATGAGGTAGAGCATTCCGTCCTTCTGTGACCGCTCCCGCAGGGCGGCCCGGACCGCCAGCACGTCACCCATCGGCGTGTGCGAGTCACGAGTCGAGAAGTAGCTGGAGACCAGCAGGTCACGCGGGTCGCGGTAGATGAAGAAGGTGCGGTGCGACTCGGGTTTCGCCATCTTCTGGTAACGCTTGTACGGGAAGTACAGCGACAGCCCGATCCGCTGCGGCGGGCAGACCCGCGGGTCCTTCCAGCCGTAGTAACGGGGGTCGTAGGTGACCAGCCCGGAACGACGGTAGACGATCGGGTCGCTGAACACCGATTTCACCCACTGGCTGGCGGTCTTGCGGACCGCGCAGTGGTAGACGTTGACGAATGGGCTGCGGTCCTCGACCGGCACGGTGATCCGCAGTTTCGCGTTGTGCGCCTCGAGCAGGGCCCGTCGCGCGAACACCCGCACGGAGTCGGGGCTGTGCTGTTTCGCGAACATCACGGTGCGATTGAGCATCGTCAAAGTCCAATTCGTCGCCAGGCGGAACGGCACGCCGACGTCGCGCACGCCGTCGTGCGTTGGGGGCACTTTACAAGAACATTGACACCGTTACGAGAGTGTCACGTCTCGGTCACGGCCTCCAGCCTGTGAAAAGGCTTGGAGAGGGCTGGGCCGGGCCTCCGCCCGGGTCCGGCCCAAGGACACCTCACCTGCACAAACGATCGAGCGCCCGGTTCGTCACGCGGCGCCGAAGCTGAACGAATTCACAGGTTGAACGTTGCGTGAACGTCAACGATCCGAAGAGGAGGCGCGGAACGTGCGCCGATACGTCTCCGGTGGCACGCCCAGCTGCTGGCTGAAGTGCCGGCGCAGCGTGGTGGCCGTACCCATGCCGGTCCTGGTGGCGATCTGCTCGATGCTGAGGTCGGACAGTTCCAGCAGCTCCTGGGCCCGGCGGACCCGTTGGTCGTGCAGCCAGCGCAGCGGGCTGCCGCCGGTCACCGCGTGGAAGTGCCGGGCCAGGTTGCGTGAGCTCATGCCCGCCTCCCGGGCCAGGTCACGGACCGAGAGCGGCTCGCCGAGCCGGGCCGTCGCCCACGCCATCACGCCGGTGAGCACGTGGGTGCGCCCGTGCCCGACCGCGGCCGGGATGAACTGGGCCTGCCCGCCGGGCCGGTGCGGCGGCACGACAAGCGTCCGGGCCAGCGCGTTCGCGACCGCGGTGCCGTGATCCAGGCGCACCAGGTGCAGGCACAGGTCCATGCCGGCGGCCTTGCCGGCTGAGGTGAGCACGTCGCCGTCGTCGATGTAGAGCACACCCGGGTCGACGGTCACCGACGGATAGCGGGACTGCAACAGGTCGGTGTGCGCCCAGTGGGTGGTCGCCCGCCGCCCGTCCAGCAGGCCGGCCTCGGCCAGCGTGAACGCGCCCGTGCACAGCGACGCGACCCGGGCGCCCCGGGCGTGGGCGGCGCGGACCGCCTCGACCAGGGCCGGCGCGGGCGGGTCGAGGGGGTCGCGGCAGGACGTGATCAGCACCGTGTCGGCGGTGGCCAGCGCCTCCAGGCCGTGCCGGACCCCGGCGGTCAGCCAGCCGCCGACGGACGCGCCGTCCTCACCGCAGATGACCAGCTCATACCAGGTGCCGGCGAGCTCCCGGTCGGCGCCGAACACCTCGCACGCGGCGGCCAGCTCGTAGAGCGGGGTGCCGTCGGTGACCGGCAGGGCGACGCGGTGCATGTCCGAAACTGTACGGCAGATGTCGTTGCGGACACTGTCCCGGCGCGGTCCGGATCGCGAGCATTGACGGCATGAACAAGCGCATCGCGGTCCTCGGGGCCGCCGGGCACACCGGCCGTTTCATCGTCGCCGAGCTGGAACGGCGCGGGCTGACCCCGATCCCGGCCGGCCGCGGCACCGACCTGGACCAGGCCTTCCGCGGCGCGGACGCGGTGATCAACTGCGCCGGGCCGTTCAATGCCACGGCCGGGCCGGCGATCGAGGCGGCGATCCGGGCCGGCATCCCCTACCTGGACGTGACGGCCGAGGTCGAGGTGGTCGGCGACACCTTCGCCGCCTTCGGCGACGCGGGCATCCCGATCGTTCCGGCGGCGGCCTTCTACGGCGGCCTCGGCGATCTGCTGGCCACCGCGGCCACGTCACCGTTCACCGTGGTCGAGGAGCTGACCATCGCGTACGCGCTGAGCAGCTGGCATCCGACCGGAGGCACCCGCCGTACCGGCAAGGTCTCGATGTCCCGCCGCGACGGCAACCGGATCGCCTTCGTCGACCACCGCCTGCGTGTCCGCGACGGCGAGGCGCCCCGCGCCGAGTGGGTTTTCCCGGCCCCGGTCGGTCGCCGCGCGGTGGTCGGTGAGTTCGTCACCGCGGACAGCGCCACCATCCCCTCGCACATCGGCACCCCGGTGATCCACTCGTTCATGACCGCGAACGCCGTCGCCGACCTGCGCGATCCGGACGCCCCGGAGCCGGTCGCCGCCGACGCGTCGGGCCGGTCCACGCAGACGTTCCTGGTCGAGGTGGTGGCCCGGTCCGGTCGACAGGAGCGGCGGGTGACGGCGAGCGGCCGGGACATCTACGCGGTCACCGCGCCGCTGGTCGTCGAGGCCGCGGTCCGGATCCTCGCCGGCGAGGGCGCGAAGGCGGGGGTGGCGACCCTCGGCGCCCGGTTCGACCCGATCGCCTTCCTGACCGCTCTGGGCCCGGAGACGATCGAGGTCCGGACGCCCGGGAGAGAGGCCGGGACGCCCGGGAGAGAGGCCGGGACGCCCGAGTGAAAGGGCGGGACGCCCGGGGGAGGGTCAGGACGTCCGGGAGATCAGCGTGATCAGCTGGCGGCGGAAGTGGTGGTAGTCCTCGACCGCGCCGAGCAGCTGCTCGGACTGCTGTTCCTCGTGGCGGGCGGTGGCCAGCGCCCGCGTGCCGGCCTCGGTGATGGTGACGACGGTGCGGCGCCGGTCCCGGTCGTCGGCGGCACGGCCGGCATGGCCGGTGCGGACCAGGCGCTCGATGGTCCGGCTGATCGTCTGGTCGGTGACCCGGCACAGCTGGGCGAGCTCGCGCTGGGACAGCGGCCCGCCGGCCAGGTGGTGCAGGGCGATCAGCCCGGCGTGGGTGAGCCCGAGCCCGGCCAGGAACCGGTCGAACCGGCCCTCGACCATCCGGGCGGCCACCGACAGCAGCCGCCCGGTCGGCCAGGTTTCGACGTCATCCTGCACGCCGGTCAACCTACAGGCACTCCGTAGGGCATCCCGGTGACCGGTGCGCCGCCCGCGAGCGCGGAGGCGATGGCCGCGGCCGCCGGGGGATAGGCGAGTTCGCCGAGCCCGCCGATCGGGGCCTCGGACGGCACCACGATCACGTCGATCTGCGGGCAGTCGGTGATCCGGGCCCACGGGTAGTCCCGGAACGACGACTGCACCACCGCCCCGTCGCGGACCGTGATCTGCGCGCCGAGAACCGTCGACAGCGCGTCCAGGATCGCCCCTTCGACCTGGGCTTTCACACCCGAGGGGTGGACCGGGACGCCGACGTCGACGGCGGCGGTCACGTGCCGTACCCGGCGGGCTTCCGGATCGGCGCTCACGATGACGGCGATCGCCGAGCCGTAGTCGAGATGGCAGGCCACCCCGGTCCGCCCGCCGCACGGCGCCGCCGCGGCCGCCGCGTCCAGCACCCGCCGCAGCCGGGAGTCCGCGGGCAGCAGCCGCCGCCGGAACCCGACCTGGTCGTGGCCGCCGCGTTCGGCGATCTCGCTGAGGAAGCACTCCTCGGCGTAGCCGAACTGCCCGGCGTAGACGCCCCGCCAGAACCCGGTCCGCAGCGGCGCCGGCCGCAGCGTGACGGTCACACTGCCGGGCACCGCATACGGGAAGTGATCGCCGCTGGCGCGCACCACGACCGGGCTGGCGAACGGCGGGCTGACCGTCAACGGCCAGGTCACCACCTGATGGGCGCGGCCGGCCGGCATCCCGTCGGCGTCCAGGGTCGCGGTCAGCCGGTGCACCGACATCGGCCGGTACGAGTCGTGCCGGGTGTCGTCCGCCCGGGTCCAGCGCACGCTCACCGGCTGCCCGACCGCCCGGGAGCAGGCCACCGCCTCCATCACCGCGTCGGTCTCGATGCGCCGCCCGAACCCGCCGCCGGCCAGCGTCGGATGCACCACGGCCAGCGGACCGAGCTGGTTGCGCAGCCCGCCCGGGTCCTGCACCGGCGCCCACACCGTGATCGCGGTGCCGGTGACGTGTGCGGTCGCGTTCATCGGTTCCATCGGGGCGTGCGCGAGCAGCGGCAACCGGTACACCCGCTGCACGTCCGGGGTGCCGGGGACCGCGGGCAGCGCGGCCTCCAGTTCGTCGAGCCAGACCCGGCTGTCCGCCGCCGGGGTGCCGCCGGTCCAGGTCACGGATAGGGCGGCCCGTCCGCGCAGAGCGGTGTCGGTGTTGCCGGCGATCACCGCGACCCCGCCCTGCCCGGCGGTCAGCGTCACCACGGCGGTCACGCCCGGCACGGCCAGCGCCGCGGTGTCGTCGACGGTGGCGACCTTCGCGCCGATCCACGGCGGGCGGGCGACCACGGCGATCAGGCTGCCCGGCGGTGCGTGTTCGGCGCCGTAGCGGGCTTTGCCGGTGACGATGTCGCGGGCGTCGGCGCGTCCGGCCCGGGTGCGGCCGATCAGCCGCCACTGCTCGGGCGGGGTGAGGGTGACCGGGACGGTGGCCGGGTCGATCGCGGCGGCGTCGTCGACCAGGTCACGGTAGGGGAGCGGCCGGTGCGCGGGATGCCGGATCCGGCCGTCGCGGGCCGTGCACTCGGCGGCGGGGACGTTCCAGCGGGCGGCCGCGGCGGCGATCAGCAGGCAGCGGGCGGTGGCGGCGGCGGTGCGCAGCGGTTCGGCCATCATCCGGCTGGACGTGGAGTTGGCGACGGCCTGCGAGCCGTAGGTCGCGGTGTCGCCGGGCGCCTGTTCGAGCCGCAGGTCGCCGACGCCGACCGCGAGCTCCTCGGCGACCAGGACGGCGGCCATCGTGCGTACCCCCTGGCCGGTGTCCGGACGCGGAACCGTGACCGTGATCCGTCCCCGATGATCGACGCGGACGAAGACATTGATCAGATCTTTTCTGGTACGGAGGGGGACCGCCACCACCAGCGCGGCGCCCAGCAGGCTCCGCCGGGTGATCATCGGGCCAGCTCCGCGGCGCGGCGGACGGCCGCCCGGATCCGCGGATACGTGCCGCAGCGGCACACGTTGTCGTGCAGCGCCGCGTCGATCTCGGCATCGGTGGGGTCGGGGTTGGCGGCCAGCAGCGCCACCACGGTCATGATTTGGCCCGGCTGGCAGTAGCCGCACTGCGCCACGTCGAGTTCCAGCCAGGCCCGCTGCACCGGATGGTCGCCGTCCGCGGAAAGCCCTTCGATCGTGGTGATCCGTTCGCCGGTGGAGTCGGCGACGGTCCGTACGCAGGGCCGTTCCGCCTGCCCGCCGACCAGCGAGGTGCAGGCCCCGCACGCGCCGACGCCGCAGCCGTACCGCGGCCCGGTCAGGCCCAGTTCCTCGCGCAGCGCCCACAGCAGCGGGGTGTCCCCGGGCACCTCGACCGTCTGCCGTCGCCCGTTGACGTGTAAGCGGTACCGGCCCACGCTGCCCCCTGATCATCGATGAACGCCCATCGCTCAGCCTGCTGAATATCCGCCATTCCGTCCCGCGCGGTCAACGACACCCTTTCTGTTAAGAGACCTTTACAGATCGATATCAGGCGATTAAAGATGACGAGTGATCTTCCTCGTCGATGGAGGCCTCATGCGTCGTACTCCGCTCGCCGCCCTGTTGTCGCTCGTCCTGGCCGGAGGATCGATGGCGGTGAGCCGACCGGCCGCGGCCGCTCCGGCGCCGCGGTTCAGCACCTCGTTCGAGACCGGGGATCCACCGCCCACCTGGCAGAACACCGCGGAACGCACCTCCGGAGTGGACGGCCGCCTGCGGGCCGGCATCCCCGGCTCGGTCAACGACCGGGTCACCGCCGTCACCGCCTCCGGCGAGAACACCGGCGGCGGCGAGGTCAAGGAGAACCTGCTCGACGCCGACCCGGACACCAAATGGCTGGTCTTCACCGCCACGGGCTGGGCCGCCTACCAGCTGAACGCGCCGGTCCGGGTCGCCCGTTACGCCCTCACCGCGGCGAACGACGTGCCCGCCCGCGACCCGCGCGACTGGCGCCTCGAAGGCTCGGCCGACGGCAGCACCTGGACCACCGTCGACACCCGGACCGGGCAGACCCTCGGCGAACGGGGCGCGACCACCACCTACGACGTCGCCACCCCCGGCGACTACCTCCACTACCGGCTGACCGTGACCGCGAACGGTGGCGCGACCATCGTGCAGCTGGCCGACCTGCAACTGTCGAACGGCGACGACACGCCGCCACCACCCGAACCGGCCCGCAGCGCGATCGGGACCGGGCCGGCCAACGCGCCGGCTGCCAAGGCCCGGGTCGGGTACTCCGGCCTGGCCTCGCTGGAGTTCGCCGGGCGTCATGCCACTGACGGGCGCGGGTACACGTACAACCGGATCTATGACGTGGATCTTAAGATCGGCCCGGACACCGAACTCTCCTATCTGGTGTTCCCCGAGTTCAGCCGCGGTGACCTGAGCTACCCGGCCACCTACACCGCGGTCGATCTGGCCTTCACCGACGGCACGTTCCTGAGCGCGCTGAAGGCCAAGGACCAGCACGGCACGGTGGTCAGCCCGCAGGCCCAGGGCGCGGCGAAGAAGCTGTCCGCGAACCAGTGGAACAAGATCGTGTCGCGGATCGGCCAGGTCGCCCGCGGCAAGACCGTCGACCGCATCCTGGTCGCCTACGACAAGCCGTCCGGCCCGCAGAGCCCCTGGCGCGCCTGGTTCGACGACATCACCCTGACTGGCGTCAAGGATCAAAAGCCGATCAAGAGCCTCGCCGGGTACGTGGAGACGCGCCGCGGAACACAGTCGAGCGGAGGCTTCTCCCGGGGCAACAACATCCCCGCCGCCGCCGTGCCGCACGGGTTCAACTTCTGGACCCCGGTGACCAACGCGTCCACCCTGAGCTGGCTGTACGAGTACCACAAGGCCAACAACGCGGCGAACCTGCCGCAGTTGCAGGCGCTGTCGGTCAGCCACGAGCCGAGCCCGTGGATGGCGGACCGGCAGACCTTCCAGTTCATGCCGCAGGACGGCGCCGGAGTCCCGAACGCCGACCGGACCGCCCGCGCGCTGCCCTTCCACCACGAGAACGAGACCGCAAAACCGCACTACTACGGCGTCACGTTCGACAGCGGGCTGAAAGCCGAGGTCGCGCCCACCGATCACGCGGCGCTGCTGCGGTTCACCTTCACCGGCGACGGCGGCAACATCATCTTCGACAACGTCAACGACAGCGCCGGCCTGACCGTCGACCCGGCGACCGGCACCGTCACCGGATGGACCGACGTGCGCAGCGGCCTGTCCAACGGCGCGTCCCGGATGTTCCTCTACGCCACCGTCGACGCCCCGGTGCTCGGCGGCGGGATGCTCCCGGCCGGCAACCGGCCCTCCACCGGATACGTCACTGTCGGCGCGAAGACGGTGCACCTGCGGGTGGCCACCTCCCTGCTGAGCGTCGACCAGGCCCGGCACAACCTGGAACTGGAGATCGCCGCCGCGGACACCCTGGAGACCGTCCGCGACCGCGCCGAAGCCGCCTGGAACGCCAAACTGCGGACCGTCGAGGTGGAGGGCGCGAGCCGGGACCAGCTGGTCACCCTCTACTCCAGCCTGTACCGGCTGTTCCTCTACCCGAACTCGGCCCACGAGAACACCGGCACCACCGCGGCCCCGGTGTGGCGGCACGCGGTCCAGTCGTCGACGACCACGCCGCCGAGCACACCCACCCAGACCGGAGCCGAGATCAAGGACGGGAAGGTGTACGTCAACAACGGCTTCTGGGACACCTACCGCACCACCTGGCCGGCCTACTCGCTGCTCACCCCGGCACTGGCCGGGGAGATGGTGGACGGGTTCGTGCAGCAGTACCGCGACGGCGGCTGGATCTCCCGCTGGTCGTCGCCGGGATACGCGAACCTGATGGTCGGCACCAGCTCCGATGTGGCGTTCGCGGACGCGTACCTCAAGGGCGTGAAAGGTTTTGATCTTGAAGACGCCTATGCGGCGGCGGTGAAGAACGCCTCGGTCGCGCCGCCGAACGACAACGTCGGCCGTAAGGGCCTGACCACCTCGATCTTCAAGGGGTACACGCCGTCGGACGTCACCGGCGAGGCGATGTCCTGGGCGATGGACGGCTACATCAACGACTACGGCATCGCCAACATGGCCCAGGCTCTCGGACACACCGAGGAGGCCGAGTACTACCGGTCGCGTGCCTTGAACTACGTCAACCACTTCGACGCGTCGACCGGCTTCTTCCAGGGGAAGAACTCCGCCGGGCAGTGGCGGTGGGGCCCGGCGCAGTACGACCCGGAGGTGTGGGGCTACGACTACACCGAGACCAACGGCTGGAACATGGCGTTCCACGCGCCGCAGGACGGGCAGGGCCTGGCCAACCTGTACGGCGGGCGGGACGCGCTCGCCGGCAAGCTGGACACCTTCTTCTCGACGCCGGAGACCGGGCTCAAGTTCGGCTCCTACGGCGGCGTCATCCACGAGATGACCGAGGCCCGGGACGTCCGGATGGGCCAGTACGGCCACAGCAACCAGCCGTCGCACCACCTCCCGTGGATGTACACCTTCACCGGGCAGCCGGCCAAGACCCAGGCCCTGACCCGGGAGATCGTCGACCGGCTCTACCTGGGCAGCGAGATCGGCCAGGGCTACCCGGGCGACGAGGACAACGGTGAGATGTCCGCCTGGTACGTGTTCGCCGCGCTCGGCTTCTACCCGTTGCAGATGGGCAGCGCCAACTACGTGATCGGCTCGCCGTTGTTCACCAAGGCCACCATCAACCTGGAGAACGGCCGGAAGGTCGTCATCCGGGCGCACGGCAACTCGGCCCGCAACGTCTACGTCCAGTCCCTGAAGGTCAACGGCAAGGCGTGGAACTCCACGAACCTGCCGCACAAGGTCCTGGCCGGCGGCGCCACCCTCGACTTCACCATGGGCTCGAAACCGTCGAAGTGGGCCACCGGGGCGAACGCGGTGCCGCCGTCGCTGACCTCCGGCGCCGAACCGGCCCGCCCGCAGAAGGACGTGACCGGCACGGTCACCACGGCCGCCCTGGCCGACGACTCCTCGGCGACCGAGGCGACCGTCACGACACAGGAGTGGACCCTGCCCGCGGCCGCCGAGGCGGGCCAGTACACGATCACGTCCGCGGCGGCGGCCGGCGCCGACCCGGCCGGCTGGCGACTGCTCGGCTCGGCCGACGGCGTCACCTGGACCGAACTCGACACCCGCACCGGGCAGGCCTTCCCGTGGCGGCGGCAGACCCGCCCGTTCACGGTGGCGTCGCCCGGCGCGTACACCCACTACCGCCTGGAGTTCACCGGCCCGGCCACCGTGGCCGAGCTGGAACTGCTGGCCTAGCCGGCCGCGTCCGGCCCGGTGCAAGCCCACCGGGCCGGATGCGGGTCAGTCCTGACCGCGACGGCGCTCGGCGATCTCCGACGCGAAGATGTGCTGCCTGATCGACTTCGCCAGGGCCTCCTCGGCCTCGAACCGCATCACCACGTTGTAACCCGGCATGTCCCAGGCGTCCCGGACGGCGTGCACCACACCGTCGATCTCGACGTTGCCACCATGCAGCGAGACCGCGGCCTGGATCCGGTCGTTGACGGCGGCCTGCACCGCGTGCTCCGTCCAGCACCGCAGCCCGCCCTCGCTGATGTCCAGCAGCCGGGCGCCGAGCGGGCCCTGCTCGTCCGCCAGCAGGTGCAGGGCGCCGCCGCCCCCGCCGCGGACGAACTGGCGACGGTTGCTGGTCGCCGGGGCGCCGACGGCCTTGAGCACCCAGCGCGACGAGGCGTCGTCACCGGTGGACACCAGCTGACAGGGCAGGACGGCACGCGAGCGGGGCTGCGCCCAGAACAGCTCGAGCCGCTGGCCGGGCTGAAGGGTGATCCGGTCGGTGGTCTCCAGTGGCGCCGAGACCGTGATCTGCGTGCCGTCGACTTCTTCCAGCCGGGAACGGTAGGTCGCCTCCGCGTCGGCGGCGAGAAATACCGGCGTACCGACCGGCGGAAACTCGACCATGATGGTGCCTTTCGGGGGAGTTCGCGGCATCGGTCCGCCGACTGCTCGGTCGCCGACCCGTCTGTGGGCGACCAACCATGTCGGCAGCAGCGGGGCGAACTGAAGCAGATGGCCCGGCGACGTTCCCGTCAGTTCCCGGTCAGCGATCGGTAGAGCGCGTCGATCTGCCGGGCCTGTTCGAGGTTCGCCGGGTCACCGAACGCGTCGATCGACAGGTAGAGGTCGACCGCGTGCGCGGCGTGCCGGGCGGCCACGTCGCGCTCGCCGAACTCGGCGTAGCCCCTGGCTGCCAGACCGGTCGCGTGGGCGCGCAGCAGGGTGGTGTCCGGCCCCGGGAAGCGTTCGGCCAGGGCGTTCGCCTGCCGTAGGTGCATACCGGCGGCGACCGGCCACGCCGAGCGGTAGCCGGCCGCGCCGAGTCCCGCCGCGACGTTGGCGACCGCCCGGACCCGGCGCGCACCCCGCTTCCGGGTCGGCGGCACCAGATACATCGTCAGGCGGGCCAGCCCGGACCAGAAGGCGGAGGCCCCGCCGCGTCCGGCGGTGAAGTACTTGAGCCCGATCCGGAAGAAAAGCGCCGCCAGGCGGTCGGCGGCCAGCATGACCAGCGGCGACACGGCCAGGCCGGCCAGCATCCCGGCCGGTCGGCCGGTGGCCAGCGCGCCGAGCAACCCACCACCGAACGCTGTGGCCGCGCCGGTCAGCACGGTGTTCAAGTGGGCCGCGGCCGGGCCGGGGAACGGCCCGGCCGGCACCCCTCGCCGGATCCTGTCCCGAGCCCGGAAGGTGCCGGCGTCGGTGCCGGTGGCCGCGTCGAGTGTCTGCAGGCTGCCGCTCGGCATACCGAAGTAGAGGATCCCGTCGTGCACCACCGGCGACGCGCGCAGTCCGTCGTGGGAGGTGTCCATGCCGGGGCCGCGGTGCTCGACCGGCCGGCTCCAGAGGTGGCGCCCGTCGGAAGCGTCGACGGCAGCGAGTTCGGCAGCGTTCTCCGCGGTGCCCCGGGTCGCGTAGATCAGCCGGCCGTGCCCGGCCGCCGGCGAGGCCTCCACCCAGGCAGCGGTCGGCTTCCGCCAGCGCAGTTCGCCGGTGGCCGCGTCCAGCGCGACGATCGCCCCGGAGGTCAGCAGCGGCGGATGCGTCGAAGGCGCCCGTCCGGCGAAATAGACGATCCCGCCATCGACCACCGGCATCGCCCGATCGACCAGCAGGCTGATCTGCTCGGTCCAGACCGGTTCCCCGTCGTCGGCCCGCAGGGCATGCGCCTCCCCGGCCAGGTCGGCGACATGGACGATGCCGCCGGCGACCGCGCAACCCGCGTGCATGGCCAGGTTCAGCGGCGCCTGCCACAGTGGCCGGGCGTCGGCCAGCGCGAACGCGCGCAGGCTCTGGTTCGGCACGACGAGATGGACCCGGCCGTCCGCGATGGCCGGTGGGCAGCCGTAGAAGTCGGGCCGGCCGGCGGAGCCGATCACTTCCTGAAGCACGCCCAGGGCGGTGAACTGCGATGGTCCGCCGAGTTCCCGTTCGGCGACCACCTCACCGTCGGCGGCCCGCAGGATGGTCAGGCCTCGGTGGGCAACCACGGCGACCAGGCCGTCGGCGGCCGCAGGTGGGGCGCTGAACCCGGCCCCGGTTGCGAATCGCCAGCGCACCTCGCCGCTGGCGGCATCGACGGCCAGCAGCGTCCCGCCGGAACCGCCGGCACGGATCAGGATGAGTCCGGCGTAGGCGATCGGCGGCGAGAGCAGCGGCCCGGCGTCCGTGCGCAGGTTCCACCGGTGACTCCCGTCGAGGGCGTCGAGGGCGACCAGCCGGCCGCCGGCGTCCCCGGCCACCACCAAGCCGTCGGTGACGACCGGGGCAGCACGGACCGGGCCGGACATCCGCCTGCCCCACGGGCTGAATCCCGGCGGCGGTCCCGCCTCGCCACTCACGCCGGTCCGGTGCGAGCCACCCCGGAACATCCCGTCGCCCTGCGTCACCACCGACGCTCCCTCCCCTGCCCGTGATCCCGCGCGCCCTCCGTGATCCATCCCGGATCGGGGACCGGCGTGCGTGTCTGTTCGTACTACCTACTTCTGCCCATGGTCCACGGGCGCCGCGGGACGGCATGCTTGCCGCGGTCCGGCCGGGGGAAGCATGCCGGACCGTCGGGGATTCGGTTCCTGGGGGGCATGGGGACGGTCCTTGCGGCGCACTCGCGCCGATGCCGACGTCGATGTGCGGCTGGGGGTAGCACGCACATCGACGTCGGCCGGTGGACCGCCGTCGTGCGACCCCGACAATTCGAGGAGAAGCATGACCACAGTGCGCAAGACCGCCGCCGGGGCGCTCGCGGTGGCGGTGGGAACCGCTGCGGCCCTGGTCACGGCCACGCCCGCCAGGGCAGCCGGCACGTCGTGGGCCTATGTCGACGGCAACCGGCTGACCGTCGAGGCCGCCTACGGCGTCGTGAACAACTACTACGTGCGCAGCGGCACGGGCGTCTTCCACTTCTACGACAGCGACGGCGCCATCCTGCTGGACCCGGCCCGGACCGGCGGCTGCGTGCCGGCGACGTCCAGCATGATCACCTGCCCGCTCTCGGTGCTCGTCCTGTCCGTCGACGCCCGCGACGGCGACGACTACGTCCAGAACGACACCGACCGGCGGCTCAACGTGCACGGCGGCGACGGCAACGACCGGATCCTCGGCGGCGGCAGCTACGACGGGATCCACGGCGACGCGGGCGACGATCACCTCGAGGGTCGCGGCGGCCACGACGTCGTGTACGGCGGCGCCGGCAACGACCGGACCTGGGGCGGCGACGGCGCCGACATCATGGACGGCGGGCCCGGCGTCGACGAGGCCCACGGCGAGGACGGCAACGACACGCTGGAGAGCGCCGACGGCAACGACCGGCTGCTCGGCAGTTTCGGCAACGACACCATCCAGGACAGCCGTTTCGTCGACGCGGGCTGGGGCGACGACACCGTCAACATCCGTCACCAGGGCACCGGCGACATCTGGGGCGACGACGGATACGACACGCTCAACTACACCGCCTGGACCATCCCGGTCTACGTCTCGCTGGACGGCAACTCGAACGACGGCTCCGAGGCGGCCGCGTGCGACGACTGGATCGGCTGCCCGGTGCCCTCCGCCCAGCACAACGTGCACGGCGACTTCGAACGGGTGATCGGCAGCCCGAACGGCGACCGGATCTCCGGCAACGGCGAGCCCGACGAGATCTACGGCGGGGGCGGCAACGACAAGCTGTACGGCAACGGCGGCGACGATCTGCTCGACGCCCAGGCCGGCACCTCGCAGACACTGAACGGCGGCACCGGCACCGACACCTGCCGCGGTTCCGGCACGCTCAGCAAGAGCGGCTGCGACGTGCTCTGAGCGCCAGGTGGAGCGGCCGGGGCGCCGCGCGGCGCGGGACCGTACCGAACCGGCTTTCACGGTGATCGATAGGATCGCCCGGCGCATCGGGGGGCTGATGCGCTAGCCGGGAGGATACGAGTGGCAGACTCGCTGGTCGGGCGGCAGGCGGAGCTGGCGGTCCTGCACGCCGCGCTGGACCGGAGCACGACCGGCCCGGTAGTGGTCGCGATCAGCGGGGATCCCGGCATCGGAAAGACCCGGCTGCTCGGCGAACTCGGTGCGGACGGAAGCCGCCGTGGCCGCCTGGTGCTCGCCGGCCGGGCGGCCGAGTTCGAGCGGGAGGTGCCGTTCGGCACCGTCAAGAACGCCCTCGCCGACCACGTCGCCAGGTGGTCGGCGGCCCTCGACGACGCCGACGTCCGGCTGCTGGGGACGGTCTTCCCCGGGCTGGCCGTGCCCGACGACACTGCCGGGCCGCCGCTGCTCGCCGGGGAACGGTACCGGGTGCACCGGGCGGTCCGGGCGCTGCTGGAGGCCATGGCGAGCGACAGCGGGCTCGTGCTGATCCTCGACGACCTGCACTGGAGCGACGAAGGTTCGCTGGAGTTGCTCGATCACCTGCTACGGCATCCACCCCGGGGCGGCGTGCTGGTGGCCCTGGCGTACCGGCCGCGGCAGGTCGAGGCACGGCTCGGCCAGGCGGTGGCGGCGGCCGTGCAGCGCGGGCTCGCCACCGTCGTCGCGGTGGGCCCGCTCAGCCGGACCGAAGCCGGCGCGCTGCTGCCGGCCGGGCTGAGCCCGTCCCGGCTCCGGCAGCTCTACGAGGCCAGCGCGGGCAACCCGTTCCACCTGGAGCTGCTCGCCCGCGGTCCCGACCACGGGGAGGCTGCCCTGCCGGCCGCCCTCGCCGGCGAGTTCACCGGCCTCGACCGCCTGCACCGGCGGATCCTGTACGCGGCGGCGGTGGCCGGCGACGACGTCGACGCCGGCCTGCTGGCGGCCGTGGCCGACCTGCCCCTCTCCGACGTGCTGCCCGCGCTGGACGGCCTGACCGACCGGGACCTGATCCGGCCGTACGGGACCGGTGGCGCGTTCCGGTTCCGGCATCCGCTGTTGCGCAGCGCCGCATACCAGCAGGCCGGCGCGGGCTGGCGGCTGGCAGCGCACGCACGCGCAGCGCAGGAACTGGCACGGCGCGGCGCACCCGTCGCCGACCGGGCGGCGCACATCCAAGCCTCCGCGCCGGTGGGCGACCTGGCCGCGGTGCGCCTGCTGCAGGCGGCGGCGATGGACGTCATGCGGATCACCCCCGCCGCGGCAGCGCATTGGCTGCAGGCCGCGCTGCGGTTGCTGCCGGGGGAGCCCGGCGCCGTCGACACCCGGCTCGAACTGCTCAACCTGCGGGCCCAGGCGCTCGGGATCACCGGCCGGCTGGCGGAGAGCCGCGAAATGCTCGGCCAGATCCTCTCGCTGCTGCCACCCGGCACCGAACCCCGGGTCGCCGTGGTGAGTTTCCTGGCCATGGTGCAGCACCTGCTCGGCGAACACGGCGAGGCCCGCGCGCTCGTACTGCGCGAGACGCAGCAGTGGCCCGACCACGGGAGCGCCGCTGCCGCGGGCGCGCTGCGGGTCGCCCAGGCGCTGACCACGCTGATGTCCGGGCCGGCCGAGGACACCGCGGTCGAGGCTGCGATCAGCACCGCCCGGGAGACCGGCAGCCGGGCCCTGCTCGCGGCCGCCCTGGGCGTCGGAGTGGTGGCGAGCCAGGCGTTCGGCAGGCCCGGAAGCCAGGCCCATGCCTGGCTGGACGAGGCGGTGGAACTGATCGACGCGATGCCCGACCACGAGGTGGCCCAGCGGCTCGACACCGCGCTGTTCCTCGGGTGGGGCGAGCTCTACCTGGAACGCTACCCGGCCGCGCTGCGCCACCTGCAGCGCACGTTGCACATCGCGCGGGCGACCGGCCAGAGCCATCTGATCGGTTCCCTGCAGACGATCGAAGCGGTGGCGCACTGCGCCACCGGCGACCTTCCCCGCGCGCTGTCGGTGCTCGACGACGCCATGGAGTCGGTCGTGCTCACCGGAGGACGGGACGCGCATCCCCGGGTGCTCGGCTACCAGTGCTGGGCCCGGGTCTGGACCGGTGACGTCGACGAAGCGCTGGCCCTGGGTGAGCAGGCGGTGGCGCTGGCACGCGGCCGCAGCGTGCAGGACTGGCAGTCGGCGGTGGCGGAAGGAATGCTGGGCTGGGCCCGCTACGCCGCCGGCGACCCGGACGGCTGCTCCGAGGTGATGCTGGAGGCGGGCCAGGGACCCGATCTGCCCGCCGTCCGGCCGCTCTGGCAGCCGCGGTGGTTCGAGGTGCTGACCGCTGCGGCGGCCGCCGCCGGTGACCGCCGGCGGGCCGCCGACCTGGCAGCCCGCGCGGCCCGCCTGCCGGCCGTCGCCGGCCGTCCCCGGCGGGCCGGCATGATCGCGATGGCGCAGGTCCACGCCGGACTGCACGCCGACCCGCATGCGGCGGCCGGGCATGCGGTGCGTGCGGCGGCGCTCTTCACCCGGGCCGGTGACCGGCTCGGCACGGCGCAGGCGCTCTTCTACTCCGCTGTCGCGTACCGCGAGATCGGCGACCCCGGCGAGGCCGCGCGGGCCGTGGCGGAAGCCCGGATCAAGCTCGCCGGCTGCGGCGCCCGGCCGCACTGGCTGGCCCGGGCAACCGGCATCGCGCTGGACGACGAGGCGCCGGCCCGGCGCGACGATCCGGCGAAGACATACGGGATCACCGTCCGGGAAAGCGACGTGCTGGCGCTGCTGGCGGAATCGCTGACCGCCGCCGCCATCGCACGCCGGCTCGGGATCAGCGCCGGCACCGTCCACAAGCATCTCGCGGCGTTGTACCGCAAGCTGGGCACCGGCGACCGGCTCGCCACCGTGCTGCGGGCACGGGCACTCGGCCTGGTGGCCGCCGACGGCGAGGACTGAACACGCCGGTATACCCAGTTCTAGGAATACCGGCGCGGAAATCGACCGGGAAGGCTGGTCGGCGGATCTCCACCACGATCACCGACGTTAGGACGATCATGCGCTTCTCCCATGCGGCCGGGCTGGCCGCGGCTTTCGGGCTGGCTACCGGAGCTCTCCTCGCCGTGCCCGCGGCCGCGGCCGCGACGCCGGTGTGCACCCTCACCATCGGCGCGGCGTACCCGCCCTACCAGGACTACTACCTGTTGCACGTCGGCTGCACGGTGGGCAACGTGGTCAGTTTCTCGGTGCACGGCTCCGACCTGTGGGACGACGACTGGCTCTTCACCCAGCGTGACGGCTACGAGATCATCGTCGACGGGGGCAAGCTCAACGAGGACCCCGGCGCCGGGGACGAGATCTACGCCAAGGCGACGGTCCGGCTACCTGGTGGCAGCACGCTCAACGTGGGGACCAACAAGGTCCACGGCCGGTGGGGCTGATGCAAGCGTCTCGCCGGCTTCGGGACGCCGGGCGCGATATCCATTCGTCATCGTTGCTCTCGTCCGCAGTCCAGGCAGCGGTCGCGCTGGCGCTGGTGCCGGCCGGCATCGGCGCCGTTCCCGAACGGGCCTCGGCGGCCGTTGCGGCCGGCCGGGCGCACGTCAGCAGCAACATCCTGTGGGTGGTTGCCGGCGCCGGCGTCGCCAACCGGATGTCGATGGTCGTGGAGACCGGGGGCCAGGTGTACCTGGAGGACAACGCCGCCGAGATCAGGCTGGATCCGGACCGGGCCGGCGGCTGCCGCCAGCGCGACGCGTGGTCGGTCGTCTGCCCGGCGACGATCGACATGGTGGACATCAACCTCTTCGACCGGAACGACTACTTCGGCAACTACACGACCATCCACAACAACGTGTACGGCGGGGCCGGTGACGACGAGCTGTGGGGCTGGGTCGGCACGGACTACTTCTCCGGCGGCGACGGCGACGACGAGCTGTACGGCCTGTCCGCAGAGGATCGCCTCTACGGAGGCGCGGGCGCCGACCTCCTCGAGGGGCATCGTGGCGCCGACGCCCTCTTCGGCGGCGATGGCGACGACATCCTGCGCGGCAACGAGGAGGACGACGAACTGTACGGCGACAGCGGCAACAACGACGTGTACGGCGGCCGGGGCAACGACCTGTTGTTCACCAGCGGCAGCGACCAGGCCTGGGGCGACGAAGGTGACGACCTGCTGGTCCACTTCAGGCACAACAACACCTCCGACTACCACGGCGGGGCCGGGTCCGACACCATCGCCTACGACCACGCCGACGCCACCATCGGATTCAACGTCGCGCTCAACGATGTCGCCGACGACGGTCCGCGCTGGGACCTCTACATCCCGCACAACGTGCACTCCGACATCGAGCATGTGACCGGCTCGGGCTACGACGACTGGATCATCGGCTCCGACCTGGCGAACACGGTGACGGGTGGTGCGGGCAACGACATCATCGAGGGCCGGGGCGGCGACGACATCCTCGACGCGCAGCAGGGTGCCGCCCAGCGGGTCTCGGGCGGCGCGGGGTCGGACCGGTGCGCCGGCGACGGCCTCATCCCGGACGCCACCTGCGAACGCGTCGGCTGACACGCTTCGTCCGTGCCCTCGGAAACCCCACGGTGCAGTGGCCGCGGTGGATGCTTCGCTCCCTGTTGAGCCGCTCGGTTAGGGTTAGCCGGTCGAGTCTGTCCGTCGCGTCGGGAGCGGGAGGTGCGCGGCCATAACCGGGACAGGGCTACCCCAGGTCGGGGAGGAGTTCGGCGACTACCGGATCGACGCCGAGATCGGCCGCGGCGGCATGGGTGTGGTGTATCGCGCCTGGCAGTCCCGGATGAATCGGCCGGTCGCGCTGAAGGTTCTGCCGCAGGGCGTGGCACAGGATCCGGCCTACCGGGGCCGGTTCGGCCGCGAGGCCGCCGCGCTGGCCCAGCTGGACTCCCCGCACGTGACCCAGATCTACGATCACGGCGAGATCCACGGCAACCTGTATCTGGCCATGCAACTGGTGCAGGGGCCGGACCTCGGCCGGCTGGTCGCCGGCGGCCCGATGCTGCCGCGGCGTGCCCTGCGAATCACCGGCCAGGTGGCCGCCGCGCTCGGCGACGGGCACGCGGCCGGGGTCGTGCACCGGGACGTCAAGCCCAGCAACGTGTTGTGCCGGCCCCGGTCTCCGCACGACGAGGAGGACTTCGTCTACCTGTGCGACTTCGGCATCGCCCGGAGCCTCAGCGAGCCCGCGGGGCAGGCCACCGCGACCGGCGACGTGGTGGGCACCGTCGCTTTTCTGGCGCCGGAGAGGTTCGAGGGGCGGCCGGCCACTCCGGCATCCGATGTGTACTCGCTCGGATGCATGCTGTGGACGCTCCTGACCGGAACTCCGCCGTTCCGCGGCACCCAGATTCAAGTGATCATGGGACACGCCGGGGGTCCGATCCCGCAGCTCGCCGGCGACGATCCACGTACCGGCGAACTCAACCGGCTTCTGGCCGGCCTGCTGGCGAAGGAGGCCGAGCAGCGGCCGACCGTCGCCGAGGCCCGTCGGCAGATCCGGCAGATCCTGGCGATGCCCGCGACGGAAGCGATCGCGGCCCCCGCCACGAATCCGGCCGGGGCAGCCGGGGAGGCCGGGGCGGGCCGGCCGGTCGGCCGTCGCCGGGTTCTAATTGTCGGCGGCCTGGCCACGGCTGTGCTGCTCGGCGGTGGAGCGTGGTTCTACCTGGACGAACGCGGTCCCTCGCCGGTGGATCGGCTGACGGCCGCAACACCCGCCGGTCTTACCTGCCGGAACATCGGGCTGGAGACGGCCGACCGGCAGGCCGGCGCGCAGGCCGGTCAGGCCTGTGAGCTCGCCGACGACTCCGTCGGGGCGCTGCGGCTGACGGCGCTCAGCGGGCCGGGGGCGGTGGCCGGTTACCTCCGTCATCTCGGCGGTCCGGACCCCTCCGCGCTGCCGAGCGGCGCCTGCCCGGACAACCTGCCGGCCCAGGAGCCGTGGTCGAGTGGAGGCCGCTCGGGCACGCTCTACTGCTTCGTGACGGGCGAGAACCTGCGGTACGCCTGGACCGTCGGCGACGACGTGGTGGCCGTGCTCGACGGCGACCCCGACCGCGCCTACCCCGCCGACGTGAACGGTGTCCGGCGCATCTTCGACGCGTTGAGCTATCCCGGCTGACCCGGGGTCAGTCCACCATCGTCCGGGTCCACCACGCCTTGAGCTGGGTGGGGCTCATGGTCGGATGCCGGTACACGGCAAGGGCGAGGGTCGGCTGCCGGGGACCGGAGCCGCTCGGGTCGCGGTAGGTCAGCTCCGAGTACAGGATCGACTGGTTCGACGTGCTCTCCCGGTAGTAGGTGAACGTACCGCCCTTGTGGTTGGTGCTGATGTTCCAGGCCTCGGTGTGGTGCGAACCCCGGACCGCGTTCGCCGAGGACGCGATGTCCTTGCGGTAGAGGGCGAACGAGTCCTCGTCCTCGACCAGGACATACCATGCGACGACCCCCTCCCGGAACGTGCAGGTGACCTGTTCGGCGGCCCGCTGGAACGGCCCGCCCGGCTCGGCCCGGCACTGCATCCCCGGTTCGTTCAGGTCGTTCTGCGCGAGGTCGGCCAGCACACCGGAGCGGAACTCCGGGGCGTCCAGGTCCGGCCGGGTCAGGGCGCCGAACCGCCGGCCGTCGTAGAAGTCCACCAGATCGGGCAGCGAAAGCCGCCCGACGGTGGCGCCGGTTCCCTCGGTCTCCTCCGAACCGATGGCGTTGGTCACGACGGCGCTCTGCGGGCGGGGCAGGACGGAGTCCCAGTAGACGGTGGCCTCGCCGGTGCGGTCCTCGTGCATCGAGAACGCCGCGTCCTGATCCAGGACCTGGCCGAAACGGACCCACTCGATCGTGCTGTCCACGGTTTCGGCCCGGGCCTGCCGGAGCCGGGCCGCGGAGCCGTACTGGACCAGCACCAGCGTGCGGTCGGCGAATTCGCAGCGCACCCGCTCGACCTCGTCGACCTCCGGTGTCAACGGGACGCAGTCGCGGGCGCCCGCCAGCAGCTCCGCCCCCAGCGCGCGGTATCGCTGCGCCACCTCGGACAACGCGAACCGGTCCACGACCGGGGCCGGCTCCTGCGGGCTGTCGCGGTTGACCGCGAGACCGCCGATCACCGCCGCCGCGGCGGCGGCGGCCACACACCCGGCCACCAGCGCCGCGAACAGCCGGTTTCTGGCGGTCCGCCGATATGCCGGAGGCCCGGACAGCGTCACCGGCAGCTCCGGCGCCACCGGACGGGACACCCCGGTGGCGTCGTCCCACGACAGGACGGCATGAGCCGGCGCCACGGCTGCTGCCGCAGGTGACCCGGTGGGCAGAACGGGATCCTGGGTCGCATCAACGTCGGGTCCGGTCTCCACCATCGTGGCCGGGGCGAGGCGCGGGGAGCCGCGGAGGGCGGTGACGAAGGCATCGACGGCCCGCCGCACCGTCACATCGGAGAGCCCACCGGCGGCGACCACCCGGACCGTCGCCTGGGCCACGGTGGTCTCCTCCGCCGTGCCCGCGGCGGATCGCAGGCGTGGGACCAGGCCACTGGCGGACACCGTCACGAGAAGTTCCGTCTCGTCGGGCGCCAGCCGGGGGACGCCGGCGGCGCCCAGCGCCGCCCGCAGCGCCACCGGATCGATCAGGGTGGCGCTGCCGTGGCCGGCCGCCACACGGGTGAGTGCGGTGGACATCGGGTCAGGTGCGTCCATGATCATCGCTGCGGGTCGGCCCAGAACTCGCGCAACTCGGTCCGGTCGGCCGTCGGCGAGGTGAACAGGCCGGAACACAGGGTGGATTCCTGGTCGAAGTACAGGGTCGGCGTGCTCGTGGCGCTGCTGTGGAACCGCACCCGCAGACCCTCGGCGCGGGCACTGACACCCATCGGGATGCCGTACTTGGTCCCGGCCCGCTCGTTCAGGAACCGCCACCACAGCTGCCGTACGGTGCCGTTCTTCGCGGTGACCTCACCGCCGATCAGGCCGTCCCGGGCCTTGCTCAGCGTCTCCGGCCCCAGGTACTTGTAGAAGATGCCCACCACTCCGTGGTCGCCGAAATTGCACGCCACGGCCTCCTGGACGCCCAGTGGGGTCGCCGCTGTGCGGCACTGCACTCCGCCCGATTTCACGTAGATCTCGGCCAGCCGCCGCAGTTCGGGCGCCCGGAAGACCTCGAGCGGGTCCGTCGCGGTCTCGGGGGCTTGCGAGGTGCTCGGTGTCGGATCCGCTGCCGGCAAGGCCGGGGCCGTGGTCGACGGCGCTGCGGACGGGCTCGGCGTCGCCGCGGCGTCGGTGCCGGTGTCCGCGGCCGTGCCGAGCTGGGTCCAGGTCAGGGCGGCGACGGCTGCCACCGCCACGACAGCGCCGGCCGCGAGGACCGGAACGGCACGTCCGCGCGTACGGCGAGCCGGCGGCTCACCCGCACCGGGCGGCGGCGGTGACGCGGACGAGACGGCCTCCTGGTCAGCCATGTGCCGTGGCAGCAGGCCGCCCGCGCAGCCGAGCTGGGTGACCGCCCACCGGGCCACCTCCGCGGGCATCCCGGAGCCGGCTCCCGAGGCCAGAGCCACCGCTTCGGCGAGGGCCGCCGGGACCGGGGCCCCGGCCTCCAGCTCGGTCCGTAGCCGGCCCGGCGCACCCGACGCGACCGCCGCCGTCAGCAGGCCGATCTGGTCTTCCGGCAACGGGTCCGGCAGTCCTCGCAGTGCCGCTGCCAGGGCCAGCGGGTCGGCCAGAGCCGCCGGTCCGAAGCGTTCCACTACTGTGTCGAGGACAGCCAACACTGTCGTCATCGCAAACCTCCATGGAGAATATCCAGGTGCCGGGTGGAGACTGTCCACCCCGGACTGACGGGCACCATTTCAGCCCGTGCCACTTAAGCGGCGCTTTAGTGGCCGGCACGGGCCGGGGGATGGGAGGCGGGCGGGCCGGTGAGCAGCCTCGATGTCGGCCTGCTCGGGCCGGTGGTGCTGACGGTGGACGGCGAGCCCGTCGTCCTGGCCGGGGCCCGGCAGCGCGCGCTGCTGGCGACCCTGACCGCCGCCGCCGGCACCGCGGTGCCGGCCGACCGGCTGTCCGAGGCGGTGTGGTCCGACACCGACCAGCCCGCTGCCCGCAGCACCCTGCACGTGCACGTACACCAGGTGCGGCGGGCCCTCGGCGGGCAGGCCGCCGCGTTGCTGTACGGCCCGGCCGGTTACCGGCTGGAGGCCGCCAGCGACGTGCAGGCCATGGAGGACGGACTGCGCCGCGCCCGGGCCGCCGACCGGGCCGGTGACGCCGGGGCCGCCGCGGCCGGGTACCGGTCCGCGCTGGCCCGATGGCGTGGCGAGTTCTGCGCCGATCTGCCGGACCATGAGTACTTCCACGCGGCCCGCGCGGTCTACGAGACGGTCCGGCTGGACGCGCTGGAGGCTGCGCTGGCCGCCGAGCTCCGGCTGGGGATGCCGGGACTGGTGCCCGAGCTGGAGGAGCTGGTGCTGCGCCATCCGCTGCGCGAACGGTTGTGGGGGCACCTGATGGTGGCGCTGTACCGGGACGGCCGGCAGGCCGACGCGCTGGCGACGTTCCGCCGGGCCCGCCAGGTCCTCTCGACCGAGCTGGGCCTGGACCCGGGGACCGCCCTGCGCGAGCTGGAGCAGGCGATCCTGGGGCAGGCCGCCACCTCGCAGCTGCTGCGGGTGGTCGCCCCTCAGCCGGCCGGCGCGGGCCGCCCGGTACTGACCTGGCTGGACGCCTCCGGTGGGGTCCGCCGCCGGGAGCTGCCCGGAGCCGGCGAGCTGGTGATCGGCCGCGCCGAGGCCGCCGACGTGTCCCTGTCCGGGGACGTCGCGGTGTCCCGGCGACACGCCGCCCTCCGGGTGACCGGCGGCGACGTCGTCGTCGCCGACCTGGGCTCACGCAACGGCACCTTTCTGAACGGCGCCAGGCTGGGCCCGTCCGACACCGTCCGGGTCCGGTCGGGCGACCTGTTGCGCTGCGGCGACACGGTGCTCGCGTTCACCACCCCGGCACAGAAGGCGGCGGTGACGAGCGATGAGGTGCTCCTGCCGACCCGGACCGGCGCCGGGGCATCCGTCGCCCACCTGGCCCTCGGCGACGAGTGAGCGGACGCTGCGCCGGCCGGGGACGCCGGCGGCGGGCCCGGCTCAGTCGACCGGAACGGATCTGGGCAGGCGGGGCATCTCACCGTCCCAGCCGTCGACGAGGTCGGGCAGGACGGAGCTCAGCATGGCGAGCTGCTCGACCGCGTCGAGAGCCCAGCCGTCCGGGTCCGGGGTGACGCCGTCGAGCGCCACCATGACCAGGATGTCGCGGCCCTGGAACTCGACCGACAGCAGGTCCGCCTGGAGCATGGCGGTCACCAGGTCGGTGGTCAGAAGCTGCTGGGCCAGCTCCGGGAATTGGGTGTCGCACCAGACGGTCACGGCGCCGTCGTCGCCTTCGGCCAGGGTGATCCGTACCGGCGGCACGGCGACGTCGAGGTGTACGGCGCAGATCGTGACCCGGTGCCGGTTCCAGGCCCGGAAGATCGTGTTGGGCATCGTGATCCAGGCGTCGGCGATGGTGAACGGGTGGCCCTCCCATCTGCCGGACATCACCGCGAACGGATGCCGCAGGGCCGGCGCCGACAGGTTGTTCAGAACCCCGGCCATCGTCACCGGCCGGGCCCGGGGATCGATCAGCGTCCAGCGGGCCCGCAGCTCCTCCAGTTCGCCACGGAACGACACGCCGGGCTCGTCCTCGACGGACTCCCGGCGCCGTGCGGCCACCCGGTACTCCTCGCGTATCCGCAGGATCGCCGGCACACCGTGGTAGGCGGCGATGAGCAGCAGGACGCCGAGGACCGCGCCCGGCCACGAGATCCACGGGGCGGCCCAGAACAGCAGCATCGTGGCGGCGATCCCGAGGAAGAGCGGGGTCTGCCCCTGCAACGGGGTTCCGCTCGTCCGGTGCCGGCCGGTCCAGACCGGGCCCGCGGGAGTGTCCTCACGGTTGGCGGCCACCGCGGCGCCCAGGTTGAGGACCGTCACCACCAGCGCCGCCATCGCCGTGTTCAGGCAGGCCCGGGCCCAGTCGCCGCCGGTGTTGTCGATGGTGGTGAACAGGGTGCCGCCGAGCACGATCCACCACACCAGAACCAGGAAACCCCACCCGCTGAACGCCACCATGGCCCGACTCCCTCCTCGGAGCCGTCATCCAAGCAGGGGTACGCCGGGGTTGCGCCGGACGTTGGACAGACTTGGACACCGGTGGCCCCTGGTCGGGGAGGCCGCTCGCGCCCGCGTCAGGTGTACACCACGAAACCGGCGGCCGGGACCGTGATCTCGACGGCCTTGCCGTTGCGGGACTCCACCTCGACCACCCGGCCCTCCTCGGTGGGATCGGTGCTGAACCGGCACGTCATGGTGCCGCCTTCGGCGTGCAGGCCGGCGTCGACCGTGACCCAGGCGGTGCGTGGCCGGTCGGGGTCGGTGTTCACGGCGGCCAGAACCTCGTCGTCGGCCAGGATCCGCGACCACGGCACGACGGACGACATCCGCCCGCCGAGGACGCGCGGCAACCCGAAGTTCCGGCCGTCGCCGGAGATCTCCCGCAGATACTGCCGGCCGCGCCGCAGCGCCGGCATCCGGCGCCGCAAAGCCAGGAACCGGGCGAATTGGCGGTACGTCGGGTGGCTCTCGTCGAAGGAATGCCCGCCGCGGCTGCGGAACGGCCCGAAGTCGCCGCCGAACATCGCCTCCCGGATGTACCGGTCGTTGCCGCCGGCGCCGTCGAAGCCCTGCTCGCTGCCGTAGTAGACGCACGGGATCCCGAGTGTGGCGGCGTTCAGGGCGAGCGCCGCGAGGGCCAGCCGCCCGCCGTCGCCGTCCGCCGCGAACCGTGCCTTCCGCTCGCCCTTGCGTACCTGATCATGGTCGTCGTAGCTGGTCACCACGCGGTCCCGGAACCAGGTCGCCGAGTCCTTGCCGATCTCGAAGGCATTGCGGAACAGATCGAAGTACTCGGCGGGATCGCGGACCCCCTTGATCAGTCCTTCCAGCCGGTCCTGCACGTCGGCGATGCCCAGCGCGGCGTCCATGCCGACCTGCTCCAGCGTCCGGTACGCGAACCCCCGGTCCCCGGTGATCTCCGCGATCAGGTAGAAGTTGTCCTTGCCGATGCTCTGTGCGAACTCGTGGATCGCCGAGGCGAAGTAGCGGGCCGCGCCCGGGTCCATGTGCTTGACCGTGTCCACCCGGAAACCGTCCAGATCCGCGAAGGCGATCCAGTACTGGTACACGCGGGTCAACGCGCGTAACGCCGGGGACGGCTGATACCTGTCGACCGGCCCGGCGCCGAGCGCGATGTCCTTGAGCCCGAAGAAGTCGCCTTCCACGAACTCGGGATGGTGATCCCAGTTGACGATCCGGCCCCGGCCGGTGAACGTGCCCGGCTGCTGCAACTCGGCGGGCCAGACCGCGCCGTCCGGCCACGCGATGTCGCCGGCCGGTCCGAACGGAAGAAGCGGCTTGCCGCCGGCTTCCCGGAAACCCTCGATGCGGTACGGGCTACCGTCCCAGCGTGGGTCGAGGAACGAGACGCCGTCCTGCTCGGTGAGGTAGCGGTCGGGGTCGTAGCCGAACACGTCGCCGGCGTGGTTGACGACCACGTCGAGGATGACCCGGACACCCTGCTGGTGTGCGGCCGAGACCAGATCGCGAAGTTCGTCGGCGGAACCGAAGTGCGGGTCGACGTCGAGGAAGTTCTGCGCGCCGTACCCGTGGTAGCTGTCCGAGCCGGGCACCTGCCGCAGCACCGGGCTGATCCAGATCGCGGTGACTCCGAGCCGGCGCAGGTAGCCCAGCTTGCTCCGCAGGCCGGCCAGGGTGCCGCCGGCCCAATCCGCGCCGGCGGCCGACCAGCGCGCCTTGTCCGCATCAGTGGTGATCGCGTTGCCGTGGTCGGCGGCCCGCAGCGGCGGTGTCGTACCGCTGGTCACCGGCGCGCCGTCGTCGTCGAGGTAGTCGCGTTCCCGCCCGTCGGAGAACCGGTCCAGCATCAGGAAGTACAGAACCTGGTCCTCCCACGCCGCGGGTGACGGATGGAAGTCACGATCGACGAGCTGCGCGAAGTTCACATCGGCCACTCGGCGTACGGTCATGATCGTCTCCTCGATGCCGGCCCCAGCCAGGCTAACGCCGCCGCCCGGCACCGCGGCCCGGAGTGTCCGGATCCATCAGCTCGCCGCGGCCCTGTCCATCGATGAGTGCCCATTGTTCAGTCTGCTGAACATCCGCCATACTCCCCGTGTGGTCGACGACACGGCGGTGCGTAGCGAGCGGGTCCTGCTCTGGGGTGTGCCGGCGGTCGCCCTGCTCACCGGCCTGGTGTGGCTCCTCGGCCAGGGCCTGACCAGCGTCGCGTTGCTGCCTGATCAGGGCGCCGCCTGGTACGAGTGGAAACTCCCCGAACCCACCACGTGGACCCGGCTGTCGGCGTGGACCGGATACGCCGCCCACCAGATCGTGTCGTGGGGGCTGATCTACTACGCCCAGACCCGTGCCCGGCAGTGGACCCGCGGGCTCAAGACGGTCAACGTCGTAGCGATCGGCGCGAACCTCGGGTTCATCGCCTTGCACGAGATCCAGACCCAGGTGTTCTACGACGGCCTGGCCCAGGACGTCTCGATCTTCAGTTCACAGGGCTCGGTCGTACTCCTGCTGGTCGCCGTCCTTCTCATGGAGAACCGCCGCCGCGGCCTGATCGCCGGCAAGCCCGCGCCGATCCCGGCCGTCGTGATCGACTTCGCCCGGCGGTACCACGGCTATCTGTTCAGCTGGGCGATCATCTACACGTTCTGGTATCACCCGATGGTCACCACCAGCGGGCACCTGATCGGGTTCTTCTACATGTTCCTGCTGCTGTTGCAGAGCAGCCTGTTCTTCACCACCGCACACACCAACCGCTGGTGGACCATCAGCCTCGAACTCATGGTCGCCGTACACGGCACCCTCGTCGCCGTGATGAACTCCGGGCCGGACGGCGCCTGGCCCCGGTTCCTCTTCGGGTTCCTCGCCGTCTTCGTGATCACCCAGATGCACGGGCTCGGTCTCAGTGCCCGCACCCGCTGGCTGCTGCTGGCCGCGTGGCTGGCCGGCGCCACCCTCGTCTACTGGCACCGCGGACTCGGCCACCTGCACGAACTCCTGCGCGTCCCGATGGCCGAGTACCTCGTCCTCGGCGTCCTGGTCCTCCTGCTCTGGCCGTTCGCGCTACTCGCCCGGGCCGTCCGCAACCGCCGTGGGAACGCTCCCGCCACCACCAGCGAAAACGCCCGTCAAGACGCCATCTGAAAACGTGAACCGACCCGGCCGATGCCGCGTACCTGCTGGTGGGGGCGCCGACAGACGGGAGTCGACCATGTTTCCCACCAACACGCTCGAAACCACCCTTCTGCATGTACGGCGAGGGCAGTCACCACCCGACGCACTGCTCACCGCGCTCGCCGACGAGCCGGTGTGGGTGCCGTTGCCGACCACCGGGCCGTTGCCACTGACCATCATCGGCGGCTACTCGTACGTGACCGTCTACACCTCCGCCGAGCAACTGGCCCGGGCCGGCGCCGGACACCGCCGGCAGATCCGCCTCACCGGCCGCCAGCTGGCCGAGCGTATCCCCGCCGACCTGGGCTTCGCGGTCAACCCGGGCTCGGCCACCAGCGTCCCGGTCGCCGCCGAGAACGTCGACCGGCTCCGTGGCCACCGGGCGCCCGCCATCCTCCTCGGAGATCCGCGCCCCGAGCCGTACCATCTGCTCCAGGCCCTTGCCGGAGGTTTTCAGGCGGTGCCCGGAGTGCTGGAGGCCCGCCGGGCGCTGCGCCGCATCGACGACGGCCCGGAGACCCTGATGATCGGCATCCGGCCCAACCGCCGGATCCCGACCTGGCCCCGCGAGATCCGGGCGGCGGTGGAACACGCCGCCATTCTCACCCCGGTGGCCCACGACATCGAGATAGTCCTGCTCGACGAGCAGTCCTCGGAGACCGCCTGGATGCTCACCCGGACCGCGCCGTTCTACGCCCGCCGCTGACCTCAGGTCAGGCCCGGCTGTCCCGAGCCGCCGGTCAGATAGATCTTCAACGCCGAGCCGTCCCGGTCCGGGTCGGGATCCGGGCCGTTGTTGTACGTGCCCGGTGGCGCATACTCCACGACCGCCGTGTAGCCGTCGAAGCGGTGCCTGGCGTCGCGGGCATCGGCGGGGACGTCGGCCAGCCACGCCGCCACCTTCGCGCGTTCCGGGTCGTCGACGCCGGCCGGCCAGCACAGTCCGAAGAGAGCCGTCGTGTCGTGCGGGGCCGGCTTGCCGTACCGGGCGCAGGAGATGCCCCAGGCCGCGTCCGCGTCGTCGGGCAGCGGGACCACGGTCAGCGCGACGTCGCCCTTGGCCACGCTCACCTGGCCCCGGGGGTGTTTCGCAGTGGTTCGTACCGCCTTCTCCCATCCGGCCGTGAGACCGGAGACGGTCAGACCCGCCACCGGCCCCGGAACGACGGCGCGGCTGTCCGAAACGGTCACGGCCGGCGCCGGCGCCGGCTCTGGGTTTGGGCCGTCCGTCCGTCCCGGCCACAGCCAGACCACCGTGAGAGCCGCCACCGCACCGACCGCCAGCAACCCGGCCTTCACCCGCACCCGCACCCACCCCCGGAGATGATCATCGATGCGGACAGGATAGTCGTATGTCCCTTGTGCCCGGGACCGTGCCAACCGGACGTGTGTTTCGGAGTTGCGGGCACTGAGCTAGGCTGACCAGACGGTCAGCGGGCCGAAAAGGTTTTCAAGAACGGCATGCGGGAGAAGATTTCTTGTCAAGGGCCACTCTTCGCGACGTCGCCAAGCTCGCCGGTGTGTCGGTCGCGACCGCGTCCAAAGCGCTCAACGGGCAGCCGCAGGTCCGCGCCGAGACCCGGGAACGAGTCATCCGCGCCGCCGAGCAACTCTCCTTCTCACCCAACACGCTGGCCCAGGGCCTCATCACCCAGCGCAGCGGCACCGTCGGGTTGCTGACCTCCGACCTGGAGGGCCGCTTCTCCATCCCGATCCTGATGGGCGCCGAGGACGCGTTCGGCTCCGACCAGACCTCGGTCTTCCTGTGCGACGCCCGAGGCGACACGATCCGGGAGAAACATCACCTGCGCGCGCTGCTGTCCCGCCGGGTCGACGGGTTGATAGTGGTCGGCGCCCGGCCCGACACCCGCCCCTCCCTCGGTGACCTGCCCGTTCCGGTGGTCTACGCCTATGCGCCCTCCGACGACCCGGCCGACCTGTCACTGATCACCGACAACACCGGCGGCGGCCGGACCGCAGTCGACCACCTGATCCGCTGTGGACGCCGCCGGATCGCCCACATCACCGGCGACCCCAGCTACAGCGCCGCCCAGGACCGGGCCCGCGGCGCCGTCGACCGCCTCACCGAGGAGGGGCTCACCCTGGCCGGCGGCGAGGTCTGGTTCGGCATGTGGTCCGAGGCGTGGGGCCGCGGCGCCACCCGCATGCTCCTCGACCGCTGCCCCGAGGTCGACGCGATCTTCGCCGGCTCCGACGAGATCGCCCGCGGGGTCCTCGACGTCCTGCACGAGGAGCGCATCGACGTGCCGTCCCGGGTCGCCGTCATCGGGTTCGACAACTGGAGCGTCCTGGCCGTCAACTCCCGGCCGCCGCTGACCACCATCGACCTCAACCTGGAACACCTCGGCCGGATAGCGGCCCAGCGCCTGTCCGCCGCCATGGACGGCACCGCCGCCTCCGGGGTCGAGACCTTCCCGGTCCGGCTGATCACCCGGGAATCCACCGCCCCGCTGAGATGACCGACCTCGCCCGCTCCGGCATCCTCCTCGGCTTCACGACCTGCCTGGCCGCGCATGGGCGGCCGCCGCGGCAAGCGTGTACATCGTCGCCCTGTTCCTGAGCGGCCTCCGCACCACCATCCGCCGCCGGGCCGCCCGCCCGCCGGCTGCACAGCGCACACCCACCGCGAGGGCGGAAGCCCGTCCTCGGCCGGCGGCGGTGTGACAGCGCCCGCAACCCACCGAAGGACAGCAGGAACATCCGAGCCCGTCATGAGGCGCCCCGACCGTCGTTTCCGGAACCCGCGAGCGGCGCGGCATGGCTGCTTCGGGCGCGCGTTGATCGGCCGGCGGCACGGTATGGCTGTTTCCCGGGCTGATCGAGCCGCCGGCGGCACGGCATGGCTGCTTCCGCGGCGTTTTAGGGTTCCTCCTGCACCGCTGGGGCCGCCTCCGCGGCGGTTTGGGGTTTCTCACGCACCGCCGGGGCCACCTCCGCAGCGTCCGGCGCCGCATACATCCGGGCCAGGCAACGCGGCAGCACCGCCGGAATCCCCGCGACCCGGGCGAGACGCACGACGGTTTCCGCAGTCGCCGCGGTGCGGGCCTCCGCACCCAGCGCGGCAAGCCGCGAGACGAGCAGACAACGGCGCGCCGCGGGCGCCCGGCCGACCCTGGTGGCGGCGGGCCTCCTGCAGATCGCCGCGGCCCTGGCCCTGGGACGATGGCGGGATGGAGACCGGCGAACCACCACAGTCGACTGACGACGCCGAGCGCGCGGACCGGCACCACGCCCTGTCGAAGCGCCTCGCCGCCATGGACGACACCGCCCTGCAAGCCCTGCTCGGCGAGGTGACCAGGGGATTCGGCGGCGACACCACCACCGTGACCGTCGACGGGACGCCGGTCTTCGTGAAGCTGGTCCCGCTGACCGATCTGGAACGCCGCCCGGAGAACCTCGGCTCGACCGCGAACCTGTTCCACCTGCCGCTGTTCTACCAGTACGGCATCGGCTCGGCCGGGTTCGGCGCCTGGCGGGAACTCGCCGTGCACACCATGACCACCGCATGGGCGCTGGACGGCGGGTACGCCGGTTTCCCGCTCGTCCACCACTGGCGGGTGCTGCCCCGGACCCCGAACCCGATGGATGCCGCCGACCTCGACCGCTGGGTGAAGCACTGGGACGACGACGCCGCGGTTCGTGCCCGGCTGACCGCCATCGGCGGCGCCTCGGCGGCGATCGCCCTGTTCATGGAACACTTCCCGC
Organism: Actinoplanes sp. NPDC026670; assembly: GCF_040638175.1. Lineage (NCBI taxonomy): Bacteria > Bacillati > Actinomycetota > Actinomycetes > Micromonosporales > Micromonosporaceae > Actinoplanes > Actinoplanes sp. NPDC026670. The sequence goes on from NZ_JBEZXU010000014.1 coordinate 68,137, forward strand.
TGACGCTGGACGTGTGGCTGGCCGGGCAGGGCGAGCAGGCGTACGACGCCGTCGACCGTGCTCTGGCGGAGGGCGCGGCGTTCCTGCGGTCCCAGGGCCTGATCCACTTCGACGCGCACTTCCGTAACCTGCTGACCGACGGGCAGCGGATCTACTTCGCCGATTTCGGGCTGGCCGTCCACACCGGGTTCGACCTCGACGCCGCCGAGCAGGACTTCCACCGCCGGCACCTCGACTACGACCGCAGCTACACGGCTGCCCACCTGGCCCGGTGGCTGATCCACCGGCTGCTGGACGTGCCGTGGCCCGAGGTTCTGGGGCGGCTGCGGGCGTACCCCTCGGATCCGGGTCTGCCGCCGGCGGCGGACCGCATCGTCCGCCGCCATCTGCCGACCGCCCTGATCACCGGCGGTTTCTTCGAACAGCTGTGGAACGACAAGAGCACGCCGTACCCGGCCGAGGAGCTCAGACGGCTGCGGTCTCGGTAGCCGGGGACAGGATTCCCGCCACCCCGGCGGCCCGCAGCGTCTCCAGAACGTTGGCCTGCGGGTTGGACACGATGAACGTACGGCCGTGCCGTAACGCCACCTGACGGCCGGTGAGCAGGCTGCGCATCCCGGCCGAGCCGAGAAACGGCACGGCGTTGAGGTCGACCACGACGTGGCGGACCCCGGACTGCTCGGCGGCGTTGATCAGGATCAGGCTGAGCGCCTCACTGACGTCGTGATCGAGCTCGCCGCCGACCTCGAGCCGCACAGCGCCGTCGCCGTCGTCGTGCTTGCACACCGTGAACGGGCCGGTCATCTCACTTCCCCTCCGTCGAAGCCCCGATTCTCCGGCACCGGCGGCGGGTTACGGGGCCAGATCACTCCGATGGCGGAAACTTCCACCGCTTGCCGGGCTCAGGTTCGGGCCACTAGGCTGCTGGAAAGCGCTTTCCTGCCGGTAAGGGGAACGGATGACCGAGCTGCACGTGAACGGAACCCGGGTCGCCACCTATGTGGACGCCCCCGAACTCGACATCCGTCTCGCGCCCCGCCCCTACCTGCACCCGGTCCGCACGCTGGGCGGCGCCGTCGTCACCGGCGAGCTCCCGCAGGACCACCCCTGGCACCTCGGGGCCTCGGTCACCATGCAGGACGTCGACGGCGTCAACGTCTGGGGCGGCCGCACCTACGTGCGCGACCAAGGCTACATCTGGCGCGACGACCACGGGCGCGTCCTCTCCGACGGCCGCACACCGCTGCCCGGCGGCTTCGCCGAAAACCTGCGGTGGGTCGACGCAGGCGGCCGGCTCCTGCTGACCGAGCAGCGTTCGGTCACGGCCCGTCCGGCGGCGCGAGGTTGGCGGCTTTTCTTTCGGTACGCGCTAGGCGCCCCCACCCAGTCAGAGGTGACCATCGGCAGCCCGGCGACGAACGGGCGAACCGGCGGAGCGGGCTACGGCGGCTTCTTCTGGCGAGCCGGCGAGGGCGCCGCGGTCACGTTCACCCCCTCCGGCACCGAACCACACGGCTCCACCGACCCGTGGCTGGCACTGTCCGTCGAGGACGCGTACACCCTGGTCTTCACCGGCCTGGACGGCGAAGACCGCTGGTTCGCCCGCACCGAACCAGGCGACTACAACGGCGTGTGCGCCGCCCTGGCCTGGGAGGACCCGCTGACCATCAAGCCAGGCGTCCCGCTGACCCGCGAGATAACCGTCCTGGTCGTCGACGGCCCCCTGACCCGCGACGAGGTAGCCGCCATCGTCTAGCGAGCCTCCGCAGCCAGGTCCCGCCGAAGTGGCCGGACCCCGCCAAGACCACCACCCGATGGCTCGCGCCCGCCTTCCCCAGCCGTCGCCCAGCACGGTAAAACCGCCCGCATTCCAGCGCTGAACGACGGCAGAGACCGCCAGCCGTCGTTCAGCGCGGTATCGCCGCCCCCATTCCCGTGCTCAGCGACGGCTGGGACCGTCGGCCGTCGTTCAGCGTGGTATTGCCGCTCGTATTCCGGTGCTCAGCGACGGCTGGGACCGTCGGCCGTCGTTCAGCGTGGTATTGCCGCTCGTATTCCGGTGCTCAGCGACGGCTGGGACCGTCGGCCGTCGTTCAGCGTGGTATTGCCGCTCGTATTCCGGTGCTCAGCGACGGCTGGCGGTCTTTGCGGGCCGCGCCCGGGGCGTACCGTGGTCGGGTGAACGCTCCCGATCTCGCCCGTGAGCTGCCGTCGATCGCCGAGCTGCGTTCCCGCTGCCGGGCGATTGCTCTCCTGGATCACATCGTCAGTGGCGGGCGCTGGGCGCACTACACGTATGCGAGCGGCTGGGCTCTGATGGAGAACGGCAGCGGCGACGAATGGGCGGTGGTGTTCACCGGGGCGGGCGCGTTCATCCGGGTGTTCGGCCACGAGTCGCCGATGTCGCCGTATGCCGACGCCGACCTGGAGCTGTGGCCCGGCCTGGTGGACGAGCTGCCGGACGATTTCCGGGAACTGCTGGACGACGACATGTTCACCGACGAGGGCAGGTTCATCGCCACCGCGGTGCTGTGGCGCCGGCACGACGACGACCACTGGCACACCAGCGACGGCGTGGAGATCCCGGACGGCGCCGCCGACGGCAGCGACATGCTGGACGTCCTGCTCGACGGCACCGCCGGCCGGTTCGTGGCATACGCCGAGGACAACTACGGCCACCCCGTGGACCGGACCGCCGTCGAGCACGTGGTCGCAGGCGGCCGGGTGACCGCAGACATCGTCGCCGCCCTGAACCCGGACCTCGACCAGGCGGCCCGCGACGACATCCTGGCCGCCACCGAATACGCGGGCCGCTGACCGCCCAAAGAGCCGCCGGCTGCGCGGGCCGCTGACCGCCAAAGAGCCGCGGGCTACACGGGTTGCTGACCGCCCACCGAGGTCGCCGGCTCCGCGGGCCGCTGGTCGCTGACGAAAGTGTGGTAGACGGCGGCCAGTTCGGCGAGGACCGACCGGGCGGCCGGTGGGCGGGGGATGCCCAGGTGCAGTTCGCGCAGCTCGTCCATGAAACGTGACCACATCGCCGGGCCGCCGTTCTCCAGCAGTTCGGCCCGCACCGACAGCGACGGCGTCGCCGGCAGGTGGCGGCGGCCCCACGCGCCCAGGTGGGCCAGCACCGGGACCAGCTGAATCGACTGCTCGGTCAGGCTCAGCCGCAGCCGCTGGCGGTGGCCCGGATCGGGGGCCGAGGTGATCATGCCGAGGCGGGTCAGCCGGTTCAGGCGGTCGGCCAGGATGTTCGTGGCGATGCCCTCCTCGGAGCCGGTGAGCAGCGCCCGGAAGTGCCGCCGGTCACCGAACATCATGTCCCTGATGATCAGCAGCGACCATTTGTCGCCCAGCACCTCCAGGGACAGGTTGATCGGGCACCCCGACCGATGCGCCTCGGTGTCTGGCATGTGTGTCCCCACTCCCCGCAAACCGATTGCAGCCTACTATCAGTTGCAGCTCACAACCGGTGGAACCGGACTGGCCCAGACCCGGTGTGTCACCGCCCGCCCCGATGCGCGAAGCTCGACGGCTATGGGGCGCGTGACAGTGGGTTTCCTCCGATGGCTCGGACTGGCCGGTTCGCTGATGCTGGCCGGCGCCGGCTGGCTCGGCGGAGCGTTCCCCGGCGCCGACCTGGAAGCCACCCCGCTCAGCGTCGCCCGCGGCCCCTACGGCCCGATCATTCTCGGACTCTGGCTGGCCGGCACCGCCGTCACCTCGTACACCTGGTGGACCCTGCGCGACCGGGTGCCGGCACTGCGCTGGGGGCTCGTCACAGCCGCCCTGTGGCTGCTGCCGTTCCTGTTCGTGCCACCGATGGGCAGCCGCGACGTGTACTCCTACGCCTGCCAGGGCGAGATGTTCACGCACGGCATCGACCCGTACCGGCTGGGCGTCTCGGCACTGCCGTGCACCTGGCTGGAAACGGTCGCCGAGATCTGGCGGGACACCGTCACCCCGTACGGCCCCCTCTTTCTCCTGATCGCCGGCGCCGCGGTCGCGGTGGGCCAGACGCTCACCGGAACCATCGTCGTCTTCCGCCTGATCACCCTGGCCGCGATCGTCGTCGTCGCGGCCTGCCTGCCGGCGCTGGCGCGCCGCTGCGGCATCGCGCCGGAACGCGCGATCTGGGTCGCGCTCGCCGGGCCGCTGGTCGGCGCCCACATGCTCGCCGCGCCACACAACGACGCGGTCATGATCGGGTTGCTGGTGGCCGGCCTCTTCTTGACCGTACGAGCGAAGGCGCGCCCGATCCCGCTGCTCACCGGCGGTGTCCTGCTCGGACTCGCGGTGGCCGTGAAAGCGACCGCGATCGTCGTCATCCCGTTCGCCGCCCTGATCGCCATGCACCGGCCGGCCGGCCCGGACAGCTGGCGTGGCCTGCGCGCCGAACTCGGGCCGCTCGCGAAGGCGGCCGCACTCGTCGGTGGCTCCTCGGTGGCGGCGCTGCTCGCGGTGACCGCGGCCGGCGGACTCGGCTTCGGCTGGGTGCCGGCCATGCAGGGCAGCACCACGATCATCCAGTTCACCTCGCCGCCGACCGCTGTCGGCATGACCCTCACCTACGCCGGCCAGGCACTGTTCCCCGGATTCGACGCGGTGCCGGCGGTCCGCGCACTTGCGCTCGCGGCGCTCACCACCGTACTCATCATGCTGTTCGTGACTGCCTGGCGTGACGCGGACCGGGACCGGGCCGCCCTGCGGGGAGCAGCCTTCGGCATGGCCGCCGTGGTCCTGCTGTCACCGGTCTTCCACCCGTGGTACGCGATGTGGCCGCTCACCCTGCTGGCCGCCGTCACCCTCCGGACCAGCGCCTTCATGTGGATCTCGATCGTCGCCGCGTTCTCGGTGCTCCCTGACGGCGGCGGTCTGCCCCGGTTCGTGAAGTTCCCCGGCGCACCCCTGATGACCGTCTTCCTGATCGTGCTGGCGGTCCGCTTTTACAGGCGACGCACAGCCGTGACACAACCGGATCCTCAGCAAGCGACCTTTCCTTGAGTCGTCCAGCTCCCATGGCGACGAAGGATGGCCCCGCATGCCCGCTCACACCCTGTCCCGCCGGTCCTTCGGCGCCGCCCTGCTCGGGGCCGTCGGCCTGGCCGTAGCCGGTGGATGTTCGAGCGGCTCCTCCTCGGCGGCCTCGTCGTCGACCACCGCGACCGCGGGCAGCGGCCTGTTCGACGCCACCCAGGTGCACAGCATCACGTTCACCTTCGACCAGGACGCGTACGACAAAGTGATCGACGCCTACCTCAACGACCAGTCGAAGGAGTGGCTGGAGGCGACCGTCACCATCGACGGGACCACGTTCGAGAAGGCCGGGCTGCGCCTCAAAGGCAACTCGACACTGCGCGGGCTCACCAAGACCGGCGCGACCGCCGGCACCGGCAACAACCGCGGCGGCGGTCCCGGCGGCAGCCTCTCCGCCGAGAAGCCACAGGACCTGCCGTGGCTGGTCCGGCTCGACAAGTACACCGACGGGCAGGAGCTCGGCGGCTACAACGAGTTCGTGGTCCGCTCCAACAACACCGACAGCGCCCTCAACGAGGCGATCGCCCTGGAGTTGCTCGCCGTCGCCGGCCTCGCCACCCAGAAATCGGTGTCGACCCGGCTCAGCGTCAACGGCGGCAGCGAGGTGCTGCGCCTGATCATCGAGAACCCGGCCGACAAATGGGACGCCGACAACTTCGCCTCGGCCGGCATCCTCTACAAGGCCGAGAGCGGCGGCGACTACTCCTACCGCGGTGACGACGCCGACAGCTACAAGGACGTCTTCGACCAGGAGACCGACACCGACAACCCGAACCTGGCGCCGCTCGCCGCGTTCCTCAAGTTCATCAACCAGTCCGACGACGCCACGTTCGCCGCCGACCTGTCCAAGCACCTGGACGTCGCCGCGTTCGCGAACTACCTGGCCTTCCAGGAGCTGGTCAAGAACACCGACGACATCGACGGGCCCGGCAACAACTCGTACCTGCGGTACACGACCGGCAAGGACCAGTTCACCGTGGTCGCCTGGGACCACAACCTCGCCTTCGGCGGGATGGGCGGCGGCGGTGGCAACCGGGGCGGCGGGGGCGCGCCCGCCGGTGGCGGCGATCAGCAGCAGGGCCAGCCGCCGGCCGGGGCGCAGGGCCAGACGCAGCAGAACGGCGGCCAGGGCCGCCGCAACGGAGGCGGTGGTCCCGGCGGGCGCAGCAACATCCTCGTCACCCGGTTCAACGCCGACAAGGGCTTCAAGGCGTCGTACGACAAGGCGCTCACCGACCTCAAGGCCACGATGTTCACCAGCGGCAAGGCGGCGGCGATCCTGCAGACCCGGGCGGCGGTGCTGACCGCCAAGGCGTCCGACCTGATCAGCGCCGACACCGTGACCACCGAGGCCGAAGCCATCAAGGCCAACTTCACGTGACCCAAACCCGTCTGAGCGACGGCTAGCCGTAGCCCAGACAGGTCACGCCGCGCCAATTCCCGGCTAGCCGGACCTCAGACAGGTAATGGCGTGCCCTTAACCTGCCTGACGTCCGGCTCGGTCGGCTGAGCCGGACGTCAGACCGGTTATCCCATCCGCATAACCTGTCTGACGTCCGGCTAGCCGTACGGGGGGCGGGCGGGGCGGCGGGTGGGCCAGGAGGTTGGGATTGGACTGCGGTGATGCGGGGCCGTAGTCGTAGCGTCGAGATGTGACCGTGGGATTTGTCGGGCTCGGGGTGATGGGGCAGCCGATGGCGCTCAATCTCGCCCGCGCCGGGACCGAGCTGATCGTCTGGAACCGGACCCCGGACCGCGCCGAACCACTTCGGCAGGCCGGCGCCACCGTGGCCCGCGACGTGGCCGAGGTGTTCTCGGCGGCCGGCACCGTCATCCTGATGCTGGCCAACGACCAGGTCATCGACGAGGTGCTGAGCCGTGGAACCGGCACGTTCGGCAAGCTGGTGGCCGGCCGGACGGTCGTGCACATGGGCACCACCGCTCCGGCGTTCTCGGCCGGGCTCGGCAAGGATGTGATCGGGGCCGGTGGCTCGTACGCCGAAGCTCCGGTCTCGGGGTCCCGCGGCCCGGCGGAGACCGGCGACCTGGTGGTGATGATCGCCGGAGGCGGGCCGGGGGTCGAGGATCTGCTGCGGCCGATGTGCCGGGAGATCGTGCGCTGCGGTGACGTGCCGGGCGCGCTGCTGATGAAGCTGGCCGTCAACACGTTCCTGATCAGCATGGTCACCGGGCTGGCCGAGGCGTTCCACTTCGCCCAGCGGCACGGCCTCGACCCGGGGACGCTGTCGGCGGCGCTCGACGCCGGGCCGATGGCCAGCGTCGTGTCCCGGGTCAAGGGCCGCAAGCTGCGCGAACGTGACTTCGAGGTGCAGGCCGCGATCCGTGACGTGCTCTACAACAACGAGCTGGTGGTCGATGCCGCCCGGCAGGCGGGTTTCGGGTCGCCGCTGCTGGAGGTGTGCCGCGAGCTGTTCGCCGAGACGGATCGGGCCGGTTTCGGCGGTGAGGACATGGCCGCGGTCATCCGCGCCCTGGAGGCACGCGGGTGAGTTCGGGCTGTCGCGGCGGCGTGACCGCACCGGCCCGGTGCTCGCGTTCCACCCGCTGCCCCCAGTAGGTGCCGGCCAGCACGAGCGCGATGCCGACCCCGGCCAGGACGGTCAGATGCTCCCCGCCGAGACTGATTCCGATCAGCACCGCCCACACCGGTTCGGTGCCCAGCAGCAGGCTCGCGCGGGCCGGTGAGGTCCGCCGGATCGCCCACAGCTGCACCAGGAACGCGAAGACGCTGCATCCCAGCGCCAGGTAAAGTACGCCCAGCCACTCGCCGGCGCCGAGCCCGCCGGCCGCGAGCGGCCACGCGGCGGCGGTGAACACGACGGCCCCCACCACCGTCTGCAACGTGGTCAGCGTGACCGTGTCGAACGACGGCCGGGCCAGCCGCCCGGAGAGCGTCACATGCGCGGCCCGGACCACGGCGGCGATCAACATCAAAAGATCACCGACCGAGGGTGTACGCAACCCGGGCCCCGCCACCAGCAGGACGACCCCACCGGTGGCGACCGCCGCGGCGAGCAGGAACCGTCCCGGCAGGCCGCCCTGCATGACCGGTGTGAGCAGGATGGTCAGGCTGATCAGCACGCCGGCGTTGGTGGCGCTGGTGAGTGACACCCCGTACGTCTCGAGCACCAGGACCGACGCCTGTGTGCATCCGAGCAGGAGGCCGACGGCCAGTTCACGCCGTTGCACCCGCCGCCGGAACATCAGCGGCAGCATCGCCGCCATCGACACCAGGTAGCGCAGCGCCAGGACGACGAGCACGCCGGCCGCGGCCACCAGGGTCTTGGCGGCGAGATAGCTGCTGCCCCAGACGGCGGCCACGGCCAGCAGGAGGAGGTCTCCGGTCACAGGGGGAAGCCTGTGGCCCGCCGATCCGGTAGACAAGAGGCCAACCCGTGAACCGACGATGTAGTGAGGCCTTGTGGATCCGCATCATCTGAGGCTGCTGCGTGAACTCGGCGAGCGCGGCAGTGTCGCCGCCGTCGCCCGTGCGATGCACATCACGCCGTCTGCCGTGTCCCAGCAGCTGAACACGTTGCAACGGTCGGCGCGGGTGCCGCTCACCGAGCGCCGTGGCCGCCGCCTGGTGCTGACCGGCGCCGGCCGTGCCCTTGCCGCCGCAGCCGTCGAGGTGATGACCGCTTTGGATCGGGCTGCCCGGGCGGTCGGTGATCATCTGGACGATCCGGGGGCGCCGGTGAGCGTGGCCGCGTTCCACAGTGCCGGGCTGACCTGGTTCGCGCCGCTGATCACCAGGCTCGCCGAGATCGGCGGCCCGCCGGTGCGCTGCGCCGACGAGGATGTGGCGCACGCCGATTTCCCGGCTCTGGTCGGCGACTACGACCTGGTCGTGGCGCACCGGCTGGCCCACAGCCCGCCCTGGCCGGCCGACCGCCTCACGGTGATCCCGTTGATCGAGGAGCCGCTGTACGTCGCGATGTCCGCCGACCATCCGCTCGCCACGCGGCGCCGGCTGACCGCGGCCGACGCCGGCGGGTGGCCGTGGATCAGCGTGCACGAGGGGTTCCCGCTGGAGGGGGTGCTGGCGGCGATCGCGGCGGCGGCCGGGCGGCCGCTGGACATCAGGCACCGGATCAACGAGTTCACGGTCGCCGCGTCGGTGGTGGCGGCCGGCGAGGTGCTGGCGCTCCTGCCGGGCCGCACGACCACCCCGCACCCACGGCTGGCGTTGCGCCCGCTCGACGACATCCCGGCCGCCCGCCACATCGACATCCTGGCCAGGCCGGAGACCCTGCACCGGGCCGCAGTCCGCACAGTCCTGGAAACCCTGAAGTCGATCGCCCCTTGACCCGATTTCTGCAACCCGCCGGACCTCGCGTTTCTGCAAACCGCCGGCCCTGGCGTTTCTGCAAACCGCCGGCCCTGGCGTGTCTGCAAACCGCCGGCCCTCGCGTTTCTGTAACCCGCCGGCGCTCGCGCGCCCTCACCTGTGGCATACGCACTGACCTGCGGCGGGTCCGCGACTCGCACGGTCCAGCGAGGTCGTAGATCTTGCACGATTCTTCCTGTTGCCCGCGATCTTGCACGATTAGGCCGCCTATAACATGGTTTGGCTTGCAAGAACCACTTCGCGATGAAGACCTTGCAGCTTTCTTCCCGTCGGGGCATGGAGAAAGCTGCAAGATCGGCGCGCGGGTGTAAATGCGTGCAAGATCTGTAAAGGCCGCACCTGCGATTGGTGGCAAATGCGTTCCACCGGGTGCCCCGTGCGCGATTGGTGCCCGAACTGTCCAGGTTGGGCATGGCTGGCGAGTAGGTTTTGGTGGAACACGTATGGCGCGAGCGGTGCCGATTTGTCCGGGTGGGGTGTGTGTTCCGCGAGCGGTGCCGTATTTGTCCGGGTGGGGTGTTGTGTTCCGCGAGCGGTGCCGTTTTTGTCCGATTGGCGCGAGTGTCCCGCGAGTGTTTCGTTTGTCCGGGTGGCGTTTTTGTCCAGGCGGCGGGGCGGGTGGCGCCCGTGATCTGACCTTTTGCTCGATTCCGGCGTGTCTGACGTGCGGAATGGTGACGTGCTCGTCCAGGTGGTGGCCGGTCAGCAGGCCTCGGCGGGCTTGTCGCCGAGGCAGGCGGTCAGGTGCGGGGCGGCGGCCGTCAGCAGCTGACGCCCGATCTTGGCGAGCTGGCCCACCTGCTCCGCGGTGAGGGCGTCGAAGACCAGGCGGCGGGCCTCGCGTACGTGATCGGGGGCCGCGGCGACGACCGCGTCCCAGCCGGCGTCGGTGAGAACCGCTTCGACGCAGCGGGTCTCGGTGGCGTCGAGGGAGACCCGGCGGGCGACCCAGCCGTGCTTCTCCAGGCGGGAGACGGCGTGCGAGAGGCGCGACGGTGATCCCGCGGCGAGGTGGGCGAGGCTTCCCATGCGTACGGCCCGGCCCGGCGCCTGGGACAGCGACGACAGGATCGTGTACTCGAAGAAGTTGATCCCGGCGTCCCGCTTGAGCTGCGCATCGATGGCCGGCGGCAGCGCCGTGAGCACCGCGGTGAGCGCCATCCAGGCGCTCGTCTCGTCGTCGGATAGCCAGGGCGCGGCTGTGGGATCGCTCACGGATCAGAAGAATACGCGATCAACCACTTGAACGTTCAACACTTGCGGTGTCATGCTTCGTCTTGAACGTTCAAGTCCAACTGATCCGGACTTGACATGAAATTTGGAGAATTCGATGGCCGTTCTGCGTGTCGACGCCAGCATCCTGGGCCCGAACTCCGCGAGCACCGAGCTCGCCGACCTCGTGGAGAAGGAACTGGGCGGCGCCCCGATCGTCCGCCGCCACCTCGGCGCCAGCCCGCTGCCCGCGGACGCCTGGGCCACCGCCATCCAGGCCGCCTATGTTCCCGCCGACCAGCGCAGCGACGCCCAGCACGGCGCTGTCGCCCTCGCCGGCGAGCTGGCCGACGAGCTGCGCTCCGCGGAGGCCGCGATCCTGGCCCTGCCGTTCTACAACTACGGTGTCTCGCAGCACGTGAAGACCTGGTTCGACCTGGCGATGGCCGGCGGCGACAACGGCGAGAAGTTCCTCGAGGGCAAGCCGGTCGTGGTCCTGACCACCCGCGGTGGCTCCTACGGCCCGGGCACGCCCCGCGACGGCTGGGACCACAACACCGACTACCTGCGCCGCGTCGTCGGCGACATCTGGGGCGCCGACCTCACCCTGATCGAGCGCGAGTTCACCCTGGTCGGCGTCAACCCGGCGCTGGACGCGTTCAAGGAGACCGCCGCGGTCATGCGCAAGTCCGCCCACGAGGCCGCCGTCGAGGCCGGCCGGGCCCTCGCCGCCCGCGCCTGATCCCACCCCACCAGCCGTCGCCCACCGGCCTCATCGGCCGCGGATTCCAAGGGTGAGCGACGGCTGAGGCCGCGAGCCGTCGCTGACGCGCCGAATGAGGCGCGGATTACCGTGGTGAGCGACGGCTGAGGCCGCGAGCCGTCGCTGACGCGCCGAATGAGGCGCGGATTACCGTGGTGAGCGACGGCCGGCGGTCAGGTGGTGTGGTGGGCCGCCTGCTGCAGGTCGAGCTCCTCGATCAGCGAACGGGCCACGTCCTCGGTGATCCGCTGCTCGTGCACGGCCCGCCCGAGCGCCAGCCGCCGAGCCTCGAAAGACGCGTCCACGTCGGCGGCCGGTTCGGCGGCGGCCTCGGCCACCACCGCACGCCCCACCGAGCGGAGCCGTTCCTCCTCGGCGTTCTCGGCGGCCAGGTCGAACCGGAGCCGCCGGGCCAGCCAGCCCACCGTGGTGCCCTGGACGAGCAGCGTGCCCAGGGTGACGATCAACGCGATGACCTGGATCGCGTCGCGCCCGGGGAACGGCTCGCCCTGCTTGGTGAACTCGGGGATCGCGGCCGCCGCGGCGAGGGTGAGGATGCCCCGCATCCCGGTCCAGCTGACCAGCACCGTCTCCTTGACCGTCGGCGGTGGCAGCGGCCGGCTGCGGCGTCGTTGCAGCCGCGCCTCACGGGCCTGCCGGTAGCGGGGGTCGCGTCCGGCGCGGCGCAGCGCCATCCCATGACGCAGCCGCCACCGTCCGAACAGGGCGAACACCGCCACGAACCGGAACAGCATCGCCGCCACGAGCAGCACCCCGGCCGCGACCAGGGTGCGGACCAGCCCCGGATCACCGTCCTCGGAGAGATCTTCGAGAACGAACTTCAACTGCAGGCCGATGTACGCGAAGACGAACGTCTCGAGGAGGAAGTCGAGCACCCGCCACACCTGCTCCTCCTGGAGCCGGGTCCGGTAGCCGCCCGGGTACTGGTGGTTCGGGTCGAGCGTCAGGTTGATGCTCATCGAGAAGGCGGCCATCACCACGGCGAGGATGCCTGACGCGTGCACCTGCTCGGCGGTCAGGAACGCGGTGAACGGCAGCAACAGCACCAGCGCCGTCTCCAGCGTCGGGTTGCCGAGACGTTTCCTGATGATCAGACCCACCAGGGCGTACGCCGCACCGATGCCCACCCCGATCGCGGCGGCCCGCAGCAGTTCCCGGAAACCGCCCTGCCACGTGGTGTGCGCCCCGTCGACGGCCGCGACCGCCAGCGTGAACAGCGTCAGCGCGGTCGCGTCGTTGACCAGGCTCTCGCCGGTGAGGATCGAGGTGGCCCGCCGGGGCAGCCCGATCTCGTGGCCGTGCGAGACGGTGGTGATGGTGTCCGGCGGGGCGAGGACGGCGCCGAGCACGAACGCCGCGTACACCCCGATCGTCGGCAGCAGCAGCGTCGACAGCCAGCCGAGGAACCCGGCGGTCAGCACCACCACGACGACGCCGAGGTAGATGATGGCCCGCAGGTTGGCGCCGAACGCCGCGAACGAGGCGCCCCGCGTCGCCGAGTAGAGCAGCGGCGGGATGACCAGCGCCATGATCAGCTCATGGTCGAGTTCCAGCTCGGGCATGCCGGGGATGAACGAGGCCGCGGCGGCGAGCACCACGATCGCCCAGCCCGGTTCGAACCGGTGCCGCCGGGCGACCGAGGTGACCGCGATCCCGACACCGATGATGAGAAGCAGCTGGACGCCATTCACGGTGATCAGGTTAGTGGTGCGAGGGCGGCGATGAACGCCGCCACGGCGGGATGCGCAGCGGCGCCCTGGCGGAAGGCGATCCGGGTGCGGCGGCGGGTCGGCAGGGGCAGCAGCCGTACGCCGGACGGCATCCCGGCGGTGGCCAGTTGCGGGACGACCGCGACGCCCTGACCGGCGGCGACCAGGGCGAGGACGGTCCCGAAGTCGTCCACCCGGTGCCGGGCCCGCGGGGTGAACCCGGCCGCCTCGCACAGCTTGAGTGTGGCGGTGTGACAGAGCGTGCCCGGCCCGGCCAGGATCCACCCGGCCCGGCTGACGTCCCGTAGCGTGCCGGCGCCGGAGCCGGCGGCGACGGCCAGGTGCACGGTCTCGTCGAGCAGCGGCACGCTGTGCAGGCCGGGCACGGTCGCCATCGGCACGACGTCGTAGTCCTGGACGAGCCCGACGTCGAGGCGGCGGTCCAGCAGGGCGGCCGGGACCTCGGCCGGGTCGAGTTCGACCAGTTGCAGATCGAGGGCGGCGTGCCGGCTGCCGAGGGTGATCAGGGCCGGGGTGAGCAGGGCCCGGATCGCCGATGGGAACGCGCCGATGCGCAGCTCGCCGGTGAGCCCGGTGCGCGCCGCGGCCAGGGCGGCGCCGGTCTGTTCCAGGGCGGCCAGGACGGTTTCGCCGTGCTGGACGAGCAGGCGGCCGGCGGCGGTGAACGCGACCCGGCGGCCGGTGCGTTCGAGCAGCGCGATGCCCGCTTCCCGTTCCAGGGCGGACAGCTGCTGGGAGACGGCCGACGGGGTGTAGGTGTGCGCCGACGCGACGGCGGCGATCGTGCCGAGGCGGGCCAGGTCGCAGAGCAGGCGGAGGCGGCGCACGTCGAGCATCAGTTCAGCTTACGTATCACCACAGGAATGTGAACTGGACCTGATGCTCGATCGGGTCGAGGCTTTCGGCATGGAACTGCGCGGGATTTTCGTACCGCTGATCACGCCTTTTGGGGTTGATCGGGAAGTTGACCTTTCGGTGCTGGAACGGCTCGCTCACCGGGTGCTGGACGACGGCGCGGCCGGGCTGGTGGCGCTCGGAACGACCGCCGAGCCGGGGTCGCTGACCCCCGCTGAGCAGGAGAATGTCGTCGAGGTCGCGGCCCGGGTGGCGCGGGAGCGCGGGGTGCCGTTGATCGTCGGGGCGCGGCCGGATCTCGCCGCGCGGCCCGGGGCGACGGCGGCGCTGAGTCTGGTCCCGCCGTTCGTGCGGCCCGGCGAGGCGGGTGTCGTCGCCCATTTCGAAGCACTCGCCGGGAATGTTCCGCTGGTGATTTATCACGTGCCGTACCGGACCGGGCAGGAGCTGTCGATCACCGCGATCCGGCGACTGGCCTCGATTCCGGGAGTGATCGGAATGAAGTACGCGACCGGGACCATCGACGTGATCGGTGATCTTCCGGATGATTTCGCGCTGCTCGGCGGCGACGATCCGCTGATCTCGCCGATGCTCGCCACCGGCGCGCACGGCGGAATCCTCGCCTCCGCACACATCGCGACCAGGGCGTTCGCCGACCTGGCAGCCGCCTGGCAGGACGGCGACGTGCCGCGCGCCAGGCGTCTGGGCGGTCCGCTCGCCGACCTGTCGCGGGCCCTGTTCGCCGAGCCCAACCCGACCGTGATCAAGGGCGTCCTGCAAGATCAAGGGCAGATCCCCACCGCGACGGTACGGCTACCGCTGCTCCCCGCATCACCGGACACGGTGGCCGCGGCCGTGGCGCTGGCAAGCTCCGGCGGCCTGGTCGGTCACCACGCTCAGGAACGCGGTCAGGGCCGGTGACAGCGGGCCGTCGCGGGTCACGGTGAACAGCCGGCGGCCCAGGTCGGTCTCGGCCACCGGCCGGTAGGCCAGCGTCGGATCCTCCGCGGGCAGGTTGAGCAGCGGCAGCAGGGCGACCGCGGCCGCGTGCCGGACCACCGCCAGTTGCACGTCGGCGTCGTTGGAGTGATGCCGGACGTCCGGTTCGTAACCGCCGAGCGTCCGGCAGTTCCCGACGATCATCGCGTGGTGGCCGGTGGTCTCGTCGGAGGACACCCACACCATGTCCCGCAGATCGGACAGCGCCACCGGACCGCCCGGCGCGGCCAGCGGATGACCGGCCGGAAGCACGATCAGCAGCCGCTCGGACAGCAGCGGCTCGAACCGCATGCCCAGCGGCCGGGGGCGGGGATGCCCGTCATACTCGTCACTGATCACCAGGTCGACCGAACCCAGGCGCAGACCGGGCAGAGCCTGCTCCAGCTCCAACTCGGACACCTCCATCCGGACCAGCGGATGCTCGGCGGCCATCCGGGCCAGCGACGGGACGAGCAGGTGCCGCGCGGCCGACTGGACACCGCCGGCCCGGACCGTACCCCTGACCTGATCGCCGAGCGACGCCAGGTCGGACGTCGCCGCCTCGGCCGCGGCCAGCAGCACCCGGGCGTGCTGCGCCAGCAGCCGTCCCGCGTCGGTGAGCCGGACCCCGCGCCCGGCCCGCTCCAGCAGCGGCGTGCCGACCTCCTTCTCCAGCACGGTGAGCTGCTGCGACACCGCCGACGGGCTGTAGCCGAGAGCGGTCGCGACAGCACCGAGAGTGCCCCGCTCCTCGAACTCGCGCAGGAACCGGAGCCGTCGCAGATCCAGCGTCACCATGCACAAATGCTTACCATTCAACTCCAGGAATCGTCACTGGACCTGCATAGTGGTAGGCCCGATGCTCTCCGGTATGGGTCCACTGCTCTGCCTGCTGTCGGCCGCCGGTTTCGGCGCCATGTCGATCTTCGGAAAATTCGCGTACGACGCCGGAGTCTCGCCGTCCGCCCTGCTCCTGGTGCGTTTCGTGATGGCCGCCCTGATCCTCGCCGGCCTACTCGCACTCCGGCCCGTCGTGGGCCGGGCACCGCTGTTCCGGCTCAGCGGGCGGACGGTGCTCCTCGCGCTGGCGCTCGGGGCAGTGGGGTTCGCCACCCAGGCGACGCTCT
Organism: Actinoplanes sp. NPDC026670; assembly: GCF_040638175.1. NCBI lineage: Bacteria > Bacillati > Actinomycetota > Actinomycetes > Micromonosporales > Micromonosporaceae > Actinoplanes > Actinoplanes sp. NPDC026670. Next base: position 84,235 of record NZ_JBEZXU010000014.1, read on the forward strand.
ACTTCGAGGCGCTCCGGCTGATGGACGCTTCGCTGCTGTCGTTGATCCTCTACACGTACCCGCTGATGGTGACCGCCGCCGCGGTGCTGCTGCGCCGCGACCGGATGACCCGCAACCGTGCCCTCGCCCTGGCCGTGGCCTCCGCCGGAACCCTGCTCGTCCTGCTCGGCGCCGGAGCCGGCGCGCTGAGCCCGGCCGGCGCCGCCCTCGGTTTCGGGGCGGCCCTCACGTACACGATCTACATCCTGGCCTCGGACAGCGTGCTGCGCAGTGTGCCACCGATGCTGCTGGCCACCCTGGTGATGACCGGGGCCGCCCTGGCCCTGACCGGAAAGGCGCTGCTCACCGGGGGAGTGGACCTCGGTTTCAGCCCGGCCGGCTGGTTCTGGGTGACCTGCATCGCGGTCGTCTCCACGGTGCTGGCGTCGTTGACGTTCTTCGCCGGCCTGCGCCGAACCGGCCCGTCGACCGCCGCCATCCTCTCCACCGTCGAGCCGGTCATCACCACCACCCTGGCCGCCGTGACGCTCGGCGAGTTCCTGACCCCCATCCAGCTCGCCGGCGGGATGCTGGTGCTCGCCTCGGTGACCGTCGTCCAGCTGCGCTCCCGCCGCGCCACCCCGGCCCCGGCCTCATCGACTCGAGCGGGCAGGGAACAGGCCGGCCGGCCTTCAGCGGTAGATCGCGTGCTCCAGGTCGAGGCCGAGGTTGCGGATCGCCTCCAGGTCGAGCTGGTAGTGGACCAGCCGGCCGTCACGTTCCGGGCGGACCAGGGTGACGTCGCGCAGCTGCCGCAGGTGGCGGGACACCTGCGGCTCGGTCATGCCGCTGCGCTGGGCCAGGTCGACAGTGGTCAGCGCCTCACGCGCGATGAGCCGGCACAGCCGGATCCGGGCCGGGTCGGCCAGCGTCTGTAGACGAGACCGGAGCAGCGCCAGCGACGGCTCGGCGGCGCCACCGGCGGTCGGCACGCCGTACTGGATGACGACGGGCCAGCCCGGCTCGTGTTTGACCAGCAGGTGCGGCCGGCAGTAGTGGGACGGCACCACCAGGCAGGGACGCCGGCCGAGCCGGACGATGCCACTGTGCATCTTGTCCAGCAGCACCCGCCGCGGCTGGTCGAGAACGGTCGCGCTGGGGCTCAGCTCGGCCAGCGCGGTGGCCACGTCGCGGTCCCGCAGGCGGATCCCCAGCCGGTGCGTCTCGGCCAGCAGCCGCGGATGCAGGCGCTGCCACTCGGCGTCGAAACACGCCTCCGCGTACCGGGCCAGGAACTCCAGCAGATCGGCCCGGAACGCGCCCGGCCCGTCCAGCAGCTGCTCGGTGAGCTCCCGGCGGCTCGTCGAACGCAGCCGGGCCGCCCGGCGCAGATGCTGCTGCTGGCCGGTGTCGTGCAGCAGCGCGTCCAGCGGCGGGCCCGAATTGCCGCCGCGCAACGCGTACCCGGCGTGTTCGGCGAACCGATCCAGCGGAAGATCCGCGACGTCGGCGAGCTCGTCGGCCAGCGCCCGGCCCGGCTGCGGGCCGGCCGGGAAGAGGAACCGGGCCTGATACGCCGCCCACAGCGGCGACCACTGATGCATCTGCTCGGTCAGCTCGGGCCCGGGGCCGGAGCCGTCGCCGGGCCGGATCTGCGGGTGATGCTCCCGTTCGGTGTGCGCGTGCAGATGGGCGGTCAGCTCGGCCAACGGGGACAGCCCCGGCCGTACCGCCGCCGCCGGCAGGTTGTCGACGATCACGGATACCGCCATGGCCCAGTATGGGGCACAGCCGTTGACCGAGGTCAACGACGCTTGCCGCACCCGCGGTAATCGCCGCGGCGCCGGCCCCGCACGGCCATAGCGTCGCCGCTGTGATGGATGACCTGCTTCGATTGTTGCCCGCGTACCGGCCCACGATGGACCGGGTCAGCCTGGCGATCCACGGGCGGCCGGAGATCCGGTTCGAGGAACGGCACGCGGTCGCCGAACTCACCAGGTGGCTGGCCGGTGAGGGGTTCGCCGTCGGCACGCCGGCGGGCGGACTGGAGACCGCGTTCGTGGCCCGCCACCAGGGCAGCCGCCCCGGCCCGACGGTGGCGGTCCTGATGGAGTACGACGCCCTGCCCGGCCTCGGCCACGGCTGCGGGCACAACCTGATCGCCGCCGGCGGCGCCCTGGCCGCGATCCTGGCCGCCCGCGCCGACCCGGACCATCCGGGCACGCTGCTCGCCGTCGGCACACCCGCCGAGGAGGGCGGCGGCGGCAAGATCCACCTGCTGGAGGCGGGTGTCTTCGACGGCGTCGACGCGGCGCTGATGTTCCACCCGGCCGACCGCGGACTCGTCGCCCGGCACGCCCTGGCCGCCGCCCACCTGGGCATCAGCTTCCACGGCCGGGCCGCGCACGCGGCGAAGAACCCGGAGGACGGCCGCAGCGCGCTCGCCGCGGTCCAGCTGTTCTTCGCCGCAGTCGACATGATGCGCCAGTTCGTGCCGGCGACCGCCCGGCTGCACGGCATCGTCACCAACGGCGGCGCCGCGCCGAACGTCGTCCCGGCGCTGGCGGAGGCCACCTTCTACGTCCGCGACACCACCGCGGGCGGGGTGGCCGACCTGATCGCCCGGGTCACCGACGCGGCCAACGGCGCCGCGCTGGCGACCGGCTGCAAGGCCGACATCGTGGAGACCGCGCCGCAGTACGCCGGCCGAGTCCACAACCTCACCATGGCCTACCGCTGCGCCGGCTACCTCCGCGAGCTCGGCATCGACCTGGAACCCCCGTCGCCGGCGAACCCGGCCGGCTCCTCCGACGTCGGCAACCTCTCGCACACCGTCCCGGTGATCCACCCGTACCTGCAGATCGCCGAACGCGACACGCCCGGCCACTCGGAGCCGATGCGCGACGCCGCCGCCGCCCCGGAGGCCCACGACCGGACCGCGCTGATGGCGGTCGCCCTCGCCCACACGGCGCTGGACGCGCTGAGCGACCCGGCGTTCCTCTCCGACGTGCAAGCCGAGTTCCGATCCGCCCGGGAGCCCGCCGATGACTGACAACCCGTTCGTCAACACCTTCCTGAACCTCGAAGTGATCATGCAGACGTTTCCCCGGTTGCTCGCCGAGGGCCTGCGCAACACCCTGCTCATCGCGTTCCTGTCGATCGTCGCGGGCGTGCTCATCGGCATGGCGATGGCCGTGCTGCTGCTGTCCCGGCGCTGGTGGCTGCGATTCCCGGCACGGGTGTACGTCGACGTGTTCCGGGGCCTGCCGGTGCTGCTGACGGTGATGCTGATCGGCATCGGCCTGCCCGCGTCGGGGCTGCGCCCGTTCGGCCGGGAGCCGTTCGGCTATGCCGTCCTCGCGATCGGGATCATCTCCGGCGCCTACCTCGCCGAGATCTTCCGCTCCGGCATCCAGAGCGTCGAACCGGGCCAGATGCAGGCCGCCCGCAGCCTCGGGATGAGTTACGGCAAGGCGATGCGGCTGGTCGTCATCCCGCAGGGCGTCCGGCGGGTCCTGCCGGCGGTCGCCGGGCAGTTCGTCAAGGACGTCAAGGAGTCCAGCCTGGTCTACATCCTCGGCCTCGGTGTCGGGCAGCGCGAGCTGTTCTTCATCGCCCAGGAGGAGGTGGCCCGCACCTACAACTCGTCGCCGCTGATCGCCGCCGGCATGTGCTACCTGGCGATCACCGTGCCGCTCACCTACTTCGTGAACTGGCTCGACCGGCGGTTGCGTGACGGGCGCACGGCCCGGCCCGTGCCCCTCGACGACGACACCCCCGCCCCAGCCACCACCGGGAGCCCGAGATGATCACCCTGGAGAACATCCACAAGTCGTACGGCCCGGTCGAGGTCCTGCGCGGCGTGACGCTGGACGTGGCCCGCGGCGAGACCGTGTCGCTGATCGGCGCCTCCGGCTCCGGCAAGTCCACCCTGCTCAAATGCGCGAACCTGCTGGAGACGCCGGACCGCGGCCGGGTCCTGCTCGACGGCGCGGCCATCACCGGCCCCGGCGTCGACGTGGACCGCGCCCGCGCCCGCATCGGCATGGTCTTCCAGCACTTCAACCTGTTCCCGCACATGACCGTCCTGGACAACGTGACCGTCGGCCTGCGCCACGTCCGCGGCCTGCCCCGGGACCGGGCCGAACAGGTCGCGCGCGCCCGGCTCGCCGAGGTCGGGCTGGCGCATCTGACCGGGCAACGGCCGGCCCGGCTCTCCGGCGGCCAGCAGCAGCGGGTCGCCATCGCCCGGGCCCTGGCCATGGAACCCGCCGTGATGATGTTCGACGAGGCCACCTCGGCGCTGGACCCGGAGCTGGTCAAGGACGTGCTGGCGATCATGCGTGACCTGGCCGCATCCGGGATGACCATGCTCGTCGTCACCCACGAGATGGCCTTCGCCCGCGAGTCGTCGCAGCGGGTCGTGTTCATGGACGACGGCGTCATCGCCGAGGCCGGCACACCCGAGCAGATCTTCGAAGCGCCACGACACGTACGGCTCAGGCGCTTCCTCGCCCAGATCCTGTGAACCGAACCCGAGAGGGGACCATACCGATGCGTCACCGACTCCTGCTGATCCTCGCCGTCGCCGGACTCTTCGTGCTCGCCGGATGCGGGGCCACCGGCCCGGCCACCGACAGCGCGTCGCCCGCGGGCTGTCCGGGCGGCAACCCGTACCAGCTGCTCGAACCTTGCGTGATCACCGCCGGCACCCAGTCCGAACAGCCGCCGTTCGCGTTCGCGGACGCCGGCGGCGTGCCGCGCGGATTCTCCATCGACCTCGCCGAGGAGGCCGCCCGGCGGCTCGGCCTCCGCATCGAATACAAGATCACCAACCTCCAGGGCATTCTCACCGGACTGACCGCCGACAAGTACGACATGGGCATCGCCGGCGTCGGCGCCACCGACGAACGCAAGAAGAGCGTCGACTTCGTCAAACCGTACTTCTGGAGCTTCACCGCCGTCGTCACCACCACCGGCAGCTCCGCGAGCGCGCTGACCGACTTCGGCGGCAAACGCGTCGGCGTGGTCAGCGGCTCGGTCCAGGAGACGTTCGCCAACAGCAATGTCCCCGGCGCCGTCGTCGTCAAGTTCAAGGACCAGCCGGCCGCGGTCGGGCAGCTGCTGTCCGGCGGCATCGACGCGTTCGTCGTCGGCGGACCCGACGCACAGGCCTACCTCGCCCGCGAGAAGACCCTCCGGATCGCCGCCCGGGCGGACAGCACACAGGGCACCTCCTTCCCGGTGCGCAAGGGCCGGACCGCGCTCGTCGAAGCCCTCGACGAGCAGATCGACGACATGATCGCCGACGGCGTCTATCTGCGGCTGTACGACAAGTGGTTCACCGAGCCGGTCTCACCGAAACTCGTGGAGATCCGGCCGGGACTCGCCGTCACGTCCGGCAGCCCCACGCCGTCAGCGGCCGGCTGACAAACGGTGTCCAACGCTGTCCGAGAAGGGCGAACCCGGTCCGGGCCGGATGTTTCGATGACCCGGTCCACCTCGGAGGGAGAACATCATGAGCCCTGTTCGGACAGCGCTGGGCGCGGTGGCCGTCGCGATCCCGCTCGCCCTCGCGACACCCGCCCACGCCGCGGACCCGCTGACCGCCGCCGTCGGCTTCTGCGAGTCCGGTAACAGCCAGTACATCTGTCGCGGCTCGGTCTCCGGCGGGATCACCCCGATCACCACCCGTTGGAGCCCGGCCGCCAGTGGCCGGTGCACCCCCAACCGGTTCCTGACGGTGACGCTCACCGCCACCGACGCCTCCGGCGCGACCGCCACCGGCAGCGCCCAGGTCTGGTGCACCAGCAACCAGTGGCCCTGAGACCCGGGGACGTCGTGCCCGGGTCCGGGCCCGAAGCGCTCAGCGCGGCGTGGGCCCGGCCGATCAGGATCAGGTGAGCTCCGTGTCGCCGGTCCGCGAGGTCCTGTACGACAGCGACCGCACCCGGGTGATCCGGGTGCAGCCGTACGGCGGCGGGCCGGCCGTCATCGAGAAACAGCCGCTCGGGCCGGGCGCCGGCGACCGGCTGCGCAACGAACTGGCCGTCCTGCGCCGGCTCCAGGGCACCCCCGGCGTGCCCCGGCTCCTCCCGGACACCCCCGACGGCACCGTCGGCTACACCGAGACCCCGGCCGCCACGCTGGCCTCGCTGACCACCCCGCTGCCCGTCCCCGCCCTGCTCGACCTGGCGATAGACCTGGCCGGCACGCTCGCCGCAGTCCACCGCCAGGGCGTCGTGCACCGCGACGTCAGCCCGGCCAACGTGCTGATTCCCGTCGTGGACGGCGACCCGGCACCGTACACCCGGCCGATCCTGATCGACTTCGAACTGGCCACCACGGTCGCCGTGGACCTCGCGACCCCGGCGGCAACGGCCGGTGACGTGATCGCCGGCACGCTGGCCTACCTGGCGCCGGAACAGACCGGCCGGACCGGGCGCCCGGTGGACCACCGCGCCGACCTGTACGCGTTCGGCGCCGTGCTGTACGAGGCAGCGACCGGGGCGCCCCCGTTCGGCCGCGACGGCGACCCGCTGCGCCTGATCCACGACCACCTGGCCCGCGTGCCGGCGCCGCCGGTCGCCTCGAACCCGGACCTGCCGCCCCGGCTGTCCGACATCATCCTGCGGCTGCTCGACAAGGAGCCCGACCAGCGGTACCAGAGCGGCGAAGGACTCGCCTACGACCTGACCCGGCTACGGGACACCACCGCCGCGTTCGTGCTGGGGGAGCGGGACTTCCCGATGCGCCTGGCCCCGCCGCGGCAACTGGTCGGCCGGGACGAGCCGCTGGCGGCGCTGCGCGGCATGCTCACCGCCGCCACCGCCGGCAACCGGGGCGTCGCGCTGATCACCGGCCCGCCCGGCGTCGGCAAGACCGCGCTAGTCGCCCGGCTGCGCCCGGCCGTGGCGGCGGCCGGCGGCCGGTTCGTGGCCGGCAAGTTCGACCAGTTCCGCCGCGACCTCGGCGCCGACGCGGTACGGCAGGCGTTCTGCGCCCTCGGCGACCAGCTGCTCGCCGAACCCGACGACGAGCTGGCCCGCCTGCGCGAGCGGCTGCCGGGGCGCCTGGGCCCGAACGCGGGACTGGCCGCGGCCGTGCTCCCACCGTTCGCCGCGCTGCTCGGGGTGGCGCCGGAACCGGGCGACGACGACCCGCGCCGGGCGGCGTCCCGGCTGCGCCAGGTCGGCCTGGACCTGCTGCGGGCTGTCGCGTCCAGTGCCCACCCGGTGACCCTGTTCATCGACGACCTGCAGTGGGCGAGCGCCGGCGCGTTCGGGTTCCTGGACGCCGTGCTCGCCGAACCGGACCTGCCCGGCGTGCTGATCCTCGGCGCGTTCCGGGAGGCCGAGGTGGACGCCGCGCACCCGCTGACGCCGATCCTGGCCCGGCTGCGCGACACCGGCGGCAACGTCGGTGAGCTGCCGCTGGCCAACCTGCCGCCCGGCGACCTGACCACGCTGCTGGCCCGGATGCTGCGCCTGCCCGACCCGGCCGCGGCGCCGCTGGCCGAGCTGCTCGCCGCGCACACCGGCGGCAACCCGTTCGACTCCGTCGAGATGGTCAACGCGCTGCGCCGCGACGGGGCCCTGGTGCCCGAGGGCGACGGCTGGCGCTGGGACCCGGCGACGGTACGCCGGTTCGTCGGCCGAGGCGACGTCGTGGACCTGCTCGGCGCCCGCATCGAGGAACTGCCGGAGCCGACCCGCACGCTGCTGGAGGTGATGGCCTGCCTGGGCGGGGAGGTCGACCTGACGCTGCTGCCGATCGCCGCCGGGCGCCCGGCCGAGACGGTCGACGCCGAACTGCTGCCCGCTGCCGACGAGGGCCTGGTCGAGGTGCGCCGCGACGGCACACCGGCCGCGTGTTTCCGGCACGACCGGGTGCAGCAGGCGGCGTACGCCCGCCTGGATCCACCGGCCCGGATCGCGCTGAGCCTGACGCTGGCCCGCCGGCTGGCGTCCGAACCCGACTACGCCCTGGCCGCCGCCCGCCTCTACCTGACGGCCGTGGACGAGCTGACCGACCCGGCCGAACGGCTGCTGGCCGCGTCCCTGCTGCGCCGGGCCGCAGCCGCGGCCCGCCTGGTGGTCAACCACGCGGCGGCACAGGCGTTCCTGGCCGCGGCGGTACGGCTGCTGCCCGCCACCGACAGCGGCTACCAGCCGGCGCAGGCGGAATGGCACGCGTCGCTGTGCAGCCTCGGCCGGTTCACCGAAGCCGACGACGTGTTCCAGGCCCTGGAGGAGGCCGGCGGCGATCCCGTGCCGCACGCGAGCGCGGTCTGCGAACAGATCGTCGGTCTCACCAACCGTGGCCGGATGCCCGACGCGCTGGAGCTCGGGCTGCGCCTGCTGGGCCGGCTCGGCGTCGCCGTACCGGGCCGCGACGAGCTGGGCCCGCGGATCGGTGCCGGCCTGGACGTCCTGTACGGCTGGCTCGCCACCGGCGACGCCGGGGACGACCTGGCCCGCCCCGAGCTCACCGAACCCCGCCAGGTCGCCATCGCCCGGGTGATCAACCGGCTGATCCCGCCGGCCTTCTTCTGCGACCAGATCATGATGGCGTGGCTGGTGCTGGAGTCCGGCGCGGTGTGGGCCGCCCACGGCCCGGCCGCCGCGCTCGTCGGCCCGCTCAGCCACGCCGGATTCGTGACCATCCCGGCCCGCGGCGACTACCGGGCCGGCTACCGGGCGGTACGCCGGGTGCTCGCGGTCGGCGAGGCCCGTGGCTGGGAACCGGACACCTCACAGGCCAAATTCCTGCACGCGCTCGGCACGGTCTCCTGGTTCGAGCCGGTCCAGCACATGGTCCACTTCGCTCGGGAGGCGCACGAGGGGCTGCTGCGCGGCGGCGACCTGCAGAACGCCGCCTCCACCTACTTCGCGTCCCTGCCGGGGCTGCTGGACGGCGGGCCGGACCTGGACGCCTACGCCGCCGAGGCCGACGCCGCGCTGACGCTGTGCGGCCGGATCGGATACGAACACGCCGACGCCGCCTTCCGGGCGCACCGGCAGCTCGCCCGGACGCTGCGCGGCGAGACCGACGACGACGGCTTCGACGAGGCCACGGTCGAGGGAAACCCGACAGCGGCAGTCAATTTCCATATCGTACGGTCGGTGGCCGCGGCCGTCCTCGGCGAACGCGACGCCCTGAACCGGCACACCGCCGCCGCCCTGACCCTGCTGCCGTGCATCACCGCGACGTACGGCAACGCGCAGGCACACGCCCTGGCAGCGCTCGCCGCGGCCGGCCGGGCCCGCACCGCCACCGGCGACGGCGACCGGGAGACGGCCCTGGCCGACCTGGACCTCAGCGCGCGGTTCCTCGCCGAGCGGACGGCCGACCAGCCCGGCAACTTCGGGCATCTGCTCCGGCTCGCCGACGCGGAACGCGCCTGGGCGACGGGTGACTTCGACACCGCGGCCACCGCCTACGACGCCGCGGTGTCCGGCGCGTCCGGCGGAGGCTCGCCCTGGCACGCGGCGCTGATCGCCGAGCGGGCCGCGCTGTTCTTCGACGCCCACGAGATGCCGCACGTCAGCCGGCAGATGCTCACCGAGGCGCACCGTGGTTACACGGCCTGGCGCGCACACCACAAGGTCCGCCTGCTGGAACGGGACCATCCGTTCCTCGCAGCGCCGCCCGCGTCCGCCGCCACCGTGTCGCCGGCCGTACGCACGTCGCACAGCATCAACCTGTCCACCGAGGTCATCGACCTGATGGCGGTGCTGGAGGCGGCCCGGGCGCTGAGTTCGGAGACCGACCTGGACCGGCTGCGCCACCGGGTCGAACAGGTGCTCAGCGCGATGACCGGGGCGACCGCCGTACGGGTCCTGCTGCGCGACGACACCAGCGGCGAGTGGATGCTGCCGGCCGACGTCCGGGCGGTGCGGCCGGCGCTGACCCTCGCCGAGGCAGGCGAACGCGGGCTGCTGCCGGTGACCGCAGTCCGCTACGCCGACCGCACCGGCGAGCCGATGGTCGTCGACGACGCCGGCCACGACGACCGGGTGGCCCGCGATCCGTACCTGGCCGGGCTGCCGCACTGCTCGCTGCTGGTCGTGCCGGTGCTCAGCCAGGGCCTGCCCCGGGCGATGCTGGTGCTGGAGAACCGGCTGACCCGGCAGGCGTTCTCCGCGTCCCGGCTGGACGCGGTCCAGCTGATCGCCGGGCAGCTCACCGTCTCCCTGGACAACGCCCTGGTGTACGCCTCCCTGGAACGCCGGGTCGCCGAACGCACCGAGGAACTCGGCGAGGCGAACCGCCGGCTGGAGATGCTGACCCTCACCGACCCGCTCACCGGCCTGGCGAACCGTCGCCGCCTCACCGAGACGCTGGACGCCCTGTGGGTGCAGTCGCTGCGCTCCGGCGATCCGATCGGCCTGGCCATGATCGACATCGACCATTTCAAGAAGTACAACGACCACTACGGCCACCAGGGCGGCGACGAATGCCTGCGCCGGGTCGCGGGCGCCCTGCGCGACGCCGTCCGTACCACCGACCTGGTCGCCCGGTACGGCGGCGAGGAGTTCTGCATCGTCATGCCCGCCGCCCAGACACCGGGCGCCGTCGCGGTCGCCGAACGGGCCGTGCAGGCGGTGGCCGCCCTCCAGGAGCCACACGTGCTGGCCGACGGCGGCATCGTGACCATCAGTGTGGGCGTGACCAGCGCGACCCCTGCCGGCGGCGTCCCACCCGACCACCTGATCAAGTGGGCCGACGAGGCCCTCTACGAGGCCAAACGCACCGGCCGCAACCGGGTCGCCGCCTCCTGACCGCCGCTCCGGACGGCGCCGGGCCGAGGGCCCGGCTGGTCGTGGGCGCTGTGCCGGGAACTGCGAGACAGCGGTGCGAGCCAGCGGAATGAAGTGGACAGTGGGTGGGCGCTGTCCCGATGGGGACTACCATGGTCTCCGTCACTTCGCGGGAAGGGCGGCGGCACCGTGCGGCAGGCGCTGGGCAAGAGTTCGCCCGAGGTGGCGTCGGCTCTCTCCGGCCGGCCCGATGATTCGCCGCCGCGGTGGCGGCCCATCTGGGTGGCCGACACCGGCTCGTCGCCCGACGGATTCGTCACCGCCGTCGGTTGCTCGCCCGGGGCGGACCTGATCGCGGTCGGCGACCGGAGCGGGTGCCTGCGCCTCTACCGCAGCGACGGCGAGCTGATCACCGAGCGGCGCACCGGCCGCACAGCCGGTCTCACGGCCCTGGCCGGCGGTCATCACGCCGGGCGGTCCTACCTGGTCTCGATCGACCGGGGCAACGTCCTGCAACTGTGGGACGGCCTGACCGGCGAACCGCTGACCTCGGTGGCACTGACCGGCCGCCGGGGTTCCCACCTCAGCCTCGTCTCGATCGGCGGCCGGTTGATCGCGTCGCTGGCCGGCGACGAGTGGCGGGGCGTCCTGATCGACCTGGCCTCCGGCCGGAAAGTCGCCAGAGACGAGTTCGAGCCCAACCCGGCCGTCTTCCTCGACGGCCACCCGGTGACCGTGACGGCAGACGCCGGCGGTGTCCTCCAGGTGACCCCCATCCCGGTCGCCACGACCACGATCCCGGCCGCCCGCCGCAACACCGCCCCGTCCGCGGCCGGTCTCGGCGAGGACGCGCCCCGGGGGCTCGATCCCGCGACCGGTCCCGCAGCGGTGGCGGCCGGACCGGTGCTCTGCTTCGACGCCGGTGGGCGGCGGATGGCCGGGGTGATCCGCGCCAAGCAGGTGACGATCTGGGATCTCGCCGAGCACCGGCCCGTGGATGTGCTGACGGCCCCGGTCCCGGTCGACGGGCTGGCGGCCACCGCCGGGGGAGATCTGATGCTCCTCGCCGGCGGGGAGGCCGTGTACCTGGCCCACGAAGACCCGGCCACTGGCACACAGCCCGAAACCAAGCCGTAGCCAGGGAGAGGGACGGCCCGGCCGACCGGGCTCGACCAGGGAGCCTTCGGAGTCGAGGTCCTGCCGGCTCGGCTACGACCGAGACCGCCAGCCGTCGCTCAGCACGGTAAAACCGCACGCATTCCCGTGCTCAGCGACGGCTGGCGGTCCGGTACCGACCTGGCTCCGAGCGCTGCCTGATCAGACGTAGGAGGTGTCGGCGGCGGCTATCCGCAGGGCCTCCACCAGGCGGCGGTACAGGTCGTCGGTGGCGTACAGGTCCGAATGGGTGCCCTGGGCCCGGACCCGGCCGTCCTCCAGGACGATGATCCGGTCGGCGTCGAGGACTGTCGACAGGCGGTGGGCGATCGTCACCACCGCGCCGGAGGCGGCACGGTCCCGGATGCAGTCCTGCACGGCGGCCTCGGTCAGGCCGTCGACCTGGGCGGTCGCCTCGTCCAGCAGGAGGATCTCGGGGGTGCGCAGCAACGCGCGGGCCAGGGCGATCCGCTGCCGCTGGCCACCGGACAGGTCGGTGGCGTTCAGGGCCGGGTCGATGTCCGCCAGGCGGACGGCGGACAGCACCGCCCGTACCTCATCGTCGGTGGCGTCGGGATGGGTGAACCGCAGGTTTTCCGCGATGGTGCCCGGCAGCACCGGGGTTTCCTGTTCGACATAGGCGAGCCGGCCGCGGACCTCGGCATGGCTCCACTCGGTGTAGGGCCGGCCGTCCAGCAGGATGCGGCCGGTCTCCGGCTCCAGGAAGCGCAGCAGCAGCGAGAACAGGGTGGTCTTGCCGGCGCCGGACGGGCCGACGATGGCGGTGTGGCCGCGGCGCGGGATCTCCAGGTCGATGCCGCGGACCGCCGGCGCCACATCCGGCCCGTAGCGGGCGGTGACTCCTTGCAGGGAAAGGACCGGCCCAGCCACAGGTCCCGCGACGGCCAAGGACCCGGCAGCCGGAGATGACGCCAAGGGCGGACCGGTGGCCGCCGGTGAGTGCTGCGCCGGATTGGCGGAGCAGGGGGCGGCCGGCTCCTGGCCGATCGTGTCGAGCTCGTTGATGCGGGCGGCGGCGGCCATGCCCGACTGGAGAGCCGTCAGGTTCTGGGTCAGCTCGCTGATCGGGCCCATCAGCTGGAACACGTAGAGCAGGAACGCCACCAGCGTGGACACCTCGAGCAGGCCCAGGCTGGCACGCCACGCGCCGACGGCCAGGATCAGCATCACCGAGAGCTGGATGCCGGACCACGAGATGGTCCAGACGGTGGCCGAGACCCGCGCGGCGCGGATGCTGTGGGCTGCGGAGTCTCGGGCGTTGCCGATGATCTGGTCGCTCTGGCGGGTCTCGGCGCGGCTCGCCTTGACCGTGCGGATGGCCCGCAGCGAGCCCTCCAGGTTGGCGCCCAGCCGGCCCACCGACTCCTGCGCGGCGGTCTGCGCGACGCCGATGCGGGGCAGCAGGCGGCTCATCACGGCGCCGACCAGCACGACCGCGCTGAGCGTGCAGGCGAGCAGGGTCAGGTCGAGGACGCCCATCAGGATCAGCGTGCCGATCAGGCCGACACCCGCGTTGATCAGGCCGATCAGGCTGCCGGAGGCGGCGTGCAGCAGGCCGGTGTCGGAGGTGACCCGGGTGACCAGCTCGCCGGTCGGGCGGCGCTGCAGGTCGAGGACGCGGGCCTGGAAGTAGCGCCTGATGATCGAGGTGCGGGCGTCCAGGACGATCTGCTCGGCGAGCGTGCCCATCAGGATCCACTGCCACAGGCCGATGGCCGCGCCGATGATCACCAGGCAGCCCAGGACGGCGACCGGGCGGGCCAGGTCGAGGCCGCCGGAGAAGCTGTCGAGCACCCACTTGGTGACCATCGGGGTGGCCAGGCCGGCGGCGTTGGCGGCCAGGCCGAGGACCAGGCCGAGCAGCATGGTGCGGCGATGCGGGCGGAGCACGGTGAGGAGAGTTCTCAGTCGCGTGGAGTCCGGCATTCCCATAGTGGAACACTACTGTTCCGTTCTGGGCAAGTGTTATTCTGCGCCGGTGACAGGCGTCCCATCCGGCAGCCGGGCCCGGACCCGGCAGGCGATCCTCGACGCGGCGATCGAGGTGCTGGCCCGCAATCCGGGCGCGTCGCTCGGTGACGTGGCCGAGGCGGCGGACGTCGGGCGTACCACTCTGCATCGATATTTTCCGGAGCGCAGCGACCTGATCACCGCCCTGCGGGCCGAGGCGTTCGCCCGCGTCGACGGCGCGGGCGCCCGGGCCCGGATCGAGGAGGGCGCCGGCGCGGCCGCCCTGGTGCGCCTCTGCCAGGAGTATTTCGATCTCGGCGATGTGCTGTCGCTGCTGTTCCGGGAGCAGGTCGAGTCCGAGGACGGCGCCTGCGACGACGGATTCGACGCCATGGTCCGGCGTGGTCACGCCGACGGCAGCATCGACCCGGAGCTGCCACCGGTCTGGGTGATGAATCTGATGTGGTCGCAGCTCTACGCCGGTTGGAGCTACCGGTCCGAGCACGGCGCGTCCCGGCACGACACGCTGCGGCTGGTGCTCCGGTGCGTATCGGGCGCCGTGCGGCCGCATCCCTGAGCGGACAAAGATCAGCCGTGCGGCCGCATCCCTGACCGGACCAAGGTCAGCCGTGCGCCCGCATCCCTGACCGGGCAAAGGTCAGCCGTGCGGCCGCATCCCTGACCGGGCAGGATCGGGGGCATGAGCTTCGATCTCGACGCAGCGGCCAGGTTCGTCGCGATGAACGGCCGGGCCCTCGACTGGCGGCGGATGCGCCACCTGCTCGGCGCCGCCACCACCGAGCAGGTGCTGACCGCTCTGGACGCCTATCGAAACCCCGACGGAGGGTACGGCTGGGCGCTCGAACCCGACCTGCGTTCGGTGACGAGCCAGCCGGTCGCCGCCATGCACGCCCTGGAGGTGCTGGCCGAGGTCGGTGACACGAGTTCGCGTACGCCCCGGCTGTTCGACTGGCTGGCCGGGCACGCCCTCGGTGACGGCGGCATCCCGTTCGCGCTGCCGTTCGCCGACATCGACGGCAGCGCCCCGCACTGGACGACCGCCGACCCGGACGCGTCGTCGCTGCAGATGACCACGCAGCTCGCCGCCCAGGCGCACCGGCTGGCCCGCGATCGGCCCGAACTGGCCGGGCATCCGTGGCTGACCGGCGCCACCCGGTACTGCCTGTCGGTGATCGACGGCCTGACCGGGGCGCCCAGCGCGTACGAGCTGATGTTCGTCATGCGTTTTCTGGACGCCGTCCCGGAGCCGGGCCCGTTGCTGGAACGTCTCGCCGCCTTCGTCCGGACCGACGGTCCGACGCCTGTCGGCGGCACCGGCGAGGTGCTGCATCCGCTCGATTTCACGCCGCACGCCGACGGGCCGTCGCGGGCGCTGTTCAGCAAGGAGACGATCGCCGCCGACCTGGACCGGCTGGCCGCGGGCCAGCAGCCGGACGGCGGCTGGACCGTCGACTTCCCGGCCTACAGCCCGGCCGCGGCGATCGAGTGGCGCGGTTACGCCACGGTCGGCTCGGCCCGGATCCTGCGGGCCGCACACTGAGCCGGTCGTGTCGCGTCCACTACCCGATGGAGGCCAGTGCCACCCGGTTGCGGCCGGCCCCCTTGGCCTCGTAGAGGGCGGCGTCCGCACGGGCGAACAGCGCCTCCGAGGACTCCTGCCCGTCCCACACCGCGACCCCCGCCGAGAAGGTCTGCCCGGACGGGGTCAGCGGCCGCAACCGGTCCAGCAACTCCCCGGCCAGGGCGCTCCCGCCACTCGGGATGATCAGGGCGAACTCCTCACCGCCGTACCGGGCCAGCAGGTCACCGGCCCGCAGCCCGCTCGCCCAGGCCGCGGCGGCCTCCTTCAGCAGCCGGTCGCCCGCCTGATGACCGTGCCGGTCGTTGAACCGTTTGAAATGGTCGAGGTCGATCACCGCCAGCGCCAGCAGTGTGCCGTCACGCCGGGCGTGGTCCAGGGCCAGCGGCAGCGCCTGCTCCCAGGCCCGCCGGTTGGCCAGACCGGTCAGGGTGTCCCGCTGGGCCAGCTCGGTCAGCTCTTCGGCCTGGCTCTCCAGCTTCGACGCCTGCCGCTCGACCTGCCTGATCAGAACCGTCATCCGGGCCACCACCAGCAGGAACATCACGACACAGCCACCCGCGATGGCCTGCGCGTCGGGCACGTGGTTGTCGTCGAACCACGCCTGCGCGGCCAGCAGCACCGGCGCGGTCATGGTGGCCGCCGTGAGCAGCGCCAGCCGCCAGCGGGAGAAACCCCGCTCGATCACCTGAACCGGCGCGGCCAGATCACGGATGCCCGGGTGCAGGCCGGCCGCGCCGTACAGGACGAAGGCGAGCAGGTAGCCGGAATCCAGCAGGTGGCTGCCGAAGGTGCCGGCGTCGAACTGGAAGTGGTCGGTGAACGCCCACGCGTAGTCGGCCGCCAGGTAGCTCATCATCCCGCAGGCCAGCAGCCGGAACGCGCCGTTGCGCATGCCGCCGCCGACCAGCATCCGGGCCAGCAGCATGAACAGCAGCAGATCGAGGATCGGATAGCTGATCGCGACGATCCGGCCGACGACGGTCAACTCGTCGTCCTGGGTGGCCGGCTTCAGCAGGTACACCCAGGCGATCAGCGAGACCGACCCGGTGATGATCACCGCCTCGATGACACCGCCCGGGTCGTGGGCCGGCAGCCGGCGCCGCAGGATCGACACCAGCACCGCGACCTCGCACGCGCCGGCCACCAGGTAGAACCCGTCGGCCGGAGCCGGATAGAGGGACAGGTCGAGATAGCGGGCGTACCAGGCGTAGACGAAATCGCCGCAGGCCGCGAGCAGCTTGCACCCGGCGAACATGATCCACAGATGCGCGGCCGCGGCCCGGTTGCGGCGCACGCCGACCACCATCGCGATCACACCCGACACCGCGATCGAGTCGTAGACGATGGTCTGCAACCAGGTGTCGGGCGTCCGGAAGTACCCGAGCACCGCGACCACCAGGATCACCAAGTACCAGCGCCACAGGGACCTCACCGGGTCATTCAAACAGCCGGGACGCCCACCAGGTGCCGGATCACCGGCGGCCCACGGCCCGGACGATCGCCTACCGCGACGGTGGCGCGCTGCCGCCCTGTGGCTCGTCGAGCATCAGGGCGATGATCGCCTCCCGGTCGGCCTTCGACGGCAGGCCCCAGCCGGGCTGGTAGTCGTGGACCCGGTCGAGCGGGGTGGCGGTGGTGCGCCCGTCGAGGATCTCCACCGACGACGTCTCGATCAGGCCGGGATGCTCGACCCCGCACGCCTCGGCCACCTTGAGCAGGTCGCGGCGCAGCGTCTTGACGTAGTTGGCGGCCCGCACCGACTTCAGCGCCGGGTCGAGGCCCCTGGTCAGCCACCTGTTCTGGGTGGCGACGCCGGTCGGGCAGGTGTCGGTGTGGCATTTCTGGGCCTGGATGCAGCCGATCGCCAGCATCGCCTCGCGGGCCACGCTGACCATGTCGCAGCCGAGCGCGAACGCGACGATCGCGTTGTCCGGCAGGCCGAGTTTGCCGGCGCCGATGAAGACGACCTTCTCGTGCAGGTCACGTTCGGCGAACAGCCGGTAGACGCGGGCGAAGCCGACCTGGAACGGCAGCGACACCGAGTCGGAGAAGATCAGCGGGGCCGCGCCGGTGCCGCCCTCGCCGCCGTCGATGGTCACGAAGTCGACGCCGCGGCCGGTCGTCGCCATCAGGGTGGTGAGCTCCTCCCAGAAGTCCAGGTCGCCGACGGCCGACTTGATGCCGACCGGCAGACCGGTCTCGGCGGCCAGCAGCTCCACCCAGTCGAGGAGGCTGTCGGTGTCGGAGAACTCGGCGTGCCGGGACGGGCTCACGCAGTCGACACCCTGTGGGATGCCGCGGGTCTCGGCGATCTCGGCGGACACCTTCGCCCCGGGCAGCAGCCCGCCGAGGCTCGGTTTCGCGCCCTGGCTGAGTTTGATCTCCAGCGCCCGGATCGGGTTCGACTCGACCACGGCCTTGAGTTTCGCCAGGTCGAACCGGCCGTGCTCGTCACGGCACCCGAAATACGAGGTGCCGATCTGGAAGACCATCTCACCGCCGTGCCGGTGGTGCGGCGACAGGGCGCCCTCACCGGTGTTCTGCAGGCAGCCGGCGAGGGCGGCGCCCCGGTTCAGCGCCTCCACGGCCGCCCCGGACAGCGACCCGAAACTCATCCCGGAGATGTTGACGACCGACGCCGGCCGGAACGCCTTGGCCCGCCCGCGAGCCGCGCCGAGCACCTTCGCGCACGGCACCGACGCCTCGTAGCCGGCCTCCGGGTTCGACTGCGGCACCGCCCGCCCGAACGTGCGGTGCTTGATGATCGGGTAACCGGCGGTGTACTCGATGTCGTTGTCGGTGCCGAACCCGAAGTAGTTGTTCTCCTTCTTCGCCGACGCGTAGACCCATCGCCGCTGGTCACGGGTGAACGGCCGTTCCTCGTCGTTGGCCGCCACGACGTACTGCCGCAGTTCCGGCCCGATCGCCTCGATCAGGTAGCGGCCGTGCCCGATCACCGGGAAGTTGCGCAGCAGCGCGTGACGGCGCTGCGTCAGATCCCGCACGGCGACGGCGGCCACCGCCGCCACGGCGGCGCCGGCCGCCCAAAGACCCCGTCTCATGGTCCCGATTCTGCCGCTGACGATGAAGAGGGCGTACGGCCACCCGCCCCGTGGCCACGAGAGAGGCGGTCACCCGGTCGCCAGACGACGGGGACGGGCCCGGCTGTACCGGCCGATCACCCCGAGCGCGATCGCGACGACCACGGCCGCCAGCCATCCGGGGGTGCCGAGCAGAGCCCCCGCTCGTACCTCGGGCCCGGTGGCGGTGACCGGCAGCCGGGCGACCGGCCGTTTCCGGGTGATCAGCCCGGTCAGTTCGGCGCCCGCCCCGTTGTGCCGCCCGACGAACACCCGGTGCGTGTAGACCACGTCCCCGACGACACGCCAGCGCAGGTCGGCCGGCCCGCGCCGGGCGCAGGCCGGGGGAGTGCCGGTGAGCTCGACCCGCGCGGTGTCGAACCCCTCCAGCCGGTCCGCGATGATCGAGTCGACCCGCAGCGGCCACGCCCGCCCGTCCGGCCCGGTCAGCGAGACCCGGTCCAGGACCGTCGCGGCCAGCCAGTTGCGGGCCTGCTCGACCGATCGCCGCGGGTCCCCGGCCAGCGTGGTGTGGTAGGCGAAATCGATCCGGGACAGCGGGATCTGCGCGGTCAGCCCCAGATCGTCGTACCCCGGCGTGACCGTGACCAGCGTCGACCCGGCGTCGTGGGCGAGGGCCGGCGCCGGGGCCAGCGACAGCAGCAGCCCGGCCAGCACGGCGGCCCGCATCAGCTGACGCCGGTGCCGTAGTCGATGAGCTTGTCCCGGTAGACGGTGTGGTAGTGGAACCCGGCCGCCTCCGTGTTGATCCACTCGATCCACACCCGCGGCCCGTCGATCCGCATGTACGCCCCGGTGGTCTCCTGCTCGATCGTCCCCGAGTAGGCGATCGTCGTCTGGTCCAGCTGCGACTCGTAGAGGTCGAGCAGCGGCGTCGCGAACGCGTCGGCGGCGTCCCCGACCCAGTCCTTGATCGCCGCCTTGACCAGCTTCTTCTGCGCGGCGGTGAGCTTGGTGTAGGACAGCCCCTCCTGGTCCGGGTAGTCGGTGTCGCTGCCCGGCCCCATCACCAGGTCGTCGTAGGAGTCGGCGGTCTGCGCGGCCGACTCCTGGTCGCCGGTCAGCGACTGGAACAGCCCGAACAGGTGGTCGGTCTCCTGCTTCATGCCCTGCACGGTCTTCCCGCCGGATTCGAAGCTGATCGGCTGGATGCCGCTGAAGTGCGGGGACACACTGAGCGCGCCGCCACCGACGGAGATGTGGTGGGCCAGGTGGTGCCCGCCGAACTGGAGGGTCCACGGCGTGTCCGCGGCCGGCTCCCCGAAGAACACGATGTGGTAGTAGTCCTCGCCCATGTCGCCGGGCGCCCCGCCCTGGCTCGCGAGCTGGTCGTCGCCGGCGATCTCGTTGCGCACCTGGGTGTACCCGTCGGCGGAGAGCACACTCTCGACGGCGGCGTAGGCGGCCTTCTTCTGCGCGTCGTCCAGGTCGCCGAGTTTCAGCCCGATCCGGCCGTTGAACAGCCCGTCCGGGAAGTTCGACCAGGTGCACTGCTTGCTGCCGAGCGCGCTGTACTGCTGGGTGACGGCGGTCTTCTGGTCGGCCGACAGGGTGGCCAGGAACGCCTGCGCCTTGGCCACCGCCGCGGTCACCGCCGTGGTCGTCCCGGACGCCGGAACCGCGCCGGTGGCGGCGGCCGTGGGTGTGGCGGCAGACCCCGTGCAGCTCTGGCCCATGCCCCCGCCGGGACCGCTCTTCGGCGCTGCCGCGGAGGTGGCCGTGCCGGTCGTCGCGGACTCGTCGGCGCCCCCGCATCCGGCGCTGAGCAGCAACAGCGCGACAGACATGACGGCTCGGTGAGATCTCGGCATGGCTCGCACCATAATGCGACATAAATCCGGTTTCGGGTGATTAGCAAAAAGAGCAAGCTGCTGGGGTACGAGTTGACAGGCTCTGCCAGGATCAGCCGGGTGACTGCCCGTACCCGTACCGGAATAGCCGTGGCCGTCACTCTCGCCGCTCTCCTCGGCCTCATCATCGTGACCGTCCCGCGGATGCGAAACCTCGGCACCCCCGGCCCGCGCCCCGACTTCCAGCTGCCCGTCGCGTGCGGTGAGACCTGGATTCTCGGCACCTATCCCGGCCACGACGACTTCGACATCGACTTCTTCCCGGCCTCGGGCGAAGCCTGGGGCCGCCCGATCCACGCCGCCGCCGCCGGCACCGTCGTCGAGGCGGGCATCAGCGGCACCCTGGGCTCACGGACCCCGGACGACCCGAAGGGCCCGTACGGCAGCGGCGCCGGCTACTGGGTGAAGATCGACCACGGCGGCCTGTGGGAGACCCAGTACCTGCACATGCTCGAACCGCCGATGGTCGCCGAGGGCGACCGGGTCGAGCAGGGCCAGCAGCTCGGCCGGGTCGGCAGCACCGGCAAGTCGGGCGCGCCGCACCTGCACTACGAGCAGCGGGCCGCCGGCGAGAAGACCGAGGCGATCTTCGCCGGCGAGCCCTCCGGCATCACCGACGACGACAGCGAGTACGAGGTCCGCCGCACCAGCCGCAACTGCCCCGCGTGACCGTGGCAACCGTCGGACCCTCCGGCCCGTCTCAGCCTGAGACACGGAGGAGAAGACCATGCGTATCTTCACGGCGACGACAGTCGTCCTAGTCGCTCTACTGGCCGGTGGATGTGCCCGGCCCGACACCGACGTCGGCGGCACCGATCCCTGGCCGCTGCCGAGCGGGCCGGCGCCCGTGGTGAACGCGCGCTGGGAGTCCTGTGACAAGGCGGCCCCCGAGTACGCGGACGCCCAGGACGGGCTCACCCTGCCGCCTCTCGACAGCGCGTTCCAGCCGGTGGCCGCGGTGATCTGCCGGACCGGCATCCAGCAGCGGCCGGGCGGCGGCACCGAGATGACCGCCGTGGAGGCCCGCGCCGACGACCTGAGCACCCTGCTGCCGGCGCTGCGCCTGCCCTCCGAGCAGGCGACCGCTCAGGCCTGCACCGCTGACCTGCCCGCGGTGCCGTGGCTGGCGCTGATCGACAAGGACGGCCGCTGGATTCGCCCCGGCATCCCGGTCGACTCCTGTGCCAAGCCCCGCATCGAGTTCCGCAAGGCGTACGAGAAACTGACCACCGTCGAGGTCGAGACCCGGGTGCTGCACCAGCTCGAGTCGGACGAGGCCGCGACCGCCGGGTGCGCCCAGACCTACGGTGACATGACGTGGGCGAGCGGCGGCTTCGAGAACGTCCAGGAGAACACGCTCGCGCCGCTGCCGAGCCGGACCTCGGCGCGCCGGTGTGTCTACGACGTGCCGGTGAAGGAGCGTGGCACCGGCAAGCCGGCCGGCAACTTCCGCGCCGGCGGGCCGCTCACCACGACCAACTGGGCGGCGATCCGCCGGGAGATCGAGGCGGCCGCTCCCGGGCAGGCCACCTGCGCCACTCCGGCCAGCCGGTTCGCGGTCATCCACCTGGAGCCGGGCGGCACCGTCAACATCGAGGGCGACGGCTGCCGGCGGATCCTCGCCGAACCGGCCAACGGCCCTGCCGTCTACCTGGCAGCCGGCGATCGCCTGATCGAGCTGGTCTTCGGGTGAGTGCTATGTCCGTATAATACGATTTGCGGCCGTGATGAGACGAAACCTTCTGGCCGCGGCCGGCGGTGCACTGACCGGACTGGCGGCCCCGTCGCGGGCGGACGCGGCCCTGTTGCGGGCCGACGCGGCCCTGTTGCGGGCGGACGCGGCCCTGTTGCGGGCGGACGCGGCAGGGTTGCGGGCGGACGCGGCCCCGGCCCGGAAACGCGTGCGCACCGGGATGGACCGGATGGCCGCCGCGAAGTGGGCCGCCCTGGCCGGTGAGCGGGTCGGCGTGGTCGCCAACCTGACCGCCGTCGACCGCGACTACCGGCACCTGGTGGACCTGATGCACGCCGACGGGGTGACGATCGCCGCGATCTTCGGGCCCGAGCACGGGTTCCGCGGCTCCGCTCCGGCCGGCGGGGACGAGGGCATCGGCGCCGACCCGCGGACCGGGCTGCGCGTGTACGACGGCCACCTCGCCACCCTGGACGGCTGGACGAAGATGTTCACCGAGGCTGGGGTGACCACCGTGGTCTTCGACATCCAGGACGTCGGGGCGCGCTTCTACACGTACATCTGGACGCTCTTCGATTCGATGGCGGCGGCCGCCGCGATGAACCTGCGCTACCTCGTCCTGGACCGGCCGAACCCGATCGGCGGCCGCGCCCGCGGGCCGATGCTGAAACCGGGGTTCGCGTCGGCGATCGGAAAGAAGGAGATCGTCCAGCAGCACGGCATGACCATCGGCGAGCTGGCCCGCCTCTACCGCGGCGAGTGGCTGCCGAAGGTCCGCCTGGAGGTGATCGAGTGTGCGGGCTGGCACGGCGGCCTGTTCGCGGCCGACACCGACGTGCCGTGGGTGATGCCCAGCCCGAACATGCCGACGCCGGACACCGCGCTCGTCTACGCCGGCACCTGCCTGTTCGAGGGGGTGTCGTCGCTGTCCGAGGGCCGCGGGACGACCCGCCCGTTCGAGCTGGCCGGCGCCCCCGGCCTGGACTTCCACTGGCGCGACCGGCTGGCCGGGCTCGACCTGCCGGGCGTCGTCTTCCGGGAGGCTTACTTCGAACCCCGGGTCGGCAAGTTCGCCGACCAGCTCTGCGTGGGCGTCGAGGTCCGGGTCAGCGACCCCGAGACCTTCGACCCGGTGGGTACGGCCACCGCGATGCTGATCGAGGCGAAGCGCTACCCGGGGTTCGCCTGGCGCACCGACCCCTGGCCGGTCCCGCACTTCGTGGACAAGCTGGCCGGGTCGGACCGCTATCGCACGATGATCGACGCCGGCGCGCCACTGGCCGAGGTGACCGGCGCCTGGGCGGACGAGCTGGCCGCCTTCGAGCGGAGACGCAAGCCGTACCTGATCTATCCACGCCCTTGAGCCGCGAATGTCGTGAGCGCGCCGAGGATGAGCCCGAGCCCGAGCTCGAAGGCCCGGTCGGCGCGGACCCGGCCCTGCCCGGCCGCCTCGATCGCGGCGACCAGCACCGGCGTGCGGGCCTGGCCGGGGTCCCAGACCTGGTCGGGCGCCGCGATGTCCAGGGCCGACCCGATCACGAAGCTGTCCAGCACGGTGATCACGTCGAGGAGCTGCCCGGTCGGGATGCCGGCCGAGTGCAGCACGGTGGCGATGTCGTCGTACATGTGCACGACCTCGGGGGAGGACACGGTGTGCGCGGTCAGCATCGGGATGAGCCGCGGGTGGCGGGCGAACGCGTCCCGGTAGCGCAGCAGCAGCGCCCGTAACGCGCCGGGCCAGTCCCCGGAGACGTCCGCGGGTGGGTCCTCGCTGAAGATCAGCGCCCGCATCGCCTCGATGATCTCGGTCTTGCCGCTCAGATGGTTGTAGATCGACGACGGGCGGACCGATAGTGCGGTCGCAACCTCACCGATGGTGAACTCGCCGCGGGCGTCGACGAGGGCCAGCGCGGCCGCGGCGATCTTGTCGACCGACAGTTTCGGCGTGGCGGGACGGGCCATCGGCGAACCCCCTTGCGTTGCGGTGAGGCGGACCACCATAGTAAAACGAATGCCGTTCGTTAAAGTGCGGTGGCACGCTGAAAGTCGAGGATGGCCATGGAACTGATCCGGTCCGCGGGGTACGACTCGCCAGCTCGCGTCGACGAGCCGACCCGGCCGCCACTACGGGTCGGTCTGGTCCAGCACCACTGGCGGCCCGATGCCGCCGAGCTGCGTGCGGTGCTGCTCGACGGGATCGCCCAGGCCGCCGGCGCCGGGGCCGAGGTGGTGTTCCTGCCAGAGCTGACGCTGTCGAAGTACCCGGCGTTCGAGGAACCGGCGGGTAAACCCGTGTCCCTTGCCGAGGACCTCGCGACCGGGCCGACCGTGGCGCTCGCGGCGGAGGCGGCCCGGCGGCACGGCATCCTGGTGCATGCGTCTCTCTACGAGAACGTCGACCTGGGCGACGGCCTGGGGTACAACACCGCGGTATTAGTCGACAAGTCCGGAAATGTTGTCGGCAAGACTCGGAAAACGCACATCCCGGTCACCGAGGGTTATGTCGAGGACAAGTATTTCCGCCCCGGCCCGGCCGATGAGGCGTATCCGATCCACCATGTCGGCAATGTTGGATTCGGTCTGCCGACCTGCTGGGACGAATGGTTCCCCGAGGTGGCGCGCTCCTACGCGCTCAAGGGCGCCGACGTCCTCGCCTACCCGACCGCGATCGGCTCCGAGCCGGACCACCCCGACTTCGACACCCAGCCGCTCTGGCAGCAGGTCATCGTCGGTCATGCGATCGCCAACGGCCTGTTCATCGTGGTGCCCAACCGCACCGGCGACGAAGGGCGGATCAGTTTCTACGGGTCCTCGTTCATCGTCGACCCGTACGGCCGGATCCTCGCCCAGGCCCCTCGCGGCCGTGAGGCCGTGCTGGTCGCCGACCTGGACCTGAACCAGCGCAAAGACTGGCTGACGCTCTTCCCGTTCCTGCGGACCCGGCGTCCCGACACCTACGGTGGTCTGGCATGAGCACCTGGCGCATGCCGGCCGAGACCGAGCCGCACACCTGCACCTGGATGGCCTGGCCGTCCTCGGGCTACGCCGACGGCGACGCGGCCCGGCAGGCCTGGGCGTCGGTGGCGCTCGCGGTCGCCGAGTTCGAGCCGGTCCGGATGGTGGTCGACCCGTCCGCGATCCGGGAGGCCCACGACTGGCTGGGTAGCGCCGTCGAATACTTCCAGGCGCCGCTCGACGACGCGTGGATGCGCGACATCGGCCCGACCTTCGTCGTCGGCCCCGGTGGCCTCGGCGCCGTCGACTGGGTCTTCAACGGCTGGGGCGGGCAGAGCTGGGCGCAGTGGGCGAAGGACGCGAAGATCGCCCGGCAGGTCGCCGAGTGGGCCGGCGCCACGATCATCAGCTCCGAGATGGTCAACGAGGGCGGCGGCATCCACGTCGACGGGCGCGGCACGGTGCTGGTCACCGAGACCGTGCAACTCGACCCGGGCCGTAACCCTGGGTGGACGAAAGAGCGGGTCGAGGGTGAGCTGCGACGCACCCTCGGGGTCCGCGAGGTGGTGTGGCTGCCCCGCGGTCTGACCCGTGACTACGAGGAGTTCGGCACCCGCGGGCACGTCGACATACTGGCTACGCTGGTCGATGAGAAAACGGTGTTGCTGCACGTCCAGCCGTCGCCGAAGCACCCGGACCACGCTCTGGACGCGGAGTTGAGAAGGGCCGTGCCGGGAGGCTGGAAGATCATCGATCTGCCTGCGCCGGAGGGGATCGAGGACGACCGCGGCCCAGTTGATCACTCGTACGTCAATCACCTAGTGTGCAACGCCGGTGTCGTCGCCTGCACGTTCGACGATCCCCGGGACGCCGAGGCGCTCGACATCCTGGCCGCCGCCTACCCCGGCCGCCGGGTGGTCGGCGTCGACGCCCGGGCGATCTTCGCCCTCGGTGGTGGCATCCACTGCATCACCCAGCAGGAACCCGCTATACCTGGAGGAGAGTCGTGACCGACTTCGACGTCGTGGTGGTCGGGGCCGGTGTCACCGGGCTCACCGTCGCGAACCGCCTGCACGCGGCCGGCCGCCGGGTGCTCGTCCTGGAGGCCCGCGACCGCGTCGGCGGCCGGCTGCTGACCGAGGACGTCGACGGCGTCCGTCTCGAGGTCGGCGGCCAGTGGGTCTCCCCGGACCAGAGCGCCCTGCTCGCCCTGATCGACGAGCTGAACCTGGAGATGTACTCCCGCTACCGGGCCGGCGACTCGGTCTACATCGGGCGCGACGGCGTGCGCCGTACCTTCGAAGGGGAGAAGTTCCCGGTCTCCGAGACCACCGCAGCCGAGGTGGAACGCCTGGTCAAGGAACTGGACCGGCTCGCCGCGATGATGGACCCGCTCAGCCCCTGGGAACATCCGGACGCCGACGAGCTCGACCGCATCTCGTTCGCCGCGTGGCTGGCCGGGCAGACCGACGACCCGGAGGCCCGCGACAACGTCGGCCTGTACGTCGGCCCGGCGATGCTGACCAAACCGGCGCACTCGTTCTCCGCCCTGTCGGCGGTGCTGATGGCGGCCAGCGCGGGCGGGTTCAGCCACCTCGTCGACGCCGACTTCATCCTGGACCGGCGGGTCGTCGGCGGCCTCCAGCGGGTGCCGCTGGCGCTCGCGTCCCGGCTGCCCGACGGCGCCGTCCGGCTGGACGAGGCGGTCACCAAGATCGAATGGACCGGGGACGGCGCGACCGTCTTCACCGGCCAGGGCAGCTACCACGGCCGCAACGTGGTGCTCGCCGTGCCGCCGACCCTGGTCAGCCGGGTCCAATACCTGCCGGCGCTGCCGCCGGTGCAGGCCCAGATGCGCCAGCACATCTCCTTCGGCCTGGTGATCAAGCTGCACATCACCTACGAGACCCCGTTCTGGCGCGACCTCGGACTGTCCGGGACGGCGTTCAGCCCGTACTCCCTGGTCCACGAGGCCTACGACAACACCAACGAGGACGTCGAAGGCGAGACCCGCGGCACGCTCGTCGGCTTCGTCTCCGACGTCAAAGCCGACAGCCTGCTCTCCCTCGACCCGGAATCCCGCAAGCGCCAGGTCCTCGAGGCGCTCGCCGCCTACTACGGCGAGCAGGCGCTCACCCCGGTCCACTACTACGAGAGCCCGTGGATGGCCGACGAGTGGACCGTCGGCGCCTTCGGCACCTCCTTCGACATCGGCTCGCTCACCCGATACGGCCGGCACCTCCGGTCCGACGTCGGCCCGCTGGCTTTCGCCAGCAGCGACATCGCCGGCCTCGGATTCCAGCACGTCGACGGCGCCATCCGGATGGGCGAGGCGGTCGCCGCCCGCATCCTCATTTAAATCCCATTTTGTACGGCCACCCGCCCCCGCCTGCCGCTGAGGCTGCCGGGGGCGGGCGTCGTATGCGGAGATGATCGTCTAGATTCCGGGGTATGCCCGAGCGCTCGCACATGGTGGATGCCGTCAACTGGGTGTCCCTGACGCGCGATCCCCGCGCCTCCACCGGCGTGCCCGCCGCCCTGCACGCGCTCTGGTCGACTGACGAGTTCCTCCGGCGCAGCGCCTACAACTACCTGGCCGGCACCCTCGTCCAGCAGGGCAGCCGGTTCCCGGTGAGCATCGCGGCGATCCCGTTCCTGATCGACGTGATCGCCGACCCGGCCGCCGGCGACCGTTTCGGCGCCTGCCAGCTGCTGCGACTGATCGCGATCGGCGACGAGACGCTGTGGCTGATCGAGCGCCCCAACCCGGCCGCGCTGCGCGCCACACCGGCCCCCGAGCAGTGGGACATGGCGGCATATGATGCGGTTCGCGCGCGGATTCCGGCATTTCTGGCAGCGCTGAACGACTACGATCCCGCGGTCCGCATGCACACCGCACACCTGCTCTCCTGGTTCCCCGAGGAGCGCCACGTCGTGGTGCCCGCCCTCACCCGGGTGATCGAGTCGGAGCCCGCCGATTCCGTCGACGTCGCCGCGGTCGCCTCGGTCGCCGCCGCCCTGGCCGGTGGGGTCGCCGCCGACCGGGCACTGACCGGAGCGCTCGCCACGCGCCTGGGCGGGCCGGTGCCGACCGAGCGCTGGGCCGCGGCGATCTCGGTCGCCACGCTCTACACCCGGCCGCCCCGCGAGGTGATCGACCAGGTCTACGAATGCCTCCTGGAAGCCGACGACCCGGTGCCGAACTGGCCGTTCCTCGAAGGCGACATGTGCACCCTGGCCGCCCTGGCCCTGTCCCGGCTGGACCCGTCCACCGGCGCCGACCGGGTCGAGTTGCTGATCGGCCGCCTACGCCGGACCCGCCCCGGCCAGGAGCGCACCAAACTGATCGGCGCGCTCGTCGACGCGGTGTTCCCCCGGACCGACAAGCTGATCAGCCGCTTCACCGACCTGCAACTGGCCGCCGTGCGAGCCCTGATCGAGGCCGACGCCTGGGGCGACGGCCCCTACGTGGTCTCGTTGCTGGCCGCGGCCGGCCTGCCGAAGGACGGCCGCTTCCAGTCCTGACCCCCCGTAGTCCCGCCGCTCCGCCGCGATCTTGTTGACTCCAGACACGCTCGAGTTTCGCCATTTGAGGGCTCGTTGGGTGACGGCGCACCGGCGTCCGTCGTCGCAAGCCTTGGTTGTCGGCCTTCCGCTGGACGCGGTCGGCGGCGTTCGGCCCGGCGTGGTCGTCGGCGGGCGGCCAGACGCGGTCGCCGGTGTTCGGCCCGGCGTGGTTGTCGGCGGGCGGCCAGACGCGGTCGCCGGTGTTCGGCCCGGCGTGGTCGCAGGCGT
Source organism: Actinoplanes sp. NPDC026670 (assembly GCF_040638175.1). Classification (NCBI taxonomy): domain Bacteria; kingdom Bacillati; phylum Actinomycetota; class Actinomycetes; order Micromonosporales; family Micromonosporaceae; genus Actinoplanes; species Actinoplanes sp. NPDC026670. The sequence continues at coordinate 113,100 of NZ_JBEZXU010000014.1, forward strand.
GCGACGACCAGCGCACACATTGCGGCAATGCGCGATTTCACCCTCGCCGGAACAACGACGGGCGCACACGGACGGCACAACGTGTGCTCCCGTCCCCGTCAGAGCGAAGCAGGCGCACGCGATCGGCGAATGTGTGCGCTGACCATCGCTGCGCCCAGGAAAACGTGTGCGCTGACCACCGCTGCGACCGGCGGGCCCGCTCTCGGCGGTCCGCTCCCGGCATCGCCTCCGGACGGCCACCCAAGGCCATAAGACCTCGCGGTGATCTTGCGGAGTTCGCTGAGGATGGCGCTGACCAGGACGAATGCAAGATTCACTTCAGCGTCGACCCTCACCTGCGATGCCGCTGCGCAAAACGGCGAAACTCGAGAGACGCGCCTGTCTCGCACAACTCCACAAGATCGACTCCGCGGACCGCCATAGCCCCGGCCGACCCCAACCCGCCTCACCCGTCGCCGCCCTGGCCTGGGCGACCTTGTTGACTTAGGTCTGCCCTGTCCCGCCGAACTCCACAAGATCGGGTTTGGGTCGGGCGGGAAGGCGGGTCGCACGATGGGGTGAGAGGCCGGCGGGCGACTTGAGCGATTGCTTAAACGCCGGTATGTTGACGTTGAGCGGTTGCTCAAACGGGGGAGGCCGATGGTGGCGAAACCAGGGAACCACCGGCTGTGGCCGGCTCGCCGCCATCGGCCTGAGGTCGACGAGTGGAGTGCGTCGGGCGTACAGCTGACCGGGTTTGATCTCGGTGACCTGATCGCATCGCCGCAAGTGACGCTGAGGCAGAATGTCCGGTCATGAGCGACACCAAGCAGCGACTGCTCGAGGGCGCCCTGGCCGCGCTGCGTGAACACGGTGTCACCGGAGTCTCGGCGCGGACCATCGGAGCCGCCGCGGGGGTGAACCAGGCGCTGGTCTTCTACCACTTCGGGTCGGTCGACGAGCTGCTCGGCGCCGCGTGTGAGCAGGCGACCCGGCTGCGGGTGGCGGCCTATGCGGACCGGTTCGCGGCGGTCGCGTCGCTGCGGGAGCTGCTGGCGGTGGGCCGTGAGCTGCACGAATCGGAGCTGGAGGCGGGCAACGTCTCGGTGCTGGCGCAGATGCTCGCGGCCGCGCAGACCGGGGAGCGGCTGGCCGGGCCGACGGCGGCGGCGCTGCGGATGTGGTCGGACGAGATCGAGTCGGTGCTGCGGCGGCTGCTCACCGGTTCGCCGGTGGCCGAGGTCGCCGACCTGCCGGGGCTGGCCAAGGCGGTGGCGGCGGCGTTCGTGGGGCTGGAACTCTACGAGGGCGTGGATCACGACGGTGGCCGGCAGGCGCTGGCGGCGCTCGATCAGCTCGCGGTGCTCGTCGAGGTGGTCGACGAGTTGGGCCCGCTGGCCCGGCGGGCACTGCGATCAAAGATCCGCAGCCACCTGAAAGACTGATCTCGGGAACCACTCGCGCGGCAGGAACGACTACCCCGGCGTGCATATCCCCGATTTGACCACCTATGCCCCGCATCGTTCGACGCCTGACGCCGAGTTCGAGGGCACGATCGTTCCCGGCCTGCGTGCCGACTTCTATCGCCGCCCGGAAGGTGACCGTGTCGCCTCGGTGGGCCGCTACTCGTACCGCGGCCGGACCGTCCTGATGGCCTGGGGTTTCGTCGACGAGAAACACTGCCGCCAGCACGCGGTCCACTCCCACGGCGGCTGGAGCACGGTCGCCGACGGTTGTCCCGACGTCCGGTTCGACAACGGTTTCGAGGTGCGCACCCCCGACGGCGAGTGGCTACGCGCCTGACCGTGAGGTCCGTCCGGCCCGGCGCGCGGCGTCGATCACCGGGTCGGTCTCGTCGTCGAACTGGCCGATCACCTGCTCCAGGAGATCCTCCAGGGCGACCAGCCCGACCACCTCGCCGGCCTCGGTGACCAGCGCGACCTGGTTGCGTTCCGCGCGCATCGCCGCGATCGCGTCCAGGCCGCTGGTCCCGGCCGGCAGGCGCAGCGGCGAGATCATCAGCTGCCCGGCGGAGGCGCCACTGGACGAGCCGACAGCCTTGGCCGCCTCCCGTACGTGCACGATCCCGGCGATCGCCCCGTCCGCCGACGTGACCGCCAGCCGGGACCGGCCCGCCTCGATGCTGCGCAGTTCCACCTCACGGGCATCGGCCGCGGTGGGCACCGACACGATCCGTGCGGTCGGGGTCATCACGTCGCGTACCGTCGTCGACTCCACCGCGAGCATCGCGGTCAGCAACTCGTGTTCGGCGTCCGGGATCGTGCCGTGCTCTTTCGAGGTCTCGATCAGCATCCGCAGCTGTTCGGCGCTGTGCACCTGGGCCAGCTCGTCCTGCGGGGTCACCTTGACCAGCTTGAGGCAGGCGTTGGCCAGGCCGTTCAACGCGGCCAGCACCGGGCGCAGCATCGTGGTGAACCCGACGAACGGGATCGCCAGCAGCTGCGCCGACGTCTCCGGGTGGCTGATCGCCCACGACTTCGGCGCCATCTCACCGACCACCACGTGCAGGAACCCGACCAGCGCCACCGCCAGCACGAACGCCACCGCGTAGGCGGCGTCCTCGGGCAGCCCGGTCATCGTGAACACCGGCTCCAGCAGGTGCGCCACGGTCGGCTTGGCCAGAGCGCCCAGCCCCAGCGTGCACAGCGTGATGCCGAGTTGCGCGCCGGCCAGCATCAGCGACAGCCGCCGGGTGCCGGCCAGAGCCGCCCGGGCCCCGCGCGAACCCTCGGCGGCCGCCGTCTCCAGACGGTGCCGTTTCGCCGCGACCAGCGCGAACTCGGCCGCCACGAAGAACCCGTTGAACACCAGCAGCGCCAGCGACACGAGCAGGGCCGGGGTGGTGCTCATACGCCGTCCTTCACGATCAGGTGGATCCGTCCCGGCACCCGCCGGCGGATCGCCAGCACGGTCAGCGTCGCCACACCCTGCGGCACCGGCTCGCCGTCCTCGTCGATCCCCGGCGGCAACTCCACCTCGATGCTCTCGCGAACCGCGGGCAGCCGGCCGAGACGGGTCATCAGCAGGCCGGACACCGTGTCGTAGAGGTCGTCCTCGGGCAGTTGCACCCCGGTGGCCTCGGCGACCTCGTCGATCCGGGCCCGGCCCGGGATCAGCCAGCCGTCGCCGTCACGCTCGATCGCCGGCTCCGGCAGGTCGTCCTCGTCGCGGATCTCGCCGACCAGCTCCTCGGCCACGTCCTCGAGGGTGATGATGCCGGCGAACCCGCCGAACTCGTCGACCACCACCGCCATCTGCCGGTGCGCGGCCTTCAGCCGGTCCAGCACCACCGGCAGCGTGCACGACTCGGGCAGCGCCACCGGGTCGGTGGCCAGCTGCCGCACCGGGGTGCTGTCGCGAACCGCCGGATCCAGCGTGACCACGTCGTTGATCGACACCACGCCGATCACGTCGTCGAGCCCGTCGCCGATCACCGGGAACCGGGAATGCCCGGTGTCCAGCAACTCCACCACCCGGGAGGCGGGTTCGGCGGCGCCGATCGACGTCACATCGACCCGTGGGCGCATCACCTCGGCCGCGGTCCGGCTGCGGAAGTCCAGCCCGTGATCGAGCAGCCGGGCCGCCTCGGCGTCGAGCGCGCCGTGCGTACGCGACGTCTCGATGATCCGGTCCAGGTCCTCGGAGGTGGCGCCCTGCGGCAGCTCCTCCACCGGCTCGATGCCGACCGCCCGCAGCAGCCGCGTCGCGGTCGCGTCGAACACCCGGATCAGCGGCCCCACCACGGTCAGGTAGATCACCGTGGACCTCGACAGCGCCCGGGCCACCGCCTCCGGCTTGGCGATCGCCAGGTTCTTCGGCGCCAGCTCGCCCAGCACCATCTGCACGACCGTCGCGAACAGCAGCGCGAACACCATCGAGATCGACGTGGTCACCGACTCCGGCAGGCCGGTCGCGCCGAGCAGCTCGGCGGTGCCCTCGCCCAGATAGGGTTCGGCGACATAACCGGCCAGCAGGGCGGTCACCGTGATGCCCACCTGCGATCCGGACAGCACGAACGAGAGCCGCTGCGTCACCCCGAGCGCCCGTTTCGCGGCGGCGTCACCCTCGTCGGCGAGCACCCGCAGACGTTCCCGGTCGACCGCCACATAGGCGAACTCCTGGGCCACGAAATAGCCGGTCGCCGCGGTCAACAGGACAATGGCCACAATGCCGATCGCAATCAGCACGAACAGTCACCGCTCCAACGATCAGACACGCTCCGTAACCTAGCAGGTCCCTCAAGGGCCATTCTTTGACGGTACGGCTACGCGGAGGAACCGTTCCCTGCACCGCGACGCCCGCGTCACCTCTCGGCCGAAACGCGACCGCCGGGCTGATGCGTCCCGCACCGCCAGGCCCGCGAGCCGTCGCTCAGCGCTGGAATGGGCACGTTTTGACCGTGGTGGCGTACGGCCGGCGGTCAGGGAGCCGCTGTCAGGAGCTTTGCCGCCTCCCGGGCCCGGGCGTGGGCCGTCGCGCGGGCGGCTGCGGCGTCGGCGGTCGCCAGGTTGGGGCGGAAGTGGATCGGGGTGATGTCGGCGACCCCGGCCCAGCGGAGCCAGTCCTCGACGTAGGGGGCCTGGAAGTCGGTGCCGAACGCGGGCGGGCGCTCGGGGCCGTACACCGCGCTGGTGTAGATGACCGCGGCGCGTTTGCCCTGCAACAACCCGGTGTAGCCGGTCTGCGGGTCGAAGCCGAAGGCCAGGCCGGGCTGGCTGACGACATCGATGAGCTGCTTGAGGATGTACGGGACTCCGGCGTTCCACATCGGGACGCTGAACAGGTAGGTGTCGGCGGCGTCGAAGCGGCGGAACGTGGTGATCGCCGCGTCCCACGCCTGGGCGGCCTCGCCGGACGGCTGCTGACCGGCGAAGACGGTCATCTTTGCGGACACCGCGGGCGGGCCGAACGGCGGCAGCGTGCCGTCCCAGAGATCCCACTGCTCGATCGGCGTGTCCGGGTTCACCTCCCGGACGGTGTCGAGGAAGGTTCCGGCGATGGCCAGGGACTCGGAGTCGCGGCCGCGCGGCGAGGCGGAGATGTGCAGGAGCTTCACGGGATCCTCCAGAGAGAAGTGATTGCGTGCGCACGCACATTCCTACTCCGTTGCGTGCGCACGCACAAGAATTCGGTAGGCTTCGGTGATGAGCGACACCGACGTGGCCGCGTGGGCGGCCCTGCTGCGGGTGCACGCCGCGGTGGTCCCGGTTCTCGACCGGGAGCTCCAGGCCGCCTGCTCACTGCCTCTCACCTGGTACGACGTGCTGCTCGAACTGAACTACGCGCCCGGGCGGCGGCTCAGCATGGGCGAGCTCGGGCAACGGGCGGTGGTCAGCCGCACCCGGGTCAGCCGGGTCGTCGACGCCCTCGCCGAAGCGGGACTCGTCACTCGTGAGAGCAATCCCGACGATCGGCGGTCCGCCTACGCGACACTGACCGACATGGGACTCCAGCGATTCCGGGCCGCCGCTCCGGTCTACCTCGACGGGATCCGCCGGCATTTCACCAGCCTGATCACGGCGGACGAGTCCCGTACCATCGCGTCTGCTCTGCAAAAAATCCTCGACGCACGGTGACGGGCGTCTCCTACCTCGAGGTTCTGCGAAGCGGGCGGCTCTCCGGGGTGATCGCCGGCGACGCCGTCGGCAAGCTCGGCGACGGCATGCTGTTCGTGGCGCTGCCGCTGCTCGCCCTCCAGATGCACGGCGGCCTGCGCCCGGCCGCGGCCGTCTCGATCATCATCTCAGCGCCGTACGTGCTGGCCATGGCCCTGTCGATGTACTTCGGCGCCGGGCGGCGGAGGTTCCGGGCCCGGCTCGTCGTCGCCGCTGACGGCGTGCTGCGGGCGGTCACGTTCGTGGTCTGCGGGCTGCTCGCCGACAGCGGGCGGATCTCGTTCGGCCCGCTGATCCTCGTGCTGGCCGCCGGCTCCGGGCTGCGCCTGATGTCGGCCAGCGGACGGCGGCTGCTGGCCACCGGAATGGCCGGCGAACGCGCCCGGCTCTCGGTGAACGGGCTGCTCGGCACCTCGGACAGCCTCGCCATGTACGTCGTCGGGCCGGCTGTCGGCGGGGTGCTCGCCGCGGTCACCCGGCCCGGAGTCGCCGTCGCCGTCGGCGGATGCGCCTACCTGTCGCTGATCGTCTGCGCGGCGCTGGCCCGCAGCACCTCGGCCGGTACCGAGGCGCCCACCCGGTCCGGATGGTCGGTGCTGCGCCGCAACCCCGTCGCGTACCGGCTGCTCGTCGTGGACTTCCTGTTCAACCTGTTCTACGGGCCGGTCGAGGTGGCGCTGCCGCTGCTGGTCACCGACGACCTCGGGGCCGGGGCGGGCGCGCTCGGCACACTCTGGACCTGTTTCGGGGCGGGGGCGCTCGGCGGGGCGGTGCTCACCCGGCGGTTGCAGCGGTTCCGGCCGCAGGCGACAGTCGTGGTCATCATCGGCGGGTGGGCGGGCGCCATGGTGCTGCTCGCGGTCGCGCCGACGGTTCCGGTCGCGGCCGGGGCGCTGCTCGTCGGCGGGTTCCTGTACGGGCCGTTCCTCGCCGTCGCCTACACCCTCTTGCAGGACAACCTGGACGAAGCCGACCACCAGCCGATCCTCACCATCTACGCGGCCGGGATCGCGCTGGCGGCACCGCTCGGTCTCGGGGTGGGCGGGCCGGTGGTCACCCTTCTCGGCGCTCGGGGCGGGGTCGCGGCGTCCGCGCTGGTCACCGCGATCCTGGCGCCGGCCGTGTGGTTCTGGATCCGCCCCCGCCCGGCCTGACCAGCCCGCGCCGCTGGTCGGCACGCTGCGGTGTGGATCGCGCCGCTGGTCGGCACGCTCGGGAATCGGGCACGGAAATCGATGGATGGCGTGAGTATCGTGAACGCGGGAGAGGCGATTCAGTAGGGCGACCGAGCGAGGGCTGCGGCTCAGGCGTACCGGAAGAGGGGTTGACCGATGATGGGTGACACCTCGGGCGAGCGCACCAGGATGGCCGAGATCGCACAGGCCGCGGGAGTCTCCGTGGCCACCGTGTCGAAGGTGTGGAACGGGCGCGCCGACGTCTCCGACCGCACCCGCGAGCGGGTCGAGGAGTTGCTGCGCCTGCACGGCTACCGCGGGCGGCGGGCGTGGCCTACCGAGTCGGCCGGCACCATCGACGTGATCTTCCAGGAGATCGACTGCGCGTGGGAGGGCGAGCACCTGCGTGGGATCGAGGCGGCCGGGCACGAGGCCGGGGTCCGGGTCGTGGTGTCGTCGCTGGACCGTGGGGAGACCGCCCGGCGGCAGTTGTTGCAGCGGCTCCGGGCCGGGCGCACCGATGGGGCGATCCTGGCCACGCTCACCGCCGCCGGGCCGCTGGTGACGGCCTTGAACAGGCTGAACGTGCCGGTGGTGGCGCTGGATCCGACCTGCCGGACCGCCGGGGATCTGCTCAGTGTGGACGCCGCCAACTTCGCCGGCGCCCGGGCGGCCACCGCGCACCTGCTGGAGCTGGGGCACCGGCGGATCGGGTTGATCGCCGGGTTCGACGAGCTGATGTGCAGCCGGGCGCGGTTCGACGGGTTCCTGGCCGCGCACGACGACGCCGGGCTCGCACCGGATCCGAGGCTGATCGAGCACGGGGAGTTCGACTTCCCGTCCGGGGTGGCCGCCGGTGGGCGGCTGCTCGACCGCGATGTGCCGCCGACGGCGGTCTTCGCGATGAACGACTTCATGGCGATCGGGGTCTACGAGGCCGCCCGGATCCGGGGGATGTCCGTTCCCGGTCAGCTGAGCGTGGTCGGGTTCGACGATCTGCCGGGATCCCGGTGGGCTGCGCCTCCGCTGACCACGGTCCGGCAGCCGCTGCGGGAGATGGGGGCGCTCGCCGCCCGGACCGCGCTCGGGCTGGCCGAGGGCGGCGTTCTCGGCACCGACCTGGTGGTCCGGGAGAGCACGGCGCCGGTCTAGGCGGCGGCCCACAGCAGGCCACGCTCGGTGAGCGTCCGGATCTGGGGGACCCGCAGGTCGGCGGGGGAGTGGCCGAGCGTGGAGACGAAGACCCGGCCCTGCCCGAAACGGCGGGTCCAGACGACCGGCATCACCACGCCGGCGGTGTCCGGTTCACCGTGACCGCCGTCGAAGGTGGTGGTGGCCAGCACCTCCAGGCTCGGATCGACATGGCAGTAGTACTGCTCGGTGTGCACCTCGAACGACGTCAGGCCGGCGGTGATCGGGTGCGCAGTGGTGAAGTCGACGGTGTGGTCGATCAGGCCGCCCGGGTGGTGCAGGAAACGGCCGCCGACCATGTACTGGTAGCGGGCCGCCGAATATCCGAACGCGATGACGCCACCGTGCCACCCGGCGAAACCGGCGCCCGCCCGGACCCGGCCGACCAGGCTGTCCTCCTGCTCGGCGGTGAGGTCGCCGCGGGTCCAGCACTGGACGATCAGGTCGGTGGCGTCGAGGACCGCCCGGTCGGTGTAGACGTCGAGGGTCTCGGCGACGGTGATGGCCGCGCCGTGTGACTCGAGGAAGTCGCGGAACAGCTCGGTGCAGACCACCGGCTCATGGCCGTCCCAGCCGCCGCGGACGATCAGAACGTTCATGAGACTCGATCATGCCGCATCGAACGGCCCGGCGACCCGCAGGAGCGGGCGAGAAGCGAAACGAGAGAGGAGCGAGAGCGGGGTTAGGCATGATGGGCGGACGCTGCGCCGCAAGGTGCGGCGGGGGCCGGCCCGCTGCCCACGGGGACCCTTCACATGCCCGGCGCCGAGCAGGTGGGGACCCGCTCGCGTAACGCGTAGACGGCCCGGGACTGTGTTGAGGGTGGCAGGCCGGTCCGCCCCGGGCGGAGCTGCCCCCACCGGCCGCCGGTTGAGGTCTACAGTGGCCGACCGTGCGCTACCGCATCCTCGGGCCCCTCTCCGTCATGGACGGCGAGCGGCAGGTGACGGCCGGACGGGACCGGACCGTGCTCGCGATGCTGCTGCTGCGCCCGAACCGGATCGTCGCGCTCAGCGAACTGGCTAGCGCGGTGTGGGGGCCACGGCCGCCCGCTACGGCACGTAACCAGCTCCAGAACTGTGTCTCCCGGCTGCGGCGGGTGCTGCCGGCCGACGCGATCCTCACTGATCCGGCCGGTTACGGCATCCAGGCCGGGCCCGACGACCTGGACAGTGTCGTCTTCCTACGGCTCGTCGCGGCCGCGCGGGCCTCTTCCGGTGACCGGAGCGCGCGTACGGCGTACCAGATGGCCTTGGATCTGTGGCGCGGCGAAGCCTGCGCCGGAATCGACGCGCCGCCGGTCCGGCAGGCCGCCGCGATGCTCGACGAGGAGCACACCCTCGCGGTGGAGGACTGGGTCGATCTGGAGCTGGCCGACGGCCGCGCCGAGGAACTGGTCGCCGAGCTGGCGACGCTGGTCGAGCGGTTCCCGCTGCACGAGAGGCTGCGCGGCCGGCTGATGCTGGCCCTGCACGGCGCCGGCCGCCCGAACGACGCGCTCGCCGAATTCCATCGGGCATCCGACACGCTGCGTGACGAGCTGGGCATGGAACCTGGAGAGAATCTCCAGGCCGCACACCGGGAGATCCTGTCCGGCACGGTTTCCGTCACTCACCGTCCGATCAGATGCCTTCCGCGTACGGTCGTCGACTTCACCGGTCGGCATGAGGTTCTGACGCGTCTGCAAACCGGGGTATTCGCAACGAACCCGTCGGTGGTGGTGATCGACGGGATGCCCGGTTCGGGCAAGACGACCCTGGCGCTGCACCTGGTCACGCTGGCCGGCGACCGGTTCCCGGACGCGCACCTCTTCGTCGACCTGCACGGGCACAGCGAGCGGGCCCCACTCGAACCACCGGCCGCCCTCCAGGTGCTGTTGCGCCAGCTCGGCCTGCCCGCCGACGACATCCCCGCCGACCACGCCGGACGGGCCGCCCGCTGGCGTGCCGAGGCCGCCCGCCGCCGGCTGCTCGTGGTCCTCGACGACGCCGCCTCGGTCGCCCAGATCATCGGGCTGCTGCCGGGCACACCGGGCAGCCTGACCGTGGTGACCAGCCGCCGTCGCCTGCGCGGGCTGCCCGGCGCACACCGGGAGCCGCTGCCGCTGCTCGCCACGGACGAGGCGGTGGCGCTGCTGGGGCGGATCGCCGGCGACCGGGTACGGGCCGAGCCGGCGGCGGCCGCCGATGTGGTCCGGCGCTGCGGCGGCCTGCCGCTGGCGGTCCGGCTGGCCGGGTCACGGCTCGCGCACCGGCCCCGCTGGCGGGTCGCCGACCTGCTGGCCCGGCTGACCATGGCGGCCCTGCCCGAGCTGGCGGTGGAGAACCGTACCGTGATCGGCGCGTTCGCCCTCTCCTACGCCGACCTCAGCGAACCCGCGCAGCAGCTGTTCCGGCTGCTCGGCGCCTACCCGGGCGCCACCGTCGACGCGCTCGCCGCGGCCGCTCTGACCGGGTTCCCGCTCGCCGACGGGGCGGCGCTGCTCGCCGAACTGGCCGACGCCCGCCTCGTCGACGAACCCGAACCGGGCGTCCACCGCCTGCACGAGCTGCTGCGCGAGTATGCGTCCGCGCTGCCCGGCCGGACCGGCGCGGCGGTGCTCGGGGTGCTCAACCTGGAGACGCACGCGCTGATGGCGACGATGCCCGAGGCGTACCGCCGGTTCGTCGAACGTGACCTGGAGTCGATGCCGCTGCTGCGCCCCGACCTGGTTCGCGTGGTCGGCGACCCGGCCGCCCGGCTCGAGCGCCTCCGTAGCGACCTGCCCCGGTATCTGGACGCCGCGGTCCGGGCCGGGCAACCGCACTATGCCTGGTGGATCCCTCGGGCCGCCTGGTACGCCCTCTGCCGCCGCGGCTACCACGACGACGTGGCCGTCCTCAACGAACGCGGGCTGGCCGCCGCCCGGGAGCACGGCGACGACGAGGCGCTGGCCCGGATGTCCGACCTGGTGGAGTCCTCCCGCTGGGCGGCGTCCTGACCGGGCGGTTCCGGTACGGCGAGCCTCGCCGGTTGCCTGGCCTGGATAATATGGACATATGGTAGCTATTCGGCCGACGGTCGAACTGCGTGTGCACGGTGTGGGCGGCGCGTCCCCCGATGAGTTACTGGGCACCACGGCCCATCGACAGGTGTGGGGCGACCGGATCGCCGGCTTCTACGCGGCCGACGGCGAGGTCCGTGGGCGGCGGGTCGAGGCGTACTGCTGGGGCGGCATGACCTCACGCAGCAGCGCCCGGGTCCTGTGGCTGCTGCTGTTCCCGTTCATGCTGGCCAACGTCGCCGGCTGGACGTGTTCGGCCCGGGTCCGCCGGGACCGGTGGATGTTCGCGGCGCACCGGGCGTGCGGGCGGCTGGCCGCGCTGGCGGTGACCCTCAACCTGCTCCTGATCGCGGCGATGGCCGCCATGGACGTGTGGGCCTACCAGTTCTCCGGCCGCCCGCTTCCCGGGTCGGCGCTCTGGATCGAGCGGGTGCTCCACCTGCCGGCCGGCCTGCGGCCTGGGCAGCGCATCGTCATCGGCGCCGGCCTGGTTCTGGCGAACCTGCTGGTGATCGCGTTGCTGGCCGAGCGGACCCGTAGCCGCTACGAGGACGTCCTCCCGGCGAGCGCACCGACCCGGAAGCCGATGTGGGGGAGCGCGGCCGCACAGCCGGACGGGGTCGCCGACCCGCGGTTCTACGACGGGCAGACGACGGCCTGGCGGCTCGCCCGCCTGCATCTCAGCGCCGGAGTCGCCTGGCTGGCGCTGTTGCTGGCCTGGATCGGCGGTGGTGAACAGCTCGACACCTGGACCGTGAAACTGGCGGCCGCGACGCTCCTCATCACGATCGTGCTGATCGCCTGCGAGGTGACAGGTAACCGGCTGACCCTGTTGCTGACCGGGGCGGCGCCCCTGGTGGCAGTCGTCGTCGCGGTCTGGGTCTGGAGGCAGTCAACGATAGGCGAGGTGCCCGGGCACCTTCCGGGCATGTTGGCGGCCGTTCGGGCCACCTTCGCCCTGATCGGCGGCCTGATGGCGGCGCGGGTGCTGCTCATGCCGCTCATCGTCCTGCTGCGACGGCTCGGATTCCGGCGCGGCGTGGTCGACGGCCCCCCGGCGGACCGGAAGTGGCGGGCGGCCCCGTTCGTGGTGGCGGTGCTCAGCGTCGTGAGCATCAACGCCGTCGGGCTGGGCAGCCTGATCGCCATCGGCCAGGGCCTCGGTTCGGTGGTCTGGACGTTCGACCTGCTCGCCGCCTCCGTCGAACCGGTCGATCCGGCCGACCTGGCCGACGGTTTGGCGATGTTCCCGGTCCTGCGGGTGGTGGGCCCGTGGCTGACGCTGGCCCCGGCCGCGGTGGTGGCGGTGTTCCTGCTGGTCGAGCTGGCGCGGTGGGTGCTCGCCGGCCGCGACCGGAGCACCGGGCCGATCGTGGCGGAGTACACCGGACGGTCCGACGCCGGCCCGGCGCCGGAGCCGCCCTGGGATGTGTGGCGCCGCAGCGCCCTCCCAGCCCCGGGCATGTCCCCGTTCTGCCGCAGGCGAGCCGTGCGGTGGGTCCGTTCGATCGCCCGAGCCCGGAAATCGGCCACCTACTCGGCTGACGTCCGCTACCTGGCGGCCGGTGTCGCGCTGGTCGCCCTTCTGTTTCCGGCCCTCTACCTGAGGGAGGCCCCGTGGTTCCCGACCTTCGCCGAGAACCTCGCCGTCTCGTTGGCGGTGATGACTCCGAGCGCCGGGGTGGTCCTGCTGCGCTGGGGCTGGCGGCGGCCCGGCGCCCGCCGCTGGCTGGGCGTCCTCTGGGACGTCGGCACCTTCTGGCCGCGGGCCTTCCACCCCTTCGCCCCACCGTGTTACGCCGAACGAGCCGTCCCCGACCTGCAACGCCGCATCCGCTGGCTGCGCGACAACGGCAACCAGGTGGTGCTGGTCGGCCACAGCCAGGGCAGCGTCCTGGCCGCCACCGCCCTGGCCCAGCAGCCCGACCCGGACACCGTCCTGGTCACCTTCGGTTCCCCGCTGACCACGCTCTACGGCTGGGGCTTCCCCGCCTACATCAACGCCGACCTGTGCGGCCGGATCAAGGGGGAGTGGGTCAACTTCTCCTACCGCACCGACTACATCGGCGGCCCGGTCGGCTGCGGCGGCGTCGACATCCCGCTGCCGGACCCGGCGACCTCCTGGCACATCGCCGGCGAGCCACTCCCGCCGATGCGCCGCCACACCGGCTACTGGTCCGACGACGCCATGTGGGCCCACATCGACGAGACGGTGGCCAAGCGCCTCGCCGACATCCCGGCCCCGGCGAGGCCGGGGCCGGCTGACTCCGTGACGCCGGTCGGGCCGGGGCCGGCCGGCCCCGCGACGCCGGTCATGCCGGGGCCGGCTGACTCCGCGATGCCGGTCATGCCAGGGCCGGTTGACACCGCGATGCCGGTCGTGCCGGGGCCGGCCGGCTCCGCGATGCCGGTCGTGCCGGGAGCGGAACATTCGACGTCGCCGGTCACGCCGGGGCCAGCTCGCTCTCCGGTGTGACCACGGCCGGGGCGGGCGCCGCTGCCCGCCCCGGGACCAGCAGCGACACCCCGAACGCGGCCGCGCTCGCCAGGGCCAGCAGCAGGAACGACATCGTGTAGCCGGTCTCCGCGGGCAGCCCGTGCGCCCCCGGGTGTGCGGTGACGATCGAGCTGACCAGGGCCGTGCCGATCGACGCGCCGATGGTGCGGATGTTGGTGTTCATGCCGCTGGCCGCGCCGGTCTGGTGCCGCGGGACGCTCTGCACGATGAGGTTGATCATCGACGAGTAGATCAGGCCGAGACCGATTCCGAACACCGCGGCGGCCAGCGAGACGGTCCACTTCTGATCGTGGGCCAGGGCCAGGGTGAGGCAGGACAGGGTGCCCATCGCCGAACCCCAGAGCAGCTGCGCCTTGTTGCTCACCCAGCGGGTCAGCGGGCCACTCAGCGACCCGAAGACCGCCATCGCCACCAGCATCGGGGCCATCAGCAGGCCGGCCTCGGTCACGGACGCGCCGAACCCGTACCCGGAAGCCGCCGGAACCTGCATGAGCTGCGGCAGGAACGCGAACACCCCGAACATCGCGGCCCCGAACAGCATGGCGGCCAGGTTGGTGGTCCAGACCGCGGGCAGGCGCATCATCCGCATGTCGATCAACGGCTCGGCGGCGCGCAACTCGGCCGCCATCCATCCGGCCAGCAATACGATGGCCAGGGCGAACATTGCGATGGTACGGGCGGAGCCCCATCCCCAGACAGCGCCTTTGCTCAGTGGCAGCAGCAGGGCGACGAGCCAGCCGGCCAGCAGGAACGCCGACAGGATGTTGATCCGCCCCGGGCTGCGTACCGGAGACGCGGGGACGACCCGCCAGGCCACGATGCCGACGACGGTCACCACGGCCATCGGGATCCAGAAGAGCCAGCGCCAGTCGAGGAACCCGACGATCGGGCCGGCCAGCACGATGCCGACGCCGCTGCCGGTGGCGATGACCGCGGCCAGGGTGCCGATCGCGGACGCCACCCGGTCCGGCGGGAACTCGTCCCGGATGATCCCGAACGACACCGGGAAGACGGCCGCTCCGAGGCCCTGGAGCACGCGGGCGGCGATGAGCACGCCGATGTTCGGGGCGAGCGCGGCGACCAGGCAGCCGAGCGCGATGGCGGCGAGCGCCACGAGCAGCGTGCGGTCCTTGCCGATGATGTCGGCGACCCGGCCCATCAGCGGGGTGGCCACCGAGGCGGCGAGCAGCCAGGCGGTGAGCACCCAGGTGACCGTGCCGGTGGAGGTGTGCAGGTCCTGCCGGATGGTCGGCAGCACCGGGGTGAGCAGGCTCTGCATCAGCGCGAACGCGGCAGCGGCCGCGGCCAGCACCGCGAAGGTCATTCGTGGCTTGGCCTGGTAAAGTCGAGGCATGCCTCCACATTACCGGAGGCTAGCCTCCGCTTCGCAAGGGATATTCGGATGACCGAGACGCCGATCACGGTGCGACGGCCGCAGCGAGCCGACGCCCGGCGCAACTTCGACGCGCTTCTGGCCGCCGCGCGCGACGCGTTCGCCGCCAACGGCGCCGACACGTCGCTGGAGGAGATCGCCAAGAAGGCCGGCGTCGGTGTCGGCACCCTCTACCGCAACTTCCCGACCAGGCAGGACCTGATCGAGGCGGTGTATGTGGAGGAGGTCACCCGGCTCAGCGACGCCGCCGCGGCGGTCGCCGACCAGCCGCCGTGGCCGGCGCTGCGTGCCTGGCTGGGGCGTTTCGTCGACTACGTGGCCACCAAGCGCGCCATCATCGACCTGCTCAACCGCGACTCGGAGATGTTCGGCGCCTGCCGGGCCGTCATGTACTCGGCCGGCGAGCCCCTGTTCGACCGGGCCAAGCAGGCCGGCGAGATCCGCGCCGACGCCGCTTTCGACGATGTCCTGCGCCTGGTCTCCGGCCTGAGCTCAGCCGCCTTCGTCGACGACGACCAGCGCCGCCGGGTCCTGGACATCGCCCTGGACGGCCTCCGAGCCCACCGCTGACCCGGCCTCGTCCGGACAATCGGCGCTGCGGACCCATCCGGGCGGCGACCGGCGGCGAATCCCCGGCAACAACGAGGGGAGGACGTCATGTCGGTGGTCGTGCTGCTGCATCTGGCCGGGCTCGGAGCGGTCGCCGGGTTCCCGCTTCCGTGGGAGGCCCGGATCGTCCTGCTGGTCGCCTATCTGCTGGGCCTCCGGCAGGCCTTCGATCCATCCAGCGTCACCGCGGTGGCGGCCGGCCGGGCGGTCGAACGCGGCCGGGCCGGCACCGCCGCGGCCTGCTTCGCCGCCGGGTTCGGCACGATGGCCGCGGGCGTGGTGTTCCTGCTGGTCACCGCCCTGCGGATGCTCCGCCCGGACGGCTCGGCGATGTGGTTGTACCTCGGCGTCATCGCGGCCCTCCAGGTCGTCGTCGTGGTGCTGACGATCCGCCGGCGGCGCTCGGCCGCACCGGTCCGCCTCGACCGGGTGATCGCCCAGGTCCGCAAGCCGGTGCAGCTCTTTCCGGTCGGTGCGCTGTCCGCGGTGAGCCTGATCGCGGTGGCCGAGACGGTTCTCGTCGTCCTGGCCGCGGGCCCGCTCGCCGCCGCCCGGCCGCTCTACCTGATGCTGACCTTGCCGGTCCTGTTCGCGGCGGGCGTCTCCGTCACCGCGTTCCGCGTCTCGCCGGCCCGTGCCGCCGCCCTGCACGTCGCCGCCACGGTGGCCGTCGCCCTCGCCGCTGCGGCGCCGACGCTGCTCGCCCTGAACCTCCGCCCCGGCTTCCCGGCCCTGCCCGACCTGCCGGACACCCTGACCGGCGACACCACCGACGTGATCGACTACGCCCAGTCGCAGCCCGCGGCCCTCGCCGACTATCTGCTGTCCCGGCCGCTCCTGCTGCTCCTCCTGCTCGTGGTGATCCTCGCGGTCGTGACGGTCCGCCGGGCCCGCGCGAACCGGAACACGTCCCCGGCAACCACCTCACCCACCGCCCCGGCGTCTCGCCAGGCAGCCGCATCTCGCCCGCAGCCGTCCGGCCCGAGCAAGCCCAGCCTTCTGGAGCGCGCCCGCCAAGGGCTACGCACCCGCCGGTCAGCCCGCCCTGCCGATCAGCAACCGGTTGCCCAGCCCATCGCACCGCTCGTCCAGTCCGCCGAACTCCCGGCGCGGCCAGTGCCCTACGGCGGTGTGCGGGCGGTCGCCCGGGCGACGGTGCACGACTCCGCCTACCGCAACCAGCCGGTGTCCGGCGCCCCCGGAAACTCCGGTTCCGGGATCGCGATCGTCACCGGAGCGGGCGCCGGCCTCGGCCGCTCGATCGCCCTGGCCCTGGCGGACGCCGGCTACGGCATCCTCGCCGTCGACCTGGACGCGAACAACGCCGCCATCTGCGCGAACGACGCCCGCACCTACGGCGTCCCCGCTCAGGCGGTCCGCGCGGACCTGTCCGACCCCCGCTACCTGGACCGGATCATCGCGGTGGCCGAGGAGTGGGGCCGCACCGAGGTCCTGGTGACCGCGGGCGCCGGCGGCTGGCCCGCCCCGAACCCCGGCGAGACCGCCGAGATGCGGCTGACCGTCCTGGCCGCCGAGGCGATGCGGACCCGGGCCGGCGCGGTCCTCAACACCGTCCCGGCGTCGTCCGCGGATCGTCCGGCGCTGACCCGCTTCACCGCGGAGCAGACGGGCGTGCGGGACGGCGTACGCACAATGCTCCTCATCACCGACGAACTGGCGCCCGCGGCAGCCACCGCGGCCGCGCTGGATCTGATCCGCACCGGCGCAGCCGGCACCGTCCTGGATCTGACCGCCCCCGTCGCGGACCGGCGACCGCCCCGGTTCGCCCGGGGTGTCGCCTCGGTCGCCTGATCCCAGCGCGGGAACGGCGACGGCCCGGCCTCCGTGAGGGGAGGCCGGGCCGCGACGGTGGGGCGGGTTACTTGGTGAGCGGGGCCAGCTTCGGGTCGTCGGCGTACGCCTCAGCCGCGTTGGCCTTGGTCACGATGACCGGCGCGAGCAGGAAGGCCGGGACGACCTTGACGCCGTTGTCGTACGACTTGGTGTCGTTGACCTGCGGGGTGGCGCCCGTCTGGAGCGTCTTGACCATGTTGATGGTCTCGGCGACCAGCTTGCGGGTGTCCTTGTTGATCGTCGAGTACTGCTCGCCGGCGACGATCGACTTGACCGACTCGACCTCGGAGTCCTGGCCGGTGACGACCGGGATCGGCTTGCCGGCGCCCTTGACCGAGGTGATGATCGCGCGGGCCAGGGTGTCGTTGGGCGACAGCACGCCGTCCAGGGTCTTGCTGGTGTAGGTGGAGGTGAGCAGCGAGTCCATCCGGCTCTGCGCGTTCTCCGCCTTCCAGCCCTGGGTGGCGGTCTGCTTCACGTCGGTCTGGCCGGAGCCGACGATGACGTCACCCTTGTCGATGGCCGGCTTGAGCACGTCCATGGCGCCGTTGAAGAAGACACCCGAGTTGTTGTCGTCCGGCGAGCCGGAGAACAGCTCGATGGTCCACGGGCCGGTCGCCTTCTTGGCCTTCATGCCGTCCAGCAGGGCCTGGCCCTGGAGCTGGCCGACCTTGAAGTTGTCGAACGCGATGTAGTAGTCGACGTTCGTGGTGTTGGTGATCAGCCGGTCGTAGGCGATGACCACGGCGCCGGACTGCTTGGCCTGCTCGACCTGGGTGGACAGCTGGGCCGCGTCGGTCGCGCCGATCACGATCACCTTGGCGCCCTTGGTCACCATCGCGGTGATCTGGGCCTGCTGGTCGGCGACGGTGGTGGAGGCGCCGGCGTACTGGACGTCGGACTGGAAGCCGGCGTCCTTGAGGCCGTTGGTGAACAGGTCACCGGCGAGCACCCAGTTCTCCGACGTCTTCGACGGCAGGGCCACGCCGATCAGCGCGTCCTTCGCGAAGCCGGCGGCCGGGGCGCCGGACGCGCCGCCGGCCGGGGTGGAGCCTTCCCGGTCGTTGTTGCAGCCGCTGGCCACCATGGCCGCGGCCACACCGACGGCAAGGACCTTTGCCAAAGTTGTACGCATCAAACAGCTCACTTTCTCGAAAGGGAACCGGTGGGGCTGGGTGCCGCCGGTGCGGCGGGAGCGGGCGGATCCTCGCGACGGAACGGCCGCATGAGCGACCCGATGATCGAGAACCGGCCCTGTTTCTTGTTGTAGACGTCGAGAGCGACCGCTCCGAGCAGGAACAGGCCCTTGATGATCTGGACCATGTCGGAGCCGGTGCCGATGAGCTGGAGTCCGTTGTTGAGCACGGCCATGACGAGGCCGCCGACGATGGAGCCGCTGACCGTGCCGAGTCCGCCGGAGACCGCCGCGCCGCCGATGAAGACGGCCGCGATGGCGTCGAGTTCCCAGCTCAGACCGTCCTGGGGGCCGGAGGCCGCGGACCGGGCCACGAAGATCATCCCGGCCAGCGCGGCGAGCAGGCCCATGTTGGTCATCACCAGGAAGTTCACCCGGCGCAGCTGCACACCTGACAGTTCGGCGGCTCGGGCGTTGCCGCCGACCGCGTAGATGTGCCGGCCGCCGGCGGTGTTGCGGGTGTAGAACGAGTAGGCGATCACCAGGACGGCGAGGATGATGCCGGAGATCGGGAAGCTGGTGCCGACCCGTCCGCCGGCGAACCGCAGCGTGGCGAAGACGATGACCCCGAGCATGATCACCAGCCGGAGCACCGAGATCCACAGCGGCGCGGGCTCGGCGCCCTCCATCTGCCGTCGCACCTGCCGCGAGCGCCACTCCCGCCAGACGACGGCGGCGCACAGCAGCAGCCCGAGCAGCAGGGTCAGGTTGTTGTAGCCGGTGGCCGGGCCGACCTCGGGCAGGTATCCGGCGCCGATGGTCCGGAAGCCCTCCGGGACCGGGACGGTGTCGGCGTTGCCGATGTACTGGTTGCCGCCGCGGAACAGCAGCATGCCGGCCAGCGTGACGATGAACGCCGGCACCCCGATGTAGGCGACCCAGAAGCCCTGCCACGCGCCGATCAGCGCGCCGACCGCGAGGCCGAGGACGATGCCGGCCGGCCAGGGCACGTCGTACTCCTGGATGGCCTTGGCCACCACGATGCCGACGAACGCGGCGACCGAGCCGACCGACAGGTCGATGTGCCCGGCGACGATCACCATCAGCATGCCGATGGACAGGATCGAGATGTACGCGTACTGCTGGGTCAGCGCGATCAGGTTGCCCGAGGTGAGGGTCAGCCCGTTCGTGGCGATCTGGAAGTACACGATGATCGCGACCAGCGTGAATATCATCCCGAATTGACGGGCGTTGGAGGTCGTACCCCCGAAGAGGTTCTTCTGCAGGTCTTTCAGCCGGCTCATGCGTTTCTCCGGGTCGAGGTCATCCGCTTCATCAGGAGTTCCGGGTCGGCGTCGCGCCGGGCGACCTCACCGGTGATCGTGCCCTCGGTGACCGTGTAGATCCGGTCGCAGAGGCCGATCAGTTCAGGCAGTTCGCTGGAGATCAGCACGACGCCTTTGCCCTCGTCGGCGAGCCGCTGGATGATCCCGTAGATCTCGTACTTGGCGCCGACGTCGATGCCACGGGTCGGCTCGTCGAGGATCAGCAGGTCCGGGTCGGTGAACATCCACTTCGCCAGGACGACCTTCTGCTGGTTGCCGCCGGAGAGCCGGGTGACCGGCTCGTCGACGGTCGGCGTCTTGATCCGCAGGCTCTTCCGGTAGCTCTCCGCCTCGTGGTACTGGATCGCCTCGTCGAGCACTCCGCGTCTGGTGATCTTGGACAGCTTGGCGGCGACGACCGAGGTCTTGATGTCGTCGAGCAGGTTCAGGCCGATCGCCTTGCGGTCTTCGCTCACGTAGGCGAGACCGTTCCTGATCGCGTCGGCGACCGACCTGATGTCCACCTCGCGACCGTCTTTGAAGATCTTTCCCCCGAGGTGTACGCCGTACGACCGCCCGAACACACTCATCGCGAGTTCGGTGCGCCCGGCGCCCATCAGACCGGCGAACCCGACGATCTCGCCCCGGCGGACCGTGAAGCTGGAGTTCTTGCACACCAGCCGCTCGGCCGAGATCGGGTGCCGCACCGTCCAGTCGCGAACCTCGAAGAACACCTCGCCGATCTTCGGCTCGTGCTCGGGGAACCGGCTCTCCAGGTCACGGCCGACCATGCCGCGCACGATCCGGTCCTCGTCGACGTCGCCGGCGGTGACCGTGATCGTCTCGATGGTCCGCCCGTCCCGCAGGATGGTGATCGCGTCGGCGATCGCCTCCACCTCGTTGAGCTTGTGCGAGATCATGATCGAGGTGATGCCGCGCTGCTTGAACCCGCGCAGCAGGTCGAGCAGGTGCTGCGAGTCGTTCTCGTTGAGCGCGGCCGTCGGCTCGTCCAGGATGAGCAGCTTGACGTCCTTGGCGAACGCCTTGGCGATCTCGACGAGCTGCTGCTTGCCGACGCCGATGTCCTTGATCAGGGTGT
Organism: Actinoplanes sp. NPDC026670; assembly: GCF_040638175.1. NCBI lineage: Bacteria > Bacillati > Actinomycetota > Actinomycetes > Micromonosporales > Micromonosporaceae > Actinoplanes > Actinoplanes sp. NPDC026670. The sequence goes on from NZ_JBEZXU010000014.1 coordinate 134,057, forward strand.
CCGGGTCCTCCTCGAGCCCGACCAGCCGCATCAGCTCCAGGGCCTTGTGGTTGGCCGCCTTCCAGTCGATGCGGCCCCACCGGCGCGGCTCGTTGCCGAGGAAGATGTTCTCGGTGATCGACATCCCCGGCACGAGCGCGAGCTCCTGGTGGATGATCACGATCCCGGCGTGCTCGCTGGCCCGGATGTCCGAGAAGCGGCACGGTTGTCCCTGGTAGACGATCTCCCCGGAGTACGTCCCGTACGGATGCACGCCGCTGAGCACCTTCATCAGCGTCGACTTGCCGGCCCCGTTCTCCCCGCAGATGGCGTGGATCTCACCAGCGTTGACCACCAGGCTCACATCGGACAGCGCGCGGACGCCCGGGAACTCCTTGGTGATCGACCGCATCTCCAGCAGCGCGTTGCCCACGTGAAACCCCCGGTACAGCCGAAAAGATCAACTTCCCGAGAAGCTGACGTTTCCGCACTGTAAATCTGATTAGGAGTTCCCGCTATCCGGGCAAGGCCTTTCCTGGTTCCGGAACTTGATCACAAACTGGAAACGGACCGCCCGGCGACAGTGAACATGCAGGTCAGCGCATGATCACCGACGCCGGGCGGCCCGATCGTTCAGTGGTCGAGAAAGTCTTCGCCGAGCACGCTGCGTAGCCGGTCCAGAGCGCGGGCGTTACGCATCTTCACCGCCGACACCGACAGGCCGAGAATCGTCGCCACGGTCTCCACACTGTGGTCCTCGGCGTGCCGCAGCACCAGCACCGCACGGTCGCGCACCTCCAGCCGGGCCAGCGCGTCGACCAGCGTGACCCGCAGCTCCGGCGCCCCCGAGGCGCCGGCATCCGGCCGGTCCGGCAGGTCGGCCAGCACGATCTCCGAGCCGCTGCGCCGCCGCTGTTGATCAAAGACCACATTCATCAAGACCCTTCGGCTGTACGCCTCCAGGCTCGCGTTCGTGCGGATGCGATCCCACACCGCGTACATCTTGGCCAGGGTGTGCTGGGTGAGATCCTGGGCCAGATGCCAGTCCCGGCACATCAGATAGGCGCTGCGCCGCAACCGGGTGCCGGACGCCTCGACGAACGCGGTGAACTCCTCGTCGCGGGCCTCCTTCGCGCGCCGCCGGGTCCGGGTCCAGAAGGCCGGCGCCGGCGTCACGGTGTCCGTCACCGAAGGCCTCCCACCGGAGCGCTCTTCGGGCACGTGTGACCGATGATCTGCGAGACCCCGGGCAGCGCCGCCAGCCGGCCCCGGACCGCTGCGTCCTGCTCCGGCGAGACCAGGCGCAACCGGAACGACTCCGGGAACTCCCGCACATCCAGCGCCGCCACGAAGTCCGGGCTGTCCGCCCACAGGTCAGCGAACCGTTCGTACGCGCTGTCCCGGCTCTCGAAGACCACCACGTCCACCCGCGCGTCGTCGTGCACCGCCGCCTCCACCTCGGCCCGCTGCCCATCGGTCGCCCCGGTGGCGAGGAAGACCGCCAGGTCGGTGGCGTTCTCGTCGACCGGCCGCTCCGAACACGTCGGCGCCGACACCGGCAGCATCGCCGCGGCGATCGTCTCCGGCGCGGGCGCTGCCGGATCGGGCGCACCCCACGGCAGCGCCGCCCCGGCCGCGCCACCGGCCACCAGGACCAGCCCGGTCGCCACCCCGGCCGCGATCCGGGTGCGGCGCCGGATCCGGCTGCCCTCGGCGATCGCGGCCATCGCCAGCTCGCCGGGCGGCACCCCGGGGTCGCCGCCGACCGCACCGTCGAACCGATCGCGCAGATCCCTGTTCACAGCCACACTCCCCAATACGTCGCTCGGTCTCTGCTCGTATGACTGCCTGGCCCGGCGATCCGGTCACAACCCGGTCCCGGCCGGCTCCGGATCGGGCGGGCCGCGCGGCCTGGTATCGGGTCGTGCCGGCCGGCACCGGGATTCGGCGGTGGGTCGGGGATCAGGCAGCGTCCGGCGGAGGGCCGGGATCCGGCGGTGGGTCGGGGATCAGGCAGCGTCCGGTGGCCCGCCGGGGTGAGGATGTCGGGATGCTGGACACTGCGCGCCGCCACGAGTTCCGGGTTCTCGCCGCCGCGAAACCGAGCCTGCCCGTGCTGCTGACCGCCGGACGGCTGGCCGGGAAACTGAGCTGGGTGCCCCGGATCGGCTGGGTCACCTGTGACCCGGTGGTGGCCCGGCGGATCCTCAACGACCCGGCCCACTTCACCCTGCTCGGCGAAGGCGGCGTCGGACACCTGTGGGCGCAGGTCCTCGGCGACTGGGTGAACGAGATCTTCGACGGCCCAGGACACCATCAGCTGCGCAGGCGAACCCGGGACCTGTTCACCGACGACAACGCCCGCCAGCTCACCGACCGGGTGATCGGGCCGCGGCTCGCGCAGGCCGGGGCGGAACTGGCCGCCGGGCGGGCCGTCGACATCGCCGACCTGGGCCGGGTGCTGGTCGGCCGGATCGTCGCCGACCTGCTGCAACTGCGGGTCGCCGATCGCGACGACGCGTACCGGGAGATCTTCGCGGTGGGGGAGGAACTGGCGGCCCTCGCGCTCGGCACCACCACCTCCACCCGCCTCGCGCCGGAGACGATCGCGCGCGCCAAGACGATCGTCGCCCGGCTCACCGTGAACGTGGCCGAGGCGTGGCGGACCGCGGCCCCCGAGACGGTGCTCGGCCGCTGCCGGGACCTGGGCCTCGAACAACGCCAGGCCGAAGGGCTGTCGACACTGCTCATGGTGGCCGGCACCGAGACTGCGGCGAGCGCGATGGCCCGTACCGTCGCCATCTTGCATGACACCGGTGCCCAGCACCGGCTCCGCGCCGAACCGGAAAGGCTGCCCGACGCGGTCCGGGAGGGTTTGCGGGTGACGTCCCCGGCCCCGGTGATCGGCCGGGCGGTCGCCGCCGACGTCGACATCGAAGGCCGCCGCCTGCGGGCCGGGGAGCGGGTGTTGATGCTGACCTGGACTGCCAACAACGCGGCAGGCGCCTTCGACCTGGACCGCGGTTACCAGCCGGACCAGCGCCAGTTGTGGTTCGGCGCGGGCCGGCATCTGTGCCTGGGCGCTCCGGTGGCCCGGGCCGAGATCACCGGCCTGTTGCAGACCCTGCTCGCCCCCGGCCGGGCCTGGCGCATCCATCAGCGTAGCTACCGCCGGAACGTGCTGATCCCCTCCTACGCCCACCTGCCGGTCCGGCTGGCCGCCCGGCAGACTCCCTGTTAGCACTGTGATTGACTAGCGTTCATGGTCCAGCGTGTGCCCTCGTCAGCCCGGGTGAACCGGTGACCGCTGGGCCGGCTTCGGCCACCCGGCCGCACAACCGCAAGCAGCTGATCGTCGAAGCGGCCGGGCAGGTCTTCAGCGAGCGCGGCTATCACGCGGCCTCGATGGAGGAGATCGCTGCGGGCGTCGGGATCAGCGCGGCCGCGCTCTACCGGCACTTCCCGAACAAGTACGCGCTGTTCGCCGAGTGCGCCAACATCATGATCGACCGGCTCCTCGCGGCGCTCGACGAGTCGCCGCCGGAGGCCGCGCTGCCGGACGTGCTGGCCGCCCTGACCCGGGTGACCGTGACCCACCGGGCCTCCGGCGGGCTGTACCGGTGGGAGGCCCGCTACCTGGACCGCGACGACAGGAGGCTGTTGCGGGCCAAGTTCGGGCAGATGGTGGGGCGGGTCACCGACCTGGTGGCGCGTGAGTTCCCGCTGCCCGAGGAGGGTCTGCGGGCGGTGGCGGCGCTCGGGGCGATCGGTTCGGTCACCATGCACCACACCTCGATCGCGCAGCGCCGGGTCGAGGAGATGCTCGTCGCGTCGGCGTTGCGGGTGGCGGCGACCGATCCGGGGGCCGCCGCGGGCAGTGCCGGGCTGGTCGAGCTGCCGGCCCAGCCGGTGCCGCGGACCCGGCGGGCCGAGATCCTGGCGGCGGCGATTCCAATGTTCGCGCGGGACGGGTTCGCCAACGTGACGAACGGGCAGATCGCCCAGGCGGTGGGGCTCGCGCCGTCGGCGATCTACCGGCACTATCCCGGCAAGGTCGACATCCTGGTCGCGGCGTGCCTTCAGGCGGCCGGGCTGCTGGCCCAGGCGGTCGATCGCAGCCTGCACCAGGCGGCCGACCCACGGTCGGCGGTGGTGGCGCTGACCGCGGCCTACGTCGCGTACAGCTTCGAGCACAACGCCCTGACCAGCGTCGCCGAGGCGGAGATCGTCGGACTGCCGGCCGACCTCCAGCGGCCGCTGATCCTCGCCCAGCGTGAACACATCGCGGTCTGGGAACAGCAGTTGCGGCTGGCCCGCCCGGACCTCGACCGCCGCCAGGCCCGGCTCCTGGCCCACGCCGGGCTGGGCGTGGTGGTCGAGGCCGGCCGAGCCCTCCGCTGGCGCAACACCCCACCCAACCGAGACGCGGTAACGGCCCTGGTGATCGGCGCCCTCGGCACCTGACCCCACCCCACCCCCGTGTCGCTGGCCCTTTCCGTGTCGCCGGCCCTTTCCATGTCGCGACTCAGCGCCGGTCGCCGCCTCGCGCCGCTCTCGCACCTCGCGCCGCTCTCGCACCTCGCGCCGCTCTCGCACCTTGCGCCGCTCTCGCACCTCGCGCCGCCCGCGCCCTCAGCGCCGCCCGCGCCGCCCGCGCCCTCAGCGACCCTTCCCGCGCCGCGCTTCAGCGCGCTTCCCGCGCCGGCACGGCTCCTCGCCGATCTTGTGGATTTCGGGCACACCTGTCTCGCATTCGAGTTTCGTCATTTGGGGATCGTTTGCGTCGGTCGCGCCGGTCTTGTGGACGCCGCCGTTCACGGTGACAGTGCATCGGGTGTCCGTCGGGATGGAAGGTGGGAAGGAGCAGCGGCGAACCTTGCCCTCCGCGACAAGGGGGCTGTTCGTTGCGGTCGCCGGCGCCCGGCCCGGCGTGGTCTCCGGTGTGCGACGGCCAGCGCACACAATGCGGCAACGTGCGATTTCACCCTCGCCGGAGCGATGACAGGCGCACACGGACGGCACAACGTGTGAGCCCGTCCCCGTCAGAACGAAGCAGACGCACACGGTCGGCGAACGTGTGCGCTGACCATCGCTGCGGCCGATGGTGTCAACGGTCAGGACGAAGACGGAGCCGCTCTCGGCATCGCCTCTGGATGGCCGCCCAAAGGCCATCAGACCTCACGGTGATCTTGCGGAGTTCGCTGAGGATGACGCTGGCCAGGACGAATGCAGGACTTACTTCGGCTGTGGCCCTGACCTGCAATGTCGCTGCGCAAATGGCGAAACTCGAGTCTCGCCAAAGTCCACAAGATCGAGACGAGGCTGTTCTTTCGGTGGCATGGCTCCCGCCACCTTTCCGCGATCTTGTGGATTTCGGGCACACCCGTAGAAGTCCACAAGATCGCGGCGAGAGGGGTGAGGGTGGCGCGGCGCGGGGCGGCGCGGTGCTCCGTGCGGGGTGGGCGGGGGTCAGGTGCCGGCTCGGTTGCCGGTGGGGATCGTGATCGGGGTGTATGTGGGTGAGGTGCCGTTGTTCAGGAACAGCATGGCCAGGCCACGGATGAACCGGTCGAACAGCGAGAATGTGGTCGGGATGATCGGCGACAGTCCCTCACGGAACGCCACGTACGCCGGCCAGCCCACCTCGATGACCGTGCGGGAGGCGTAGTCGCGCGGCAGTTTCAGCCAGTCGCCGACCTTGTCGCCGAGCAGGTAGCGGGCGAACTCGCGCTGGAAGCCCCGGGTCACGCCCAGGTCGACCGCCGAGGTGAGGTTGAGCAGGATGTCGGCGAGGTCGATGCCTTCCGGGGTGGGCGCCATCAGCGGGGTCAGCGCGTAGGCCGACTGGGCCTTGGCCGCCGCCCAGGACGCCGGGATGAAGTCGTCGCGCACGCCCAGCAGGTGCAGCGCCACCTGCCACATGTGCAGGAACGCCTCCTCCTCGGCGGCGGACATCCGGATGCCCCACGACTTCAGCTTCCCGTGCACGAACGTCCCGAGACTGTGGAACGTGATCAGGATGTCGCCGTTGCTGATCGGGATGAAGTCCTGATCGTCGGTGACCGCTCGCCAGTGTGACGACTGCGGGAGCAGGTGCCGGACGGCGGCGTGGGTGAGACGTGTCTTGTTCGACGTGACGACGAAGTGGCCGGTCGGTTTGAACGCATCGATGGCGCTTAGATCGTACCCATATGTGAAGGTTTTTGCCGCTCTTGATTTCATCACGGCCCCGCCCTCGGACCAGTAGACGTTGCGGGCCTCGCGCGGGATGACCGTGCTCATGATGCCGCTGCCGAGGCCGTAGAGCAGGAACAGATACATGCTCATGCGTTTGTTGAACTGGGCGGCCCGGTCGAGTTTCGTCTGGTCGGCCCAGGACGGCAGCCGGTTGTGCGTCTGCATCCACGTGGTGAGGGCGGCCGGGAGCCCGGCGGGGAAGGCGTCGCCGTTGTTCACCCACGACTCGAACGCGGTGTTGACCGCCGGGATCTGCCCGTTCTGCAGGAGCGAGGCGAGCAGCGGGTCGGTCGCGTCGTCCCAGACGCCCCACGGGTCGGTGACCGTGTCGGTGGCGGCGATGGAACCGGCCGACGACCACGCCCAGGCCTTGGACGGGTCCGCCACGCCGGCCAGGCCGAGTGCGGCACCCAGAGTCAGAACGCCTCTTCTGCTGAGATTTTGCATTCGCTTACCCACTTCCACGATGGTGGCGCTGGCTGGGCTTCTAGCGTGTTTCAAAGTTCGCCAGTGTGTGATTTCCCATTAACATAGCGGCCGCCGTCGGCATCGGCAAGGCTGGATGCCCGTGGGGTGGTCACCGCTGTCTCGCGGTCGTTGTGACAGTGGTGAGCGCCCTGCGGGCCAGGTCAGCGGGTCAGGGCCGGAGTGGTCGAGCGGCGCAACGTCGTCGCGGCCACCGTGGCGATCGCGAGCAGGGTCAGCACGGTGATCATCGCGGCCCGCAGCCCGTAGTGCTCCCCCAGGAAACCGAGCGCCGGCGGCCCGACCAGGAACGCCACGTAACCGGCGGTGGCGACCAGCGAGACCCGGGCGGTCGGGTTGTCGCCCGAGTCGCCGGCGGCCGACAGCGCGACCGGGAAGCCGAGCGCCGAACCCAGGCCCCAGAGCAGCACCGCCGCGCCCGCCACGATCTGGTTGTCGACGAAGACGACCAGGGCCACGCCGACCGCGCCGATCACGGCGCTCGCCGCCAGCACCGTCGCGCGGCCGTGCCGCTCCAGGAGCCGGTTGCCGGTGAACCGGCCGATCGTCATCGCGGCGGCGAACACCACATACACCGCCGAGCCGAGCGCCGGGTCCAGGCCGTGACCGTCCACCATGATCAGTGGCAGCCAGTCGTTCGCGGCGCCCTCGGCCAGCGCCATGGCCAGCACGATCGTGCCGATCAGCAGCAGCACCGGGTCGCGCCAGACCGGCTCGCCCTTCACCGCGGCGGCCGCCTGCCGCCCGACACCGGCCGGTAGGCGGCTCGCCGCGGCCAGCGCGACCGGGACACTGACCAGGCCGATCAGGGCCAGATGCCAGACCACCGGGAACTCGGCCGCGGTGAGGATCATGCCGATCGCCGCGCCGACCACCGTGCCGAGGCTGAAGAACCCGTGCATGGTCGGCAGCACCGGGCGCTCCAGGATGCGCTCGACGTCGGCGCCCTCGATGTTCATGGCGACCTCGCCGCCGCCCATGCCGATGCCGAACAGGAACAACCCGGCCGCGACCAGCAGGCCCTGATGCAGCGCGGCGCCCGCCCCGATCACCGGGATGCTCAGCGTGGTGGCCACGATCCCGACCGTCGCCACCGGGCGGGTGCCGAACCTGGTGACCAGCGCGCCCGAGCCGAGGATGCCGATCATCGAGCCGACCGAGATGCCGAACAGGATCAGCCCCATCTCGGCGGTCGACGCGCCGAGCAGGTCACGGATGTCCGGGGTGCGGGTCACCCACGACGAGATCCCGAGGCCGGGCAGGAAGAAGAGCGCGAACAGCGCGATCCGGCGGCGGGCGGTGCTGTGTTCCATGGTTACCCTCTCTAAGTGCGTACGAATGTACACACTTTTGAGGGCTCCCTAGAATGGGCCGAACCGGCAGTGCTCCCACCGTGGGCCGCGAGGAGGATCACATGGGCGGATCGCGCCGGGTCGCCAACGATCCACTGCGCAAGCAGCGCATCCTCGACGCGACCCTGAACGTCATCGCCCAGCACGGCGTGCACGGCACCACCCACCGCCGGATCGCCAGCGAGGCCGGGGTGCCGCTCGGCTCGCTCACCTACCACTTCGACTCGCTCGGCGACATCATCGAGCAGGCCTTCGCGCGGATGGCCGAATCGATGTCGCAGCGATACCACGCGGCCCTGACCGCGGCGCCCGACCAGCCCGCCGCCTGCGCCGCGGTCGCCGACCTGATCTGCGGCGAGGAATACGCGACACCCCGCGAGCTGACCCTCCTCCATGAGATGTACGCCTACGCCAACCACAACCGCACCGTCGCCGAGACGCTGCGGCAGTGGCTGCGCCGCAGCCGGGCCAGCCTGGCCCGGCACTTCTCCGAACGCGCGTGCCGGGCCGTCGACGCGCTGATCGAGGGCTGGCCCATGCATCAGGCATGGGAGGGCGAGCCGCTCGACCGCGAACTGGTTCGCGAAACGATCACAGCCGTGGCCGAGCGACTTCGTTGAAAACCTTTTTCAGAGCGTTTTCAGGTACGCCGTGAGCACCCCCGACAGCAACTCGTGGTCACGGGCCGACGGGTGCCAGTCGCAGCCCAGCAGGTCGAGCCCGAGCGCCGCGTTGTCGTAGTACAGCGCGCTCACCCGGCGGTCACCCGCGGCGTTGCGCTCGGTGACCACGGCCTGAACCGAGTCGGCCAGCGCCGTGGTGTTCCACATCGACGGATACGTCAGCACGAACTGGGCGCGGTGGCCGTACCGCTGCCTGAGTTTTTGCAGGAAATCGAGGTAGGCGGCCCGGAAGTCGGCGGCGAGTGCCGCCTCGTCGGGCCACCTCTCGCCCGCGTGCACGGGCGTGGAGAAGTCGTTGATGCCCAGCCCGATGACCACGATCTGTGGTCTCCAACTGGCCGGGCGGGTCCAGTTGGCCTCGTCGGCGGCCTGGAGGACCCGGTCGTAGTAGGTGCGATAGTCGACGTCGGGGTTGCTGCCGTCGTAGTTGCGGACCATGCCCATGCCGGACCAGGCGTTCAACTGGTAATCGGCGCCGAGGGCGCGGGCGGCGAGGGCGCCGAACGTGCGGTCGGCGTTGGAGTTGCGGTCGATGCCGGTGGCGCTGCAGTCGCGCCCCGCCGACACGTTGCCGTAGCCGGCGGTCCAGGAGTCGCCGATGAACTCGATCTGCCGGCTGCGGGCCGCCGGCTTGCCCAGCAGGTCACCGGTGAAGCCGCCGAACTGCCCAGGTGTCCACGGGCTCTCGGTCCGCTTGGCCAGCCGGACGGTATGGACGCCGGGTTTGAGGTCGCGGATCCAGTGGGTGGTCCGGCCCGGCGTGACCAGCGTTGCCGCGGCCCGGCCGTCGATCTGCACCTCGTAGTCGTTGACCGCGTCGTCGAGCACGATCCCGACGCTCGTCCCGCGGAACCGGCCCTCGAAGTAGACGCCGGGCCACGTGTAACGCACGCCGGAGTCGCGGTCGTCGACCCGCCCGACGGTGTGCACACCGCTGAGGGCGCGGGCGTCCGGCGCGACGGCCCGGCCGGTGACCGGCGAGATCTTGCCCGAGCAGAGGCCCCGCTCGCGCAGGGTGGTCGCGATCTGCGGGATCGCCGCCACCGTGTTCGGCGGCCAGTCGTGCAGCAGGATCACGTCGCCGTCGCGCAGCCGGCCGACGGCCGCCACGATCTCGTCGACCGAGGCATTGTCCCAGTCCTTCGCGTCCACATCGGTGTTGATCTCGGTCAGGCCGAACCGCTTCTCGACCGCTCGCAGGGCGTCGTTCGTGTCCAGGTAGGGCGGCCGGAACAGGGTCGGGGTCACGCCTGTCGCCTGCTGGATCACGGCCTGGGTGCGGGAGATCTGGGCGGCCTGGTCGGCCTCCGGGAGCTGGGTCATGAACGGGTGGTCCCAGCTGTGGTTGCCGATCCACATGCCGGCCGCGACCTGCGCCTTGGCCAGCGGCGGATCGGCCTCGACGTTTCGGCCGACGTTGAACATGGTGGCCCGCAGCCGGGCCGTGCGCAGCGCGTCGAGCAGGGCCTGGGTGTTGCCGGGAGTGGGACCGTCGTCGAAGGTGAGCCCGACGTATCCGGAGCAGGACCGGCCGGCGGCAGCGGGCGTTGGAGCGACGATGACCAGGGCGGTCGCGGCGATGAGGGCGGCGAGGTGCTTCATCGGCTTCCCTTCTGGGAGCGCTCCCAAATCGGTGGCGGAGGGAGCCTCCTCTGTTGATGGATGTCGATGTTATCGCGTGGCGGCCGGCACCGGGCGCTTCACCGTCACCAGCCTCCGGCGCTGCCGGGCCGCGGTCCACCGCTTCTCGGTCAGCGCACACACCGCCGCCAGGCTCATCCCGATCATCAGGCCGAACGCCGTCCCCAGTAGCGGCGAATCGGAGAACGCCATGCCACCCAGCCGGCCCAGGCCGATCACATAGATCGCCCAGCCCACGCTCGCCAGCGTGCTGTAGAGCGAGAACCGCCCCATCGGCATCCGCGCCGAACCCGACATCATGCCGGTCGCCGTCCGCCCATACGGCAGAAACCGTCCCACCAGGATGGTCACCGCCCCATGCCGCCGGAGCGCACCCTCCGCCCGTTTCCGGGCCGCCGCCAGTTTCTCCTCGCCGATCCGCCAACTGGTCGGCTTGTCTCTGCTCGGCTCTCCGCCCGGCTCTCTGCTCGGCTTTCCGCCCGGCTCTCCGCCTGGCCCTCCGCCCGGCTCTCCACCCGGCCGAGTGCCTGGCCGGTCTTTGCTCGGCCGAGTGCCTGGCCGGTTGCCTTGACTTGGCCGGCTGCCTGGCCGCTTGCCCTCGCTCAGTCGGCTGCTCGCCTTTCGGCCGAGCACACAGGACACCCGATCGCCCGCGATGCCACCGGCCACGACGACCGCCAGGAGAGCCAGCAGGTGGGGCGAGCCGGTCGCCGACAGGGCGCCCAGGCTGATCACCACCGTCTCGGACGGCACGATCGGGAAGAATCCGTCCACCGTCACGGCCACGAAGACGATCACATAGAGCCACGGCGAACAGATCAGTGGCATCAGGTGATCCATCATGCGTTAGTCGTCCTCCCCGTTGCGCCTGCCCTTGACCGTACGGGTCCCGGAGAAGCCATTGAATGGTGCCATCCCGCCGCCAATGGTGGGGCTAGCACTACCCCTGCCGAGGAGATACGCCAGGCGCACGCATGCGGTTCGACACTCTCCGTGGTTGATCGTCTTCGCTAGCCTCGCCGCAATGACGTCCCGGACCAGGCGCTGGCTCACCCGTGGCACCACCCTCGTCGTGGTCGCGGGCGGCTGCCTGTGGAGTCTGAGCTTCGTGTTCATCCTGCTCTTCAAGGAGGAGGGGCTGCTGCCTCCGGAGTGGCGCGTCCCGGAAACACCGCCCCGCGTGGTGGTGCTCGACAACACCCACAACTGTGGGTCCGGCGGCTGCTGGCGGGAGATCACCCTGCGCCCGCCGGCCGGCACGTCGCCTGAGGACCTGAAGCGGCAACTCGGTCTGGAGAGGGCGGAAGAACTGCCGCCGACCCTGACCGATCCCGGGTTCGTGAGCCGCGGCGCCCGGATCCGGGACGGCGATGTGATCGTCATCGTCCGATACTCCTGAGCCTGACTCCGGGCCCGCTCAGTCTGGTTCCCGTTCGTTGTGCCTGGAGTTGATCAGTGGGGCGTCCCGGGAGATCTCCCGGAAACCGAGACCGTAGTAGAGGCCGCGGGCCCGCGGGTGGCCCGGCGCGCCCAGGCAGGCGACCGTGACGTGCGAAGCCTTCAGCGCCCGGACCCGCCGCATGCCGTGCAGCATCATCGCCCGCGCCAGCCCCAGCCGCCGGAAGTCCGGATGAGTGCCGACCGGCTCGAACTCCGCGGTACGGTTCACCTCGTCCAGCCACATGATCGTCGAGGCGGCCATCGTCCCGTCCGGCGCCTCGACCAGCAGATGCAGGTCGCCGCGGTACCCGGCGGTCTGCCGGACACCCTGGTAGGCCTCGGCCGAGTACGTCGACGGCGCCCACGCGTCAACATGCGCACGAACCGCCGCCGCCGGGCCGGCCTCGTCAGCGGTGCGGAAACGGAACCCGGCCGGCAGCACCGGTTCCTCGACATCGGTGAGGTCGCGCTGGTTGAGCTGGGTCCAGAACCCGGTGTCACCGAGCGACACCGGGTCGGTCTCGTAGCCGTGAGCCGCCCATTGCTTCACGGCGAACCCGTCCGACGCCGTCGGGACGACCGTGCGCTCCACGTCGGCGGCGATCCGGTCGTACCAGCCGATGACCTCGTCGATCAGGTCGGCGTGATCCGGGTGGACCAGGTAGACCAGATTCGCGTTGGTGACGTCCTTCCATTGGCCGTCGCTGCGGAGCACCCGATGGGGGAGCTGCGCCCAGGCCCACGCCACCAGCCGGCCACCCGCGAACCACAGCCGCCTCGGCCAGGTCGAACCGTGCGCCGCATGGCTCTTGCCCCAGTTCCAGGCCAGTTCGCCGTAGGTCGCCTCGGCGTTGACCATCTCCGGATTCGTCGCGGTGACGCGCTGCGCCAGACCCTGCATGAGCTGCACGTCCGCGGCCGTCAGAAGCTCGAAGTTCGTCATGGTGCGCGCCACTGTCCCAGAAGTCGGCCCGGCCGTCGAATCGATATTGGACCGTTTCCGCAGTCCTCGACTTCAGCAGCTTCCGATCTCAGCGGGTCCCGGCCTCGGTTGCCCTCTTCGGATGCGGCAACCGACCGACTCGGCGGTGCTGCTCACGGGCCCGTTCTGATGAGGCCGAGCTGGGGATCTCGGCGGTGCTGCTCACGGGCCCGTTCTGATGAGGCCGAGCTGGGGATCTCGGCGGTGCTGCTCACGGGCCCGTTCTGATCAGGCCGAGCTGGAGATGGAGGGCGGCGTCAACGCGGTCCTGGTCGCCCGTGGCCAGCAGGTCGAGCAGGCACCCGCGAAGTACGGCAAGGACCGCCGTCCGCCGCGCCACACCGCCGGCGGTAACCCGCTCCGCCTCCGGCTGGCGCGAGGCGAGCAGCCCCAGCCAGTCACTCACGGTCGCCGCGGCGAAGCCGGCCCAGGCTCCGTCCGGTTCGATCAGCGACCGGGCGTACGCCTCCGTCCAGAGCCGGAGCAACGGCCGGTGCCGGGGTTCGCCCAGCCAGGCCCAGACCTGTTCCGCTGCCGCAACCAGCCCGTCCGGTCCCGGACCGTCCGGCCCCAGCCCGTCCGGTCCCGGACCGTCCGGCCCCAGCCCGTCCGGTCCCGGACCGCCCGGCTCGTCGAGCGCGTCGAGGACCGCTAGCTCGTCGGTTCGGGCGCGGGCCAGAAGCGCCTTGACCAGACCGTCCTTGTTGCCGAAGAGGAACATGAGCACCCGCGGACTGGAACCGATCGCCGCCGCCAGCGGGCGCAGCGACAGATCGGCGAGGCCGTGTTCGAGCGCATACCGGTAGGCCGCCTCCAGAAGCTCCACCTGCCGGGCGGATGGGCTGGCCGTTTGCTCGCTCATGTGGTTAGCCTACAGTTCACTGAAACAGTCGTTTCAGTAGACCTCGGAGGGGCACATGACGACAACGAAGCAACCCGGCGTGGTCATCCGCCGCGCCGACCGCCCCGGCGACCTCGGCTGGGTCGTGATGGCGCACGGCGAGATCTACGACGAACAGTTCGGCTGGAACACCGACTTCGAAGCTCTGGTTGCCCGCATCGTCGCCGACTACGCCACCGACCACGACCCGATCCGCGAAGCCGCCTGGATCGCCGACGTCGACGGAACCCGGGCTGGCAGCATCTTCCTGGTGTCCGGCGACGACCCGGCCGTGGCCAGGCTCCGCATCCTGCTCGTCACCCCCGCGGCCCGCGGCCTCGGCCTCGGCACCCGGCTGGTCGACGAATGCCTGCGTTTCGCCCGCGAGGCCGGCTACCGAACGGTCACCCTGTGGACCAACGACATCCTCACCTCCGCTCGCAAGATCTATCAGTCATACGGATTCGTGCTGGTCGACGAAGACCCCCACCACAGCTTCGGCCACCACCTGGTGGGGCAGACCTGGACCCTCGAACTCACCTGATCACGCACCGAGCTCGTGCTCAGCTCGCGGTTGCCTCCTGCGTCGCCGCCCAGGTGGCCAGCAGACGCAGGCCGTCACCGGACGGCGTGCCCGGCTCGGCGGAGTAGGTGACGATCGTCAGATCACGCTCGCCGGAGAGCTCCAGGCCCTCGTAGGTGAGCTCCAGCTCGCCGACGCCCGGATGCCGGAAGCGTTTGACCCCGTGCCGGTGCACGAACACATCCTGCGCGGCCCACCAGGTGCGGAAACTGTCGCTACGCATGGACAGCTCACCGATCAGATTCATCAGCTGCTGATCCGTCGGGTGCTGCGCGGCAGCCATGTGCAGAGCGCCGACCGCAGAGCGTGCCATCAGCGCCCAGTCGGGATAGAACGCCTGCGCCTGCGGATCCAGAAAGGTGAACCGCATGGTGTTGACCGGCAGCGTCGGCGCACCGGCGAACATCGGCGCATACAACGCCTGGCCGAGCGGATTGGCCGCCACGATGTCGAACCGGAAGTCACGCAGAATCGCCGGCATCCCGGTCATCGCGTCGAGCAGCCGCCGCACCGCGGGCCGGACCTCCGGCGAGCCCGCACGGCGACTGCGTGGCCGGGCCGGCTGTGGCCCGGCGGCGCGGGCCAGATGGCGCAGGTGGGCGGTCTCGGTCTCGTCGAGCTGGAGTGCGCGTGACACGGCATCGAGCACGCTGTCGGAGACTCCGGTGAGATTGCCTCGCTCCAGCCGGATGTAATACTCCACGCTGACCCCGGCCAGGGCCGCGACCTCGCCACGGCGCAGCCCGGCGACGCGGCGGCCGCCATACGCCGGAATGCCCGCTCGCTCCGGACTGATCTTCGCCCGGCGTGAGGTGAGGAACGCCCGGACCTCGCTACGGTTGTCCATGCCCATGACCCGAGGTTAGGCCGCCCGCAGACCCGGAGGGTGGCCCTGCTTTTACCCCTATCAACAGAGCCTCCCTGACCGATGAAATCCGCGCTTTCCTGGTCGCATGTCCGCTACCACCGCAACCCCATGGCCGCCCGGCGACCTCACGGCGATCGGCCGGGCCGAGGAGCTCCGGCTCGCCTCCCTGCGTCCTGACGGCACACTGCGTCCCTACGTGACGATCTGGGTCGTCCGTGCCGGAGACGACCTGTTCGTCAGGTCGGCCCGCGGCCCCGGCAACGGCTGGTTCGCCCGCGCGGTCCGCAGCGGCGCCGGGCGCATCCGGGCCGCCGGCCTGGAGCGGGATGTCGTCTTCACCAGGCCGGGCGACGATGTGCACGCCGCGATCGACGCCGCCTACCACGCCAAATACGACCGTTACGGGGCAGCCATCGTCGGCTCCGTCGTCGGCGCGCAGGCCGAGCCGGTCACGCTGCGCCTGCTTCCCCGATCCGGAGAGGACCCCTCATGACCGTCCCGCAGCTCACTCTCAACAACGGCGTGACCATGCCCGCTCTCGGATTCGGCGTCTTCCAGACCCCACCGGCGGAGACGAGCGCCGCTGTCGCGACGGCTTTCCGGACTGGCTACCGCCACATCGACACCGCTGCCGCCTACCGCAACGAGCGCGGCGTCGGCGAGGCCTTCCGCGCGTCGGGGCTGTCCCGCGCCGAGGTCTTCCTGGAGACCAAGATCTGGATCAACGACTATGGGTACGAGGAGACGCTGCACTCCTTCGACAAGAGCGCCGGCAAGCTCGGTGTCGACCAGATCGACCTGCTGATCCTGCATCAGGCCCTGCCGTCGGAGTTCACCCGGACGCTCGACGCCTACCGCGCCCTGGAGACCCTGCTCGCCGACGGCCGGGTCCGCGCCATCGGGGTCAGCAACTTCATGGTCGACCACCTGACGGCCCTGCTCGACTCGGTGACCGTCGTGCCCGCCGTCAACCAGATCGAGGTCCACCCTTACTTCACCCAGCCCGAGGTGCAGGCTCTCGGAGCCGAGCACGGCATCGTCACCCAGGCATGGGCGCCCATCGGCGGCATCACCTTCTACCGCGACAGCGGCCACCGCAGCACCCTCGACGACCCGGCGATCGGCGAGATCGCCGCAGCCCACGGCAGGTCCCCGGCGCAGGTGATGCTGCGCTGGCACCTGCAACAGGGCCGCTCGGCCATCCCGAAGTCGACGAACCCGCAGCGCATCGCGGAGAACTTCGCCGTTTTCGACTTCACGCTCACGGAGAAGGAGCTCGCCGTCCTCGACGCGCTCGACACCGGCAAGCGCGGCGGGCCCGAGCCGGCCGACATCAGCCTCAAGACCTTCAGCCTCACGATCCCCGAGGCCTGACCGCCCTGGGTTTCGTGGGGTGGCTCACCCGACAGTTCGTGGGGTGGCTCATCCGACAGGAGTAGACGACATGCACAACGCGAAGCTCGGCAGCCTGGAGGTCGCCCGGATCGGTCTGGGCGCCATGGGGATGTCGCACGGCTACACCGGCGCCGGCAGCGACGACGCCGAATCGATCCGGACGATCCACCGGGCGATCGACCTGGGTGTCACTCTCATCGACACCGCGGAGATCTACGGCCCCTACCTCAACGAGGAACTGGTCGGCCGGGCCCTTCAGGGGCGGCGTGACCAGGTCGTGCTGGCCACCAAGTTCGGTCTGGTCTCACACGGCGGCCGCGGTCCGTGGAGTCTGGACAGCAGCCCGGCCAACATCCGGATCGCCGTCGACGGGTCACTGAAACGTCTCGGCACCGACTACATCGACCTCTACTACCAGCATCGGGTCGACCCGGCGACGCCGATCGAGGACACTGTCGGAGCCCTCGCCGACCTGGTGCGGGAGGGGAAGATCCGCCACATCGGCCTGTCCGAGGCGTGGGTCGGCACGATCCGCCGGGCACACGCCGTGCATCCGATCACGGCGCTCCAGTCGGAGTATTCGCTGTGGACCCGCGATCAGGAGGAGATCCTCCCGGTCCTGCGGGAGCTGGGTATCGGTCTGGTGGCGTATTCGCCACTGGGACACGGGTTCCTCACCGGCTCACTGCGGACACCGGCGGATGTCGAGGCCCTCGACGACAGCGATTTCCGGAAGAACAATCCTCGTTTCACCGGGGAGAACTTCCTGCGCAACCTCCGGCTCGCCGACCAGGTGCAGGAGATCGCCGACCAGGTCGCCGCCACACCGGCTCAGGTGGCGCTGGCCTGGCTGCTGACGAGGGGCGACGACATCGTCCCGATCCCGGGCACGAAGCGGGTGTCCCGCGTGGAGGAGAACACCGCCGCGGCCACCGTCGAACTCACCGCGACCCAGGTCGCGACGCTCGACGCTCTCACCCCTGCCGAGGGCGGTCACCACAACGAGGCCCAGATGCAGATGATCGAACGCTGACCCGCCCGGCCCACGGCAGACCGGAGTGCCGCGGCCCGGGCCGTTCGACATACGGCTGCGGCGAGGGCGGTGGAGGCCCGGTTCACCGCACAGACAGGCCGACCGCGGGCCGCCGGACGGGCGGCCGGACCTTGGGTTGCGGGTCCGGCCGGGGTGGTCGGGTGGTAGGTCAGTGGAGTGTGTTGATGTCGATGACGAAGCGGTAGCGGACATCGGATTTCAGGACTCGGTCGTAGGCCTCGTTGACGTCGGCCGCGTTGATCACTTCGACTTGGGCGGAGATTCCGTGTTCGGCGCAGAAGTCCAGCATCTCCTGGGTTTCGGCGATGCCACCGATGCTGGAACCGGCGAACGAACGACGTGCTCCGAACAGGGCGAACACCTGGACCGGCAGCGGCTCCGGCGGGGCTCCCACAGCGACCAGCGTGCCGTCCAGGCGGAGCAGGCGCAGGTAGGACGCCATGTCGATCGGGGCGCTCACGGTGTTGATGATCAGGTCGAAGGAGTTCGACAGCGTCTTGAAGGTGGCCGGGTCGCTGGTGGCGTAGTAGTGCTTGGCGCCGAAAGCGAGGCCGTCGTCCTTCTTGCTCAGGGTCTGCGACAGGACCGTCACCTCGGCGCCCATCGCGGCCGCGATCTTCACGGCCATGTGGCCGAGGCCGCCCATGCCGACGACGGCCACGTTGCGGCCCGGGCCGGCCTTCCAATGGGCCAGCGGCGAATACGTGGTGATGCCGGCGCAGAGCAGTGGGGCGGCCGTCTCATACGGGATGGCCTCCGGCACGCGGAGCACGAAATCCTCGTCGACGACGATGTGGGTCGAGTAGCCGCCCTGGGTGATCGTGCCGTCCCGGTCGCTCCCGCCGTAGGTGCCGACGTTGCCGTTCAGGCAGTACTGCTCCTGGCCGGCCTTGCAGTTGTCGCACACGCGGCACGAGTTGACCATGCAGCCGACGCCGACCCGGTCGCCGACGCTGTGCCGGGTGACCTCGGCGCCGACCTCGGTGACCTGGCCGACGATCTCGTGACCGACGGTCAGCGGGTATGGCACCCTGCCCCACTCGCCGCGCACGGTGTGGATGTCGGAGTGGCAAATGCCGGCGTAACGAATCTCGATCAGAACATCACGTGGCCCGACGGCACGCCGCTCGATGGTGGTGCGAACGAGCGGCTCGATTGCCGAGGGCGCGGCGATGGCGTTGACGGTAGCGATGACGGCCTCCGAAGACGAACGGTTCATGGAGCCAGGGCATCACGGGCGCGGCCGCGCAGGGAGACCCTGCTGATAGGTGTACCCCCAGTACCACTCCTGATGCAGGCGGCTGGCGCGTGTCCACTGCGGCTCGCCTCGGGCGTGACGGCCGCGTCCGGGCCGGCGTCGATTCGGTCGGTGTGCCCGCTCGCGGATCTTGCACGAACTTCCACCCTCGCACCGATCTTGCAGCCCTTTCCACGTCCCAACGGGAAGAAAGCTGCAAGGTCTCCCCGGCGCGGCAGACCTTGCACGATAAACCAGGCCCAGACATGAAGAAACGTGCAAGATCACTGCGAAGGTGGAGAAACGTGCAAGGTTGCCGCGAAAGTGGAGGAACGTGCAAGATCGGGACGTAAGCGGGCAGGTTGGCTGGGCCTAGCTCCAGCATGAGCGACCAGAAGGTTGGTGGACACCGCACCAGCCGCTCAAGGATGCGGCCTGGCGGGGAGGGGATGTGGCGCGGTGGGGGAGGGATGCGGCCCGGCGGGGGTGGCATGCGGCGCGGTGGGGGAGGGATGCGGCGCGGTGGGGGAAGGATGCGGCCCGGCGGGGGAGGGATTCGGCTCGGTGAGAGAGGGATTCGGTCCGGTGGGGGTGGCATGTGGCTCGGTGGGGGAGGGGTGCGGTTCGGTGGGAAGGAGGGTTGGGTCTGCGGGAGAAGTGGCGGCGGGGGCGAGGGAGCCCAGGAAACCGCCGGACTGCCGGGACCACAGGTCGGCGTAGAGGCCGCCGAGTTCCAGCAACGACGCGTGGGTGCCCTGTTCGGCGATCCGGCCGTCGTCGAGGACCACGATCCGGTCCATGCCGGCGATCGTCGACAGGCGGTGGGCGATCGCGATGACGGTCCGTCCGGCCATCACCGCGCCGAGCGTGTCGTGGATGGCCGCCTCCGACTCCGAGTCCAGCGCCGACGTGGCCTCGTCGAGGACCAGGATCGGGGCGTCCCGGTAGAACGCCCGGGCCAGCGCGATCCGCTGCCGCTGACCGCCGGAGAGGCGGACCCCGCGTTCGCCGACGTGCGCGTCCAGGCCGGTACGCCCGTCCGCGTCCCGCAGCGCCCCGACGAACCCGGCCGAGGCGCGGGCCAGCGCCAGCGAGATCCGCTGGTCATCGGCGTGGCCGGGGCCGGCGATGTTCTCCCGCACCGACCGGTGCAGCAGGGTCGCCTCCTGCGCGACCATGGCGATCTGCTCCCGCAGGCTGTCCTGGGTGACGTCGGTGACATCGGTCCCGTCGATGGTGATCGTGCCCGACTCCGGATCGTGGAACCGCAGCAGCAACCCGACCAGCGTGGACTTGCCGGCCCCGGAACGGCCGACCAGACCCACCCGTTCCCCGGCGGCGATGGCCAGATCGAGCCGGTCGAGTCCGCCCGCGCCACGCCCGTAGTGATGGCTGACCTGCTGGAAACTGATCGCTCCGGCCCGTACCGCCAAAGGGGTGGCAGTTGATTTGTCGGCGACCGTGAGTGGCTGGGCGACCGTGCGCAACGCCTGCCGAAGGGCGCCGGCGGCGCCGAAAAGGGACGAGACCGCGTCGAGGAGCCATTCGGCCATCGAGGTGATCCGGAAGCTGAGCGCCAGCGCGGCGGCGACCAGGCCGAGCGGGGCGGCCTCCGAGCGCCACAGCACGATGCCGTAACCGACCAGGCCGACGAGCAGCGCGCTGCCGAGCGCCATCATGCTGCTGTTGATCGTCACCTCGACCCGCTGCAACCGCAGGTGAGCCTGCCTGGCCTCGGCGAACACCCGCCGGTCGTGTTCGGTGCGGGCGTCCGCGCCGCCGAGCAGGGCGAGCGTGTCGACGTTGGCGTAGGAGTCGACGAGCAGGCCGGTCAGCGCCGACTCGGCGGCCTGCAGGTTCTCCGACGCACGCCGGAAACGAGGCACGATCAAACCCATGAGCAGGATGTACGCGACGATCCAGGCACACAGGGGCACGAGCAGCCGCACGTCGATCGCGGACATCACCCACACCGAGCCGGCGATGTAGGCGGTGACGTACACCAGCGTGTGGATCACCGAGTAGGCAGCGGTGGCGGCCGCGTCCCCGCCGTCGCGGACCCAGGTGGCGATCCGGCCGGCCAGGTCGTCGCGGAACCAGCCGACCGACTGCCGGGACACGTAGCGGTGGGCGCGCCAGCGGGCCAGCGGCCGCGCGTTGGCCCGGAACGTGATGTCGTCGAGCACCTGGCCGAGCAGCATCAGCGCCGGCCGGACCAGCAGCACGAACGCGGCGACCGTCAGCAGTTCGGTGCCGCGGTCGGCCCAGAGGGCGGCCGGGTCGGTGGCGGCGAGCAGGTCGACGAGCCGGCCGGCGTACCCGATCAGCCAGACCTCGATGGAGGCGCACAGGATCGTGGTGAGCACGGCGATCATCACGACCGGCCGCAGCGGCCGGAACTCCTGGAGGATGAACCGCCTGACGTCGGCGGCGGGGGTGGCGCCGTTACCGGCGGGGAACGGGTTGACGGGGTTCGAGAAGAACACGGAAGACCTCTCCAGCGGCGAACAGGGCGGGGGATGCGCTGGTTGTCCTCATGTCGCCGACCCTAGGCGGTGAGGTTCGGCACCGCCTCCCAATTTCCGCAGCCGAGGGCCGGGACGTCCGATGGACCCGGATCGGGTACCGGCTGTTGCCGGGTCACCACTTCGGCCGGCCCGAGGCCGAGCCGGAGTTCACCCGGATCCCGGCCGCCCGCAGCCTGGTCTCCACCAGCGTGGTCAGCCGCGACGCGGTCGAGCCCGGCGTCTCGCCGTAGCGGGCGATCAGCCGGTAGCGGTCCGCGGCGTCGGTGCGCGCCTGGAGGCCGGTCAGGGTGCGCAGATGCGCCGGGTTCGCCAGGTAGTGCCCGACCATCTCGGCGGCCAGTCCGTCCAGCCGCGGGTCGTCGGGCGGCCAGTCTGCGGCCTCGGCGCCGCGCCTGATCAGCGCGACGAACCGGGGATCCTCCAGGGCGTGCGCGACGTCCATCAGATAGTCGTCGAAACCTTCCGGGACCAGGGCTTTCGCCAGCACCCAGCCCTCCCGTAGCGCGGTCACCTCGGCGGCCGGGAAGCCGAGGGCGGGCATCCGTTCCAGCAGTTCGGCGGCGCGTTCGGACAGCAGGGCCCGGTCGCCGTCGGCGAGGTGGCGCAGGGTGTCACGGCGTGCGGTCAGTTCGGCGATCTGGGCGGTGAGGCGCTGCTCGACACCGGTCACAGCGCCGGCGAAACCTTCGGGGTCGGCGTTGAGCATCGGCCCGATCTCGGCCAGCGGCACTCCGGCGGCGGCCAGCGTTCGTACCCGTACCAGCCGTAACAGGTCGTCCGAGCCGTACCGCCGGTAGCCGGAGGCGTCCCGTGCCGGTTCCCGGACCAGGCCGATCCGGTGATAGTGCCGCACCGTCTTAACGGTGACCCGGATGAACGCCGCCGCCTGCCCGATGGTGACCCCGCTCATCCGAAGACCTCGCCCACCAGCCGCCGCTGCGCGTTGAGGAACGCCGGCGCGATCGACAGGCGGGAGTCGTCCACACAGGTCAGCGACGCGGCCATGACGGTGCCGCCGCCGGGGGCGCCGTACATCAGCGTCGCGTATCCGGCGATGCCGCCGTTGTGGGTGATGACCGGTCCGCCTTTCGTCTCCTGCACAAAAACCCCCAGGCCGTAGCCCATTCCCGGGATGCCGGTCGGATGCGGCGTGCACATCTCGGCCAGCAGGGCAGCGGGCAGCAACCGGCCGCCGAGCAACCCGGAGAGGAACGCCGTCAGGTCCCGGTTCGTGGAGATCATGTCACCGCCGGTGGAGATCCACGACGGATCGTGGCAGGTGACGTCGATCGTCTCCGGGCCGTGCCGGTAGTAGGCGTGGGCGTGCGGCTCGGGCAGTTCGCTCGCGGATTCCGGGGTCATCGTGCCGGACAGGCCGAGCGGGTCGAGGACCAGGCGCCGCATCTCGCCGGCGAACGGGCGGCCGGTGACCTGCTCGACGAGCAGCCGGAGCAGCACGTAGTTGGTGTTGGAGTAGCTCCAGGAGGTGCCCGGCTCGAACCGTGGCGGCCGGGCCAGCGATACCGCGATCAGCTCGTCCGGCCGGTAGGTCCGGAACCTGTCGTCGAGCCACTCGCCGCCCTTCGGTGTGCCGGGCGCCGGGATGCCCGGCAGGTAGCCGCCGTCCGCGCCCAGTTCGCCGGTGAAGTTGAACAGCCCGCTGGTGTGCTGCAGCAGCATCCGCGCGGTGATCCGCCGGTCCAGGTTCCGGCCGGAGAGATGTTCGGCGACCGGGCCGTCGAGATCCAGCACGCCTTCGGCGGCCAGGCCCAGGGCCAGCGCCGCGGCGAACGTCTTGGTGTTGCTGCCGATCCGGAAACGGCCGTCGGCAGGCGGTGCGGCGAGGTCTCCGATCCGGGCCAGCCCGGCGGCGCCTTCCTGTTCACCCTCTTCATTCTGTACGCGCAACGCGGCCCCGAGAAATCCGGAGGCGACGACGTCCTCGACGGCCTGCTGAAGTTCCGGCCGGAGTGCCTGGGACATGGTTTCGTTTCCTCTCTGAAGCGGCGTCAGCGCCGTGCCAGGAGCGTGCACCCTGACCTCGGGTCAACCTCACCGGTGACCTGCGTCACGCCCGCTTAAGGCTGCGTAAAGGCTGCTCAAAGAGGGTGTTCAGGAGATTTGGGAGCGTTTCCAAAGTTGGTCTAGGGTCCCGGGTCATGCCGATTCCCCAAGCGCGATCACGGCGTCAGCTGTGGTTCGTCATCGCGTGTGCATTCGTGCTTCTCGCAGGCGTGGGGCTCGTCCCCCAGATCATGTCCCGCGCCTCGGCTGCCACCAAGACCGTCTACATCCCCGAATCGTGGACCCGGACCGGTGAGGTCCCGTGGACCGCCGAGCGGACCAAGGAGTCGAACAACTTCATCCTGCTCTGGGGTGAGAAGTCCGGCACCGACCCGGCGTCCGCCAGTGACCCGTACAAGTTCGATCCGGACAATGTGCTCAGCCAGCTGGAGAACCTGTACAGCTTCTACGTGAACACGATGAAGTTCACGCCGGAGACCGGGCTGCTCGCCGAACACAAGATCATCGTGATCGTCACGAACACCTGGAACCGCACCGAACTCAACGCCTGGGCGACCGGCGGCTCGGTCGACGGCCGGGTCGGTGTCATCAACATCGCGCCCGGCGCGGCCCTGCCCGGCTCGTGGGGCCTTGCGCACGAGCTGGCTCACGTCTTCCAGAACTACACGTTCCTCGGCCGGAGCGGCTACGGGTTCACCGATCAGTCGGCCGGCACGTTCTGGGAGACCAGTGCGGAGTTCATGGCCATGCAGACCTTGCCGACGACGGCGGCCGGTGACCTGACCAGGTGGTTGCGTTCGGAGAACCTGTACTACAGCTCCAGCCGGCACCACTACGGCAACTGGATGCTGGCGCAGTACATCAAGGACCGCGACGGTCTGGAGATGTTCAACCGCATCTGGAACGAGGCCCGCAACACCGAGCACCCGCTCGAGGTGTACCGGCGGATCGCCGGCATCGACCAGGCCGAACTGAACCGTCGGCTCGGCGAGTACGCCACCCGGACCGTCACGTACGACTTCGGCAACCGGTCAACATTGATGCCGTTCATCAACAATGTATGGGGCGCCGGGTTCCTCAATGCGTACAACGGCGGCAATGTTGATCCAGTCAACTCAAGTCAAGGCCACTACCAGATCAACCCGAGGGTGGCGCCGTCCGACTACGGGTTCAACAAGATCAAGCTGGTGCCGTCCACGGATGGTGGGCTGGTCCGGCTGCGGTTGAAGGGACATGCCGAGACCGGGGCCACCGGGTGGACGTTCGGGCTGGTCGCGGTCAAGGGCGGCGTCCCGCGGTACTCCACGTTGAAGTCCGGCACGGATGGGCAGATCGACTTCCAGCTCCAGTCCGGTGAGAGTGAGGTGTGGCTGGTCGTCACCGGCACGCCGAACGCGGTTCCGCACTACGGGTTCCTCGACGGGTACACCAAGGCTCGCCGCTATCCCTACGAGTTCCGGGTGGAGGGGGCGACGCCGTCCGGGTTCGAGCCGGGCTACGTCAAGCCGGCCGCCACCAACGGCGGGCGCTGGCACTCCAACGGTGGTGGCTGGGTGGCCGGCAATGCGACTGTCGCGTCGACCGCCTACGTCGGGCCGAAGGCCGCCGTCATGGGCGGAACCGTCACCGGCAACGCCCGGATCGAAGGCCTGGGCTGGGTCAACGGCGGCACCGTCGGGGGCAACGCGGTCGTCAAGGACAACGCACTCATCCAGGACGGCGCGAACCTGTCCGGCAACGTCGTGGTCGGTGGTGACGCGGAGATCGCGTTCGCCTGCTCGTCCGGCACGTATCTGCTGTTCAACCCGGACCGCAAGTGTGACGGCGGGGCCGGCGAGACCGACGTCAATCCGTCGTTCACCGCGTTCGCCAGCGCCGATCTGGCGATCCAGGACGTCGCGACCACCGAGCCGTCGGCGACCCCGACGACTGCCGCGCCGACCACACCGGCGACGGTCGCTCCGACGACGACGGTGCCCGCACCGTCCGGCTCCACGGAAAGCGGCGGCGGAAACGGTAGCGGAGACGGCAGCGGAAACGGCAGCGGCGGCGGAAGCGACAGCGGCAACCTTGCCGGCACGGCCACCGCGTCCGCCTCCTACACCTCGGCCTGGGAGTCGGTCGCGGCGATCAACGACGGCATCGAGCCCGCGACGTCCAACGACACCGTCAATCGACGCTGGGGAACGTGGCCGCAGAGCGGCCGCCAGTGGGCCGAACTCCAATGGCCGTCCGCCGTCACGGTCGGCCGGGCGCAGGCCTACTTCTTCGACGACGGCAACGGGGTGCGCCTGCCTGCCTCGTGGCGGCTCCAGTACTGGACCGGGACCGCCTACGCCGACGTGCCGAAGGCCAGCGGGTACGCGCGGGCCGCGAACACCTACAACACGGTGACGTTCACCCCGGTGACCACCACCCGGTTGCGGTTCGTGCTGCGCGCCTCCGGCACGAGCTCGGTCGGCCTGCTCGAAGCGAAGGCGTTCGCCGCGTAACGGCGCGAGGGTGTGCGGCCGGTTCGAAGCGGAGGCGTTCGCCGCGTAACGGCGCGAGGGTGTGCGGCCGGTTCGAAGCGGAGGCGTTCGGCCGGTGACGGCGTATTCAGGAAACGGCCGGGTGACCATGTCGCCCGGCCGTTTCGCGCATTTCCGGCCATCGGGAAGATCATTTCGGTGGACTGGTGCGGTGGAGGTTCCAGCGGTTGATGTGCCTGCTCTGACGTCTCGTTACAGCCGGGATCGCTGGGAACCGGTGGGACGGAAATGGTCCAGGAAAATGCCTGACTATTGCATCCGGTGGAATGGGTGCGGGTAGCCGTACAAATATGAGGAATTTCTTTTTTGAGGTCTTGATGTCGTATTAGCCTGCAATGGCCCGGGTAGGGCCGGGCTTCCGGCCTGCGTCACCAGAGCAACGGGGGAGTCCGTGCGTGGGCTAGTCAGGCGTGTCGGTTTCACCATCGCCGCATTCGCGATGATTCTGGCGTTGTCCCTGGTCCTGCCGTTCCGGATGACGCCCGCGGTGGCCGCGCAGACGGTCTGCCCGACGGCGGTGTCGCTCACCAACGGTGACTTCGAACAGCCGGTGATCTCCACCGGCAGCGTGTCGATCATGGCGCAGACGCTGGTGCCGGGCTGGCTGACCACCGCGACCGACAAGATGATCGAGCTGTGGCGCGGCTACGGCGGTGTGACACCTGCTTCCGGCAGCCAGCACGCCGAGCTCAACGCCAACATGGTGTCGACGCTGTACCAGGATCTCGACACGATTCCCGGGACCATCCTGCGCTGGCAGCTCAACCACCGCGGCCGGACCGGCACCGACACCATGGCGGTGATCATCGGCCCGCCGGCCGGGACGCTGGTGCAGCAGGGCGCGAACATCGCCGATCCGAAGACCACGTGGGGCTCCTACACCGGCACGTACACGGTGCCGGCTGGGCAGACCAAGACCCGGTTCGCGTTCAAGTCGGTCTCGTCGGCCAGCACCGACCCGAGCATCGGCAACTTCCTCGACGCGGTGTCGTTCGGTTCGGCGGGCTGCCTGACCACCACCACGTCGGTCGTCAACAGCTCCGGCGCCACCACCGCGAACGTCGGCGACACGCTCACCTACTCGGTGACCACCCGCAACGACGGCGGTACCCCGGCCACCCTGTCGGCGATCACCGACGTGCTGCCGGCCGGCACCACCTACGTGGCCGGATCACTGAAATCGGTCACCGGGACGACGACCACCAAACCGACCGACGCGGCCGGGGACGACGTCGGCGAGTACGTGAGCGGCACCGGCACCGTGAAACTGCGGGTCGGCACCGGCGCCACCGGTTCCGTCGGCGGCACCCTCGCGCCGGGTGAGTCGCAGACACTGTCCTACCAGGTGGTGGTCGGTTCCTCGATCGCCAACTCCGCGCTGTCCAACGACGCGACCGCCACCTACACCGAGGTGGTCACCAACACCTCGCCCACCTCGACCTCCAACACCT
The DNA here is from genome assembly GCF_040638175.1 of Actinoplanes sp. NPDC026670. Taxonomy (NCBI): domain Bacteria; kingdom Bacillati; phylum Actinomycetota; class Actinomycetes; order Micromonosporales; family Micromonosporaceae; genus Actinoplanes; species Actinoplanes sp. NPDC026670. The sequence goes on from NZ_JBEZXU010000014.1 coordinate 161,409, forward strand.
CGACCATCGCGGTCAACCCGGCCGCCGACCTGTCGGTGACCGCAGCCCTGGCCGGCTCGGCGGTCGTGGCCGGCCAGCAGGCGAGCTACACCGTCACGGCGAACAACGCCGGCCCGAGCACGGCGGCCACGGTGGTGCTCACCGCCACCGTGCCGTCCGGGCTGACCGGGGTCACCGCGGCCTCGACCGGCGGTACCTGTTCGGTCAGTGGAACCAAGGCGACCTGCAACTACCCGAGCCTTGCCGCGGCCGCCAGCCGGACCATGACGATCACCGGCAACGTGCCCTCCGGGGAGACCCCGGGCACCGCCTACACGGTCGGCGCGGCGATCACCAGCGCCACGTACGAGACGAAACAGTCGGACAACACGGCGTCGGTGAGCAACGCGGTGACCGGCAGCGCCGACCTCGGCGTCACCATGAGCTATTCGCCGGCGAACCCGACAGGTGGCAGCACCATCACCTACACGGTGCAGGTCACCAACGCCGGGCCGTCGACCGCCCGGACCATCGTGCTGTCCGAGGTGATCCCGGTCGGCTCGACGAACGCGCAGGCGACCCTGCCCGGCGGCACCTGCGCCACCACGACGACCGGCACCATCGAATGCGCGCTGGCCTCGCTGGCGTCCGGGGCGTCGGTGACGGCCACCATCACGATGACGCTGCACAACACGAATCCGGTCGTCAACAACGCGGTCTCGCTGAAAGCGGCGACACCCGACCCGGACGTCAACAACAACATCGCCACCGTCACCGGGGCCGGCGCCCTGATCGCAGACGTCGGGATCGCCCTGACACTCGGCACCTACACGGCCTATGCGGGGGACAGCACCACCTACACCCTCGCTGTGACGAACAACGGCCCGTCGATGGCCGACAACATCTCGTTCATCCCGGTGCTGCCACCGGGTGTGACGATCGTCCGGCCGACCACCGGGCCGATGGCGGCGTACTGCACCGCCACCGCCTGCACCATCCCGCACCTGCCGCCCGGGGTGACGATCCCGCTGTCCGGCACCGTGGTCCTCGGCCCCGACGCGCAGGCCGGCCCCGGCACCGCGACGGTCACCGTGGTCACCACCACCACCGACAACAACTCTGCGAACGACAAGCAGACAGCCAACTTCACGGTTCTGCTCAAGGGCGACCTGTCGGTGACGCAGACCCTGGTCAACCAGGACCGCGGCGGCAACACGCTGGTGCCCGGCGAGCGGATCCGCAGTGTCGTCACGGTCACCAACGCCGGGCCGACCCGGGCCGAGGGTGTCGTGGTCCAGCGGCCCGTCCCGGCCGGGCAGACCGTTCCGACGGCCACCACCAGCACCGGCTCCTGCACGTTCCAGGGCACCACCGACCTGAACGGCATCACCCCCGACGGTGGTCTGTTCACCTGCACCAGACCGTTGATGTACGCCTCGACGACCTGGGACATCACCTTCGACACGCTGCTGAAGGCGAGCTACAGCGGCAACTCGTTCGTCCGTACCGTCACCGTGTCGGCGACCTCGGCCGATCCGTCCAGTGGCAACGACAGCGCCACCACGACCGCGACCGTCGCGCACATCTCCGACCTCGACCTGACCCAGACGACCAGCACCCCGACCGTGGTGGCGACCGACCCGGTGCAGTTCACCGTCACCGCCCGCAACACCGGACCGTCCGACGTCGCCAACGTGGTCGTCCAGGTCCAGCCGCAGACCGGTCTGCTGATCAGCTCCGGCACCGGGTCCGGCAGCTACGACCCGGGCACCGGCCGCTGGTCGATCCCGTCGCTCGCGGCCGGCGGATCGGTCACCCTCACCCTGACCGGCACCGCGCTCAGCGCCGGCACCCCGAACAACGTGGTCCGGGTGGTGTCAGCCGACAGCACCGACCCGGCGTCGGGCAACAACACCGCACAGACCGCCGTCACCATCACCCCGAGCAACGCCTCCCTGAAGATCACCGGCGTCGCCACGGTCACTCCGTCCAGCCGGCAGAACGCGGCGGTCACCGGCGACGCGGTCACCTACCGGTTCACCGTGGTCAACGACGGCAACGTGACGATGAACCAGCTCGTGGTGCGCGACGCGCTGACCGGCACCGCCGACTGCCCGGGAACCACACTCGCGGCCGGGGCGCAGATGGTGTGCAACAGCCCGGTCCCGTACACGATCACCCAGGCCGACTTCGACGCCCAGCAGCCGGTCTACAACAACGCGACGGTCACCGGCCGCCCGCCCGGCGGCGCGGCCGCGGTCAGCTTCGGCCCGGCGCCGGTCACCGTGCAACTCGCCACCGGCGCGCCGTCGCTGCGGGCGACCGTCACCGCGACGGTCAGCCCGGCCGGGCACACCGGCGCGGCACAGACCGGTGACACGGTCACCTACTCGTACGTCGTCGTCAACGACGGCAACGCGGCCCTCAACTCGATCACCGTCACCGACACCAAGGGCGGTCCGGTCACCTGCCCCGGCGCCACCCTCGCCGTCGGCGCTTCGATGACGTGCACCAGCAGCAGCCCCTACGTGGTGACGCAGACCGACGTCGACGACGGTGTGGCGATCCGCGACTCGGCCACCGTCGGCGGGCGGCTCGCCGGCTCGAACACCACCCGCACCTTCGGCCCGTTCTCCACAGGCGTCCCGGTGGTCGCGGCCGCACCATCCCTCACCGCGGTGGTCACCGCCAGCGTCACACCGCCGGCCCGGCAGAGCGCTGCCGCGCCCAACGACACGATCAGCTATTCGTACGCGGTGACGAACAACGGCAACGTCACGATGTCCTCGATCGCCGTCACCGACACGAGGACCGGCACCGCCAGCTGCCCGTCCGCCACCCTGGCCGTGAACGCGACGATGACCTGCACCAGCTCCTCGTCCTACCGGGTCACCCAGTCCGACGTGGACGCCGGCACCCCGGTCGCTGACAGCGCCACCGTCACCGGCCGGGCGCCCGGCGCCGCCACCGGCTCCTACGGCCCGTTCACGGTGTCCGTCCCGGTCGCCGTCGCCGCGCCGGCGCTCGCCGTCACCGTCGTCCCGTCGGTCAACCCGATCGCCAGGCAGAACGCGGTCCGCGCCGGGGACACCATCGCGTACTCGTACACGGTCACCAACAACGGCAACGTGACCATGTCGAACATCGTCGTCAGCGACACCCGGCTGGGCGCCGCCACCTGCCCGGCCACCCCGCTCGCGGCCGGCGCCACCGCCACGTGCACGTCCGTCGGCAGCTACACCGTCACCCAGAGCGACGTCGATGCGGCGACCGGCGTGGCGTCGACCGCATCGGTGTCCGGGCGCAGACCCGGCGCGGTCAGCAACACCGTCTACGGCTCGAACACCGTGACGGTGCCGGTGGCCGGCGCCTCGCCGTCGCTCTCGATCACGTCGGTGGCCACCGTGGCGCCCGCCGCGCACCAGAACGCCGTGCGGGTCGGCGACACGATCACCTACACCTACACCGTGGTCAACGACGGCAACGTGACGATGACCGGGATCGGGCTCACCGACGCGCTGGCCGGCACGGTCAACTGCCCGGCCACGTCGCTGCTGGTCGGCGCGTCGATGACCTGCACCAGCGCGATGCCGTACACGGTCACCCAGGCCCGGATCGACGTCGGCCTGCCGATCACCGCGAGCGCCTCCGCCACCGCCACCACACCGGGCGGCGCCAACCCGTCGTTCGGCCCGTTCACCGCCACCGTCAGCGTCGCCCCCGCCGTGCCCGCACTGACCATGCTGGTCACCGCGACCGTGACCCCCGCAATACGGCAGAGTCAGGCGCAGGCCGGCGACACGATCGACTACACGTTCGACATCAGCAACACCGGCAACGTGACGATGTCCTCGATCGCCGTGGCCGGCAACGTCCGAGCAGGCCAATGCCCGTTCACGTCGCTGGCCGTCGGCGCGTCGATGACGTGCGCCAGCGCCTCGCCGTACACCGTCACGGCCGGCGACATCATCACGGCGAACCCGATCACCAACAACGCCGTCCTCACCGCACGCGCGCCGGCCGCCACGTCCGACACCACCTACGCCACCGGCAGCGCCACCATCGCGCTCGCCCAGGCGGCCGCATCGCTCACCGTCTCGATCACGCCCGCGGTCAACCCGGTGGGCAACCGCTATGCCGCGGCGGTCGGCAACACCATCACGTACAGCATCGTCGTCACCAACAACGGCGACCAGACGATGAACTCGATCGGCCTCACCGACTCGCTGACCAACCTGGCCGCAGTCTGCCCGTTCACCTCGCTGGCCGCCGCCGCCCAGATGACCTGCACCAGCGGCGGGCCGTACACCGTCACGCAGAGCGACCTCGACACCGGCGGCCCGGTGACCTCGAGGATCACCGTCAGCGCGGCGAAATCGTCCGACGGCAGCGCGGTCGGTTACGGACCCTTCGAGTCCACCGTGCCGGTCGCCCCGGCCAACCCGCTGCTGAAACTCACCCCGGCCGCCACCCCCACCGGTGACACCGTCGGCAGCGCCATCGCCTTCTCCTTCACGGTGCAGAACATCGGCAACGTCACCATGAACACCCTCGTGGTCGCGGGCAACCTCTCCGGAACCGCGTCCTGCCTGGCCGTCACGCTCGCCCCGGGGGACACCACCACCTGCACCGGCGCCACCGGCGCCACCATCACCCAGGGCGACCTCGACGCCGGGCTCCCGATCACCGACACCGCCCAGGCCACCGCACGCCGGGCCGGCACGGCCACCGACGTCATCTTCGGACCGCGGACCTCCAGCGCCCCGGTCGCCGCCGCGGCGCCGTCCCTGACGATCAGCAGCGCCGCCACCGTCTCCGATCCGGCCCGGCAGACCGCCGCAGCGGCCGGCGACACCATCTCGTACGCCTACACGATCACCAACAACGGCAACGTGACGATGAACAGCTTCTCCGTCACGGACAGCCTGATCGGCGCGGTGACCTGCCCCAACGTCTCGATCGGCCCCCTCGGCACACTGACCTGCACGGGCGCCCCGCTCTACCCGGTGACCCAGTCCGACGTGGACGCCGGGCAGCCGATCGTCTCCAGCGCCTACGTGATCGGCCAGCAGACCGGGCAGACAGCGCCACACTCGTACGGCCCGGCCACCGCCTCCACCGGAGTCGCCACCGGCGCGCCGTCACTGACCGCGACCGTCGACGCGCTCGTCACCCCGGCCGGGCACCAGACCGCGGCCGAAGCCGGCGACACGGTCAGCTACCGGACGGTGCTCACCAACAACGGCAACCAGACGATCACCAACCTCACCGTCAGCGACACCCGCGCGGGCACCGCGAGCTGCCCGGGCACCAGTCTCGCCCCCGGCGCGTCGATGACCTGCACCAGCGTGTCGTCGTACACGGTCACGGCCGGCGACATCGACACCAACACCCCGGTCCTGACCACCGTGACCGTCTCCGGGCGACGCCCGTCCGACCCGGCCGCCACCGCCCTGCTGGCACCGCAGGCCAGCTTCCCGGTGGTCGCGGCCGCGCCCGCACTGACCATCGTGGCCGATTCCGTCGTCACCCCCGGGGCGCACCGCGACCAGCTGGTCCGTGCCGACATCGTGGACTACGAGTTCACTGTCCGGAACACCGGCAACGTCACGATGACCGGTGTCGCCGTGACCGGCGTCCGCACCGGGACGGCGAACTGCCTGGCCACCACGCTCGCCGCCGGCGCCTCCACCACCTGCAACGCGGGCACACCGTACGTCGTGACCCAGCCCGACGTCGAAGCCGGCCAGCCGATCGTGGAGAGCGCGTCGGTCACCGCGCGTGCCCCCGGCGCCACTTCGGACCAGACGTTCGGCCCGGCCACCGACACCGAGCAGATGGCGGTCGCCGCCGACTCGCTCGACCTGTCCGTGGTCGCCGTGGTCACCCCGTCCGACCATCAGGCGGCCGCGCAGACCGGTGACACCGTCGCGTTCCGGTACACCGTCGTCAACGACGGCGACCTCGAGGTCACCAACATCGCCGTCGACGACAGTCTGGTCGGGCCCGCACAGTGCCCCGGCACGACCCTGCCGGTCGGCGGCTCGATGATCTGCGCCAGCCAGTCCTCGTACCGGATCACCCAGGCCGACGTCGACGCCGACCGCGCCATCCGGGAACCGGCGACGGTGACCGGCCGCCGCAACGGCGCGCTCACCGACACCCCCTACGACACCGACGCGGCCACCGTCCGGCTCGTCGTCGGGCACGGCAGCCTGGGCATCGACATCTCGGCCACCATCGAGGAGCGGGCGCTGCGCCCGGCCGGCATCGCGTCCACCGGCGGGATGCCCGCGGTCGGTGACGGCATCCGTTACCGCTACCTGGTCGTCAACAACGGCAACGTGACGATGTCGACGGTGACCGTGACGGACGTGACGATGGGCGCGATCCCGTGCCCGCAACCCACCCTGGCCGTCGGCGAGCTGATGACCTGCGTCGCCCCGAAGCTGTACATCGTCACCCAGGCCGACATCGACAGCAAACGGATCATCACCACCGCCGCCTCGACCAGCGGGCTCGAACCGGGCGCCACGGTGCCGACCGATTCCGGCCCGGCCGCCGCCGAGACCCCGGTCGAGCCGCAGGTGCCCGCGGTCGGCGCGGCACAGACCGTCGGATGGGCCGACACCGACGGCGACGGGATCCTCGGCACCAGCGACGACGTCACGTCCACCATCGTCGTCACCAACAGCGGCAACGTGACCCTGCACAACATCACCCTGAGTGGGCTGCCGGTCGGCGTCACCTGTCCGAAGACGACCCTGGCCCCGGGCGAGAGCATGACCTGCGTGTCCGACCCGTACCACCTGACGGCGGAAGACATCGCGCAAGGCCACGGCAATTTTCTGGTACGGGCGAACGGAACGACCCCGGACAACTCGGGTGGGGCACAGGCCGACGCGCCGGCCTCGATCGACCCGACCGTACCGGCCCCGACACCGTCCCCTTCGCCGTCGGTGTCCGCCACCCCGTCACCGTCGGTGACACCCAGCCGTACCCCGTCCCCGTCGGCGTCGCCGTCCCGGACGCCGTCACGTTCCCCGTCGACGAGGCCGTCCCGGACCCCGTCCCGGGCCACCCCGTCGCGGACGCCGTCGCGTTCGCCGTCCCCGGCACCGTCGCGGACCGACGACGGCGCCAACCCGGGCGAGAACCCGATCACCGGCGGCGACGGCCTGCCACTGCTGGTCGGCGGCGTGTTCCTGCTCGGCGGTGGCATCCTGCTGACGCTGCTGAGCGCCGTCCGCGCAAGGCGCTTCGAACTCCCGGACTGAACCCCGCCCAGCCGTTGTCTGCACGGTGACTTGCGCCATAAGCCCTCGTCCACGAGTGGACGCTTCGCCACCACATTGATCACCGATGTCCGCCGTTACCAGCGGGTAGGCACGCCGGGGCCACTTTATGCAAGATCTTGAAACAATCGATTTTCTCCGGCATGCTGCCGCGGCACCTGAATAGTTGCTGTGAGATCGGGGAAACGCGATGCTGCGGGGGATCGCTGGCGCTACCGCTTTGGCTGTAGCGCTGTCGCTGGGCGTGCCACCAGAGGTTGTTCCGGAGGGCGGAAGCTGGCCGGTGGCCGGTCTGTTGTCGCCGTTCCGGCAGGTAGCAGCCTTGGGCGCGGTGACCGGACTGCCTGAGCAGAAGCTCGGCGCCGGCACCGGTGACGACCACTATGTGGCGACGGACGAGACCCAGGCCGAGGGCGGCGCGGGTCGTGCGCCGGGCCGTGGCAAGGGCGCTGTCGACCCGGCCCCGCCCACGCAGCCGAAGGCCGAGGCGTTCACCACCGACACCAAGCCCGGTGACGGCAACAGCTTCGACCCGCTGACCAGTGAGCGCCTGCCGAAGAAGTCGACGGCGACGTACACCGAGTTCGAGAACGAGGACGGGTCGATCACCCGCCAGATTCACGACTCGCGGGTCAACTACCGGGCCGCCGACGGCTCGTACCAGCCGATCGACACGTCGCTGACCCGTAACGGCGACCGTCTCGACGCGGGCGCCAACTCGATCGACGTCAGCCTGAGCGCGGTCGGCACCGACGCCACCGAGGCGCCGCTCCCGACGCCGTCGGGTTCGCCGTCCACCCCCGTCACGCCGTCCACCCCCGTCACGCCGTCCACCCCCGTCACGCCGTCCACTCCGGTCACGCCGGCGGCCGACGAGGACCCGCTCGCCTCGATCACCACCGCGTCCGGTCACACCATGGCGTACGACCTCGACGGCGCCGCCCCGGTGCAGGCCGTGCTCAACGGGGACACCGCCACGTACCCGGAGATCCTGCCCGGCACCGACCTGGAGCTGCGCTCTCTGAACGACGGTCTCAAGGAGACCCTGATCCTGAAGTCGCCGGCCGCCGGTAACGAATGGGTCTTCCCGCTCAAACTCGACGGCCTCACGCCGAAGAAGCAGGCCGACGGCTCGATCAACCTGGTCACCTCGACCGGCGCGGTGGCGATGCGGGTGCCGCGCGGCTGGATGCAGGACTCGAAGGTCGACCCGAAGTCGGGCGCCCCGGCCGAGTCCTCGGGTGTGCAGTACGAGCTGATCACCCAGGACGGCCGGCAGGCGCTCAAGGTGACCGCGGACGCGGCGTGGCTCAACGACCCGGCCCGGCAGTACCCGGTGCGCGTCGACCCGACCGCCGAGTGGAGCACCCCGGACACCGGTGACGTCTTCACCGACGACAGCGACTCCACCACCAACCACAACGGCGACAACCTGCCGGTCGGCACCTGGGACGGCGGCACCACCCGGTCGCGGGCGTTCATCCACTTCGACGACTTCGACAACGACGGCCTGATGGGCACGCAGATCCGGTCGGCGAAGCTGTTCCTGTTCCACACCTGGTCGTACAACTGCGCCACCCACAAGCCGGTCGACATCCGCCAGATCACCAAGACCTGGACCGTGGCCGGCCTGGAGGACAACGGCAAGCTCGCCGACGGCCCGACCTACTCGGCGCCGATCGGCCAGCTCAACATCACCGACAACTACCCGGCGTGTGAGAACACCGGCTCGAACCGGGGCACCGGCAAGTTCCGGTCGGCGTCGCTGCCGGTCAAGACGTTCAACGGCTGGTCCAGCGGCACCATGTCGAACTTCGGTCTGGCGCTGACCGCGTCGGAGACCGACTCGACCGCGTTCAAGCGGTTCACCTCGGCCAACTACGGCGGCGCGGCTACCGACCCGTACCTGGAGCTGACCTACGACTACAACGTCGACGCCCAGGTCGACGAGCAGTACCCGGCGTACGGCGCGGCCGCCAAGACGCTGCGTCCCGAGCTGATCGCCGACGCGCACGACCCGGACAACTGGCCCAAGACGCTGACCTACAAGTTCATCCTGTACAGCAAGGACGCCAAGACCGAGATCACCAACTCGGGCTGGATCTCGAAGAAGTCGTGGACGGTCCCGGCCGGGAAGATGGTCTGGGGCGAGACCTACTACTGGACCGCGATGGTCTCCGACGGTCTCACCAACAACGCCGAATACCTGTCGAAACATCTGCTGGTCACACCGGTGCCGCAGCCGTCGATCACCTCGGGCCTGTCGCAGAACTCCGGCCAGGGCTTCGACCCGGTGATCGGCAACTACACCACGACCGTCCGCGACGCGATGGTCACCACTGTCGGCCCGCCGCTGGAGATCTCCCGCGCCTACAACAGCATCGACCCCCGTTCGGATCAGGCGTTCGGCGCCGGCTGGTCGAGTGTGGTCGACGCGAAGGCAGTGGTGAAGACCGCGACCGTGGGCGGCGTCACGGCGGTCAACACCGTGGTGGTGACCAGCCCGAACGGCCGGGAGATGGCGTACGGCCGCAACGCCGACGGCACCTTCAACTCGCCGGCCGGGCTCGCTGCCTCGTTCACCGAACTGGCCGGCGGCGCCGGTTACCGGCTGCGGGAGAAGGACGGCTCGGTCACCGAGTACGCGCAGAAGGTCGCCGAGGGACGTTTCGCGATCTCGTCGATCACCGACGTCTCCGGGCGCAAGCAGACGTTCGCCTACACCGACAACCTGCTGTCGACGATCACCGCGGCGTCCGGCCGGACCCTGGACCTGTACTGGACCTCCACCACCCCGAAGCGGGTCAACTACGTCGCCACCGACCCGGTGGTCCCCGGTGACTGGGACAGCGTCAACACCTGGTGGTACGACTACGTCGACGGCCAGCTGACCAAGGTGTGCCCGCCGACCAACTGGGGTGACTGCCACACCTACCAGTACACGGTCACCCGGTCGCTCTACCAGACTGCGATGCTCAACGCCCGCCCGGCCTCGTACTGGCGGATGACCCACTCCAGCGGCACCACCGCGGAGAGCGAGATCCTGGAGAACGGCGGCACCGACGTCGCCCCGCACCTCGACCTGTCGCTCAACCAGCCCGGCCCGCTGACCGGCTCGACCGCGAAGGCGGCCTGGTTCAACGGCACCACCTCGTACCTCCAGGTGCCGGCGAAGGCGGCGAGCGACGCCACCAACCAGGCGGTCAGCATGTGGTTCAAGACCACCGCGACCGACGGCGTCCTGTACGGGCAGTCCCTGGAGCCGACGAGCTCGACCGCGGCGACCACGAGGACCGCCTACAACCCGACGCTCTACATCGGCACCAACGGCAAGCTGCTCGGCGGCTTCCCGAAGGCGGCCACCCCCGGCACCTCGCTGGGCACCCTGCTGGCCGCCGGTCAGGGACAGTGCCTCACCGTTCCCGGCAACACGTCGACCAACGGAACCGTCCTGGCGCTGGCCACCTGTTCGACCGCGGCGAACCAGAGCTTCTCCTGGACCACCGACGGCCGCCTCCAGGTGACCACGGGTGGCGTGGTCAAGTGCATCGACACCGAGGACCAGGGCTTCACCAACGGCGCCGACCTGATCATCAACTCCTGCAACAGCACCTACGCCACGCAGAAGTGGGACGTGCAGGTCGACGGCCAGATCGTCAACGACGCCTCCGGCCTGTGCATGGACTCGGTCGGTGACGGCAGCCAGGCCGGCGCGCTGATGCAGATCTGGGTCTGCGGCAAGAGCCGGCCGGTCGACCAGCTGTTCACCGCCCGCGTGCACAAGCCGATGGAGTCGTCGGTCACGGTCAACAACGGCGAGTGGAAGCACGTCGTCCTGTCGGCCTCCGGCAACACCCAGAAGATGTACGTCAACGGTGTCGAGGTCGCCTCCGAGACCGGCGTCACCGTGCAGGACCTAGGCGCGAACAGCTCGTACGTCGGCCGTGGTTTCCTCGGCGGCGGCTGGCCGCAGACCACCCTCGCCAACGCGAACAGCAACGTCGGCACCCGGGACGGCTTCAACGGCACGATCGCCGAGGTCGCGATCTTCGACACCGCCGTCGACAAGCAGGTCGTCGACGACCTGTGGGCGGCCCGTAACCCGGTCAAGCAGCTGACCCGGGTGGTCCGCCCGTCCGGCGCCGACGCCGCGATCATCCTGTACGACGGGGTCAGCGGCCGGGTCAGCGAACTGGTCGACGGCAACGGCACCAGCTGGAAGCCGGAAGAGCCGGTCCTCGGCGGCACCTCGAAGGTGTACGAGAGCGCGGTCCTCGGCGGCGCGCCGACCAACTACTGGCGGATGGCCGAGACCACGGCCGGGGTCACCGACGCGGTGAACCAGGTCAACGGCAACGTGGCCACGTACAACAAGGTCGGGCTCGGCTCGGTGGACGGCCCGTTCGGCGCGGCCGGCAAGGCCGGCTCGTTCAACGGCACCGACTCCTACCTGACGCTGCCGTCGCAGGTGGCGCCGACCGGCAGCAATTCGGTGTCGATGTGGATCAACACGACCAGCACCAAGACCACTCTGCTCGGCATGAAGTACAACGCTTCCGGGACGGCCGGCTACCTGGAGATGCCGACCCTGTGGATCACAGCGGACGGCAAACTGCGAGGTCTGTCGCCGTCGAAGACGCCCACCGGCCCGATGAACTCGATCGGCATCGCCGGTAAGTGCATGGACGTCGACAGCAGCGCCGGCGGGGTGATCCAGAGCTGGGGCTGTAACGGCACCGCGGCGCAGAACGTGTCGCTGGTCCAGACTGCGGCCAACAGCAACCGGTTCACACTGCGGCTGCTCGACAAGTGCGTCACGGCCGGCGGCACCGCCAACGGCTCCACGCTCAAGTTGGCGACCTGCGCCAACAGCGCCGCCCAGCTGTTCCACGCCTCCGCCGAGGCGCTGTACAACCCGGCCTCCGGCCGGTGCATCGACATCCCCAACAGTTCCACCGCCTACGGCACCGACCTTCAGCTGTACGACTGCAACAGCACCGGAGCGCAGAAGTGGCTCCCGTCGCTGACCAGCAAGACCGCGGTCAACGACGGCAAGTGGCACCACATCGCGTTGACCACCGACGGCACGAACCAGGCCCTGTACGTCGACGGTGCGAAGACCCAGTCGTCGGCCGGCAGCCCGGCGATGGCCCCGGACCAGACCCCGACGTACATCCTCGGCGGCGGCTACATCGACAACGCGGCCAGCAACTTCTACTACCTGAACGCGCAGGCCAGCTCGTTCTTCAAGGGCAGCATCGCCGAGGCCGCCTTCTACGGCTCTGCGCTCGACGACGCGCAGGCGTCGTACCAGTTCAAGGCCCGGCACGCGGCCAAGGCGGCGCCGGCCGGCGAGATCGACTACACGATCACCGGCCCCAACAACGTGCAGACCACCACGGTCACCGATCTGATGTACGGCCGTAAGGTCGCCGAGATCGACGCGCTCAAGAACGTGACCCGATACGGGTACAACGGCAAGGGCAACCTGCGCACGATCACCGACGCCAACGGCAACATGACGATCAACGAGTACGACGCCCGCGGCAACGTGGTGTCGGCGACGAACTGTCAGGACCGGTCGGCGAACAACTGCTCGACGTCGTACTCCACGTACTACCTCGACACCGCGAACCCGTCGGACATCCGCAACGACCGGCTGTTGCAGCAGCGCGGACCCGGCTCGGCGTCGGTCAGCGACAACAAGTACCTGACCACCTTCACGTACGACACCCGCGGCAACCGGACCAGCGAGACCGACCCGCTCGGCCGCCGGACCTCGATCACCTACACCGACGGCGGCACCAACGGCGGCTACCAGGGCGGCACCGCCCCACCCGACCTGCCGTGGAAGATCGTCAAGCCCAACGGCGGCATGCAGGAGATCCTCTACTTCGCCAGCGGTGACATCGCGCAGACCACCGACCCGGCCGGCGCGATCACCCGGTACGAGTACGACGGTGTCGGCCGTACCGTCAAGGAGTACGAGTACCTCGGCACGACCAACGGCGTCGACGACATCGGTTCGCAGACGCTGTTCGAACACGACCGCCTGGACCGGGTCGTCAAGACCACCGACACCGAGGTCACCAACGCGGTCACCGGCGCCAAGCACAAGCCGGTCACCACGTTGAACTACAACGTCGACGGCCTGCTCGCCTCCGAGACCGTCTCCGACGCGACCGGCGGCGACGCCGACCGGCGGGTCGTCTACGGCTACGACCGGTTCGGCCGGCGCGTGTCGGAGACCGACCAGCGCAACTTCACCACCGAGTACGGCTACGACGCGTTCGGCCGGATGAACAAGCAGATCAGTGCCGACGGCACGATCCAGCTGACCGAGTTCGACGCGGCCGGCAACGAACTGGCCACCTGGGTGCAGGACCCGGACGCGGAGGTCGAGGCGGACCGCAACCGCCGGATCCGTTCGCTGGCCTACGACCCGGCCGGGCGTCTCGCGTCCGAGACCGACGCGATGAACTACGTCACCAAGTACACGTACACCGACAACAACCTGCTCGCCACGGTGACCAGGACGAACGGCTGCGACCCGGCGGTGACTCCGGGCTGCACGCTGGAGTCGTACGTGCTGGAGAGCAACACCTACGACGTGGCCGGCAACCGGATCAAGCAGGTCACCAACAACGGCCTGACCACGACCGACCACACCTACGACTATGTCGGGCGCGGAACGGCGGCGTCGGTGGTCGTCACCGACGTCGACGACACGGTCACCCCGGCCGTCACCACGACGACCACCCGCACCACGAAGTACGCCTACTCGGCCGACGACGACGTGGTGAACACCCAGCTGCTCGAGGGCGGCACGGTGCTCGCCGAGTCCGACCTCATCTACGACCGGATGGGCCGGACCCACCAGCAGACCACGTACCTGAGCAGCGGTCTGACGCCGACGGCGCGCTGGAAGATGAACCACACCTCCGGCACTGTCGCCACCGACGCGGCGGGCAACAACAACGCCACCATCACCGGCACGGTCACCTGGTCGACCGAGCGCAGTGGCGCCGCCGTGTTCAACGGTTCGGCGAACTCCTACCTGTCGGCGCGTCCGTCGGTGGACACCCAGCGGGCGTACACCATCAGCGCCTGGACGAAGCTGGCTATCGAAGACGCCGACCGGTACGTCGCGACTGTGACCGGCGACCTCGGCACCTCGGCGTTCAAGCTGTACTACGACGTCGAGACCGACGCCTGGCAGTACACGATGTCGGTCCGCAAGGCGGACGGCACCACCGCCTGGGTCGGCAGCGCCACCCCCACCGGCACGGCGACCTCCGGAACCTGGACCCACCTCGCGGTCACGGTCGACCCGGCTGCCCGTACCGCGCAGCTGTATGTCAACGGCACGGCCGCCGGTGCGGCGGTGACCACGACGGAGAGCCTCAACAACCGGGCGACCGGGCTGCGTCTCGGTGCGGAGTCGGAGTCGAGCGGCAACTTCTCCGGCCAGATCGACGACGTTCAGACCTACCAGAAGGTCCTGACCGCCGCCGAGATCGGTCAGCTCGTCGCCGGCACCGCCCCCGCCGACACGGCGCGGGTCTCCCGGACCAGCTACGCCCTCTCGCGTGACGGCAACGTCAACTCGGTCACCGACCCGAAGGGCGTCACCACCTACATCAGCAACGACGAGGTCGGCCGCCCGGTCGTCACCACCCTGCCGGCGGTCGCCACCGTCGAAGGCGAGGGCACCCCGGTCACCTCGGTGGCGGTCACGCGGGTCGGTTACAACACCTTCGGTGAGGCGACCGAGCAGGAGGACCCGCACAAGAAGGTCACGATCAACCGGTACGACGGTGTCGGCAACCTGGTCGAGACACAGTCGCCGGCCTACACCGCCCCGGGCAGCACCGAGCCGGTCACGGCGTTCAAGCGGGTCGAGTACAACCAGGCCGGCCAGGTCGAGCTGACCACCGACCCGAACGGCGCGGAGACCGACTACGAGTACGACGTGCTCGGCCGGACCACCAAGATCACCACTCCGGACGGCGGGATCACCCAGTACGAGTACACGCCCAACGGCGACCTGCTCAAGCACACCGACCCGAACGGCTCGGCGGTCGCCTCGACCTACGACTACCTGGGCCGCACCATCGAGAGCACGTCGGCGGTGCGTCAGAACAGCGCCGGCTACACGACGAAGTACGCCTACGGCACCAGCCCGTGGCCGACCCAGGTGACCTCGCCGGGCAACATCGTCACCAAGGCGAAGTACAACACCGTCGGCGAGCCGACGCTGATGATCGACGCCGCGAACAACGTCACGAAGACGAAGTACGACGGGGCCGGCCGCCCGGTCCGGGTCACCTCACCGGACGGTTCGTTCACCAATACAGCGTACGACTTCGCGGGTCGCGCGGTCCGGACAGCCGACTACGCGCCGGGTGGGACGACGGCGCTGCGTACCCGTAGCCAGGACTACGACATCGCCGGCAACCTGACCGGATCGACCGATGCCCGGGGCACCTACCGGTACCTCGAGTACGACGTGCTCGGCCAGCTGACCAAGCAGTACGAGCCGATCAGCTCGGGTGACTCGATCGTCACCACGTTCGGCTACGACAAGGCCGGTAACCCGACGAGGTACACCGACGGCCGTGGCAACACGTTCGTCACCACGTACAACTCGTGGGGTCTGGTCGAGTCGCAGATCGAACCTGCGACCACGAGCACGCCGAACGCGGCCGACCGCACCTTCAAGATCGCCTACGACAAGGCGGGCCGGGTCACCCGCCTGGACTCACCGGGCGGGGTGAGCGTCACGTCCGAGTACGACGTGATGGGCCGCCTGAAGAAGAGCTCGGGCACCGGTGCCCAGGTTGCGACGGCTGACAAGACCTACGACTACGACTTGGTCGGCCGGATGACGGCCTTCACCGGCTCAGCGGGAACCAACACGATCTCGTACGACGACCGTGGTCTGGTCAAGTCGATCAGCGGCGTGTCCGGGAACTCGGCCTACGAGTACAACGCCGACGGGCAGATGTCCAAGCGGACCGATGGCGCCGGTACGACGACGTACCAGTACGACACGGCAGGCCGTCCCGCGAAGGTCGACAACACCGCGGCCGGCGTGAGCATGACGTACGGCTACAACAACCTGTCGCAGGTCGAGACGATCGCCTACGGCGGTAACACCCGGACGTTGAAGTACGACAACCTGAAGCGTCTGGCCTCGGACGAGCTGAAGACGTCGGCCGGAGGCAGTGTCGGCAAGCTCGCGTACGAGTGGAACCTCAACGACAGCCTGACCAAGAAGACGACCACCGGCTTCAACGGTGCGTCGACGAACACCTACAGCTACGACCTGGCTGACCGGCTAATCGGGTGGGACAACGGCGTCACCCCGGTGGTGTACGCCTACGACAAGTCCGGTAACCGGGTGCAGGCCGGTACCAAGACCTTCACCTATGACCAGCGCAACCAGCTGGCCACCGACTCCGACGGCACCACATACCAGTACACCGCTCGCGGCACTCTGGCCTCCACGGTGCAGAACGGTCAGACGGTGGAGACCACCACTGACGCGTTCAACCAGGTGGTCGCCCAGGGTTCCGAGAGCGGTGGTCGGAGCACCTACTCCTACGACGGTCTGGGCCGGGTCATCCAGCCCAACCTGACCTACACCGGTCTGGGCAACGACGTGGCCGCCGATGGCAGCTCCGTCTACGTCCGCGACGTCGCCGACCAGCTGATCGGGGTCTCGTCCTCGGCCGGCAACCGGTACGCCTGGACCGACACCCACACGGATGTGGTCGGCGAGTTCACGGCGACCGGAACCGCGCTCACCGGGTCGGTCTCTTACGACCCGTGGGGCAAGGTTCTGGCAGCGGGTGGGATGACCGGGCGCCTGGGCTATCAGCAGGAGTGGACCGACCAGACGACCGGCAAGGTCAACATGTGGTCCCGCTGGTACGATCCGGAGACCGGCGCGTTCGACACCCGCGACACGGCGAACAACAGCCCGACTCCGTCGTCGGGTGCGGCGAACAAGTTCGCGTACGCCGAGGGCGACCCGATGTCGAACACCGACACCACGGGTAACGCTGTCGACGGCAAGTGCGGTGAGTACGACTACGCCTGCGCAGTGAAGAAGTACCAGGCGGAGCTGGCGGTCTACACCGGGCAGATGGAACAGCGCGACCGTGACATGAAGGCGGTCGGTTCCGAGATCGCCGCGCAGGAGGCGGAGTACCAGCGGGCGGTGGCCGAGAGCCAGACGTCGCTGCTGGACATCCTCTTGCAGGTCGGTGTCGGGATGCTGCTGGACATGATCGGCTACAACTCGGTGGTCGGTTGTCTGGGCGGCAGCATCTTCGACTGCGTCGACCTGGCCATGAGCGCCTTGGGTCCGATCAAGGCGTTGAAGATCGGCCGCTCATTGTTCAACGCCGCAGACCGCGCGTTGACGGGTTATCGCACGTGGAAGCGCATCGTGGATGGTGCGCAGACGGTGATGCGGCGTTCGCAGGACCTGATGAACCAGGCGCGTAAGCACCTGAACGACATCATGCAGAAGGTCCCGAAGAAGCCGAAGCCGCCGAAGAAGAAGGTCAAGCCCCCGGCGAAGAAGAAGCCGAAGCCGAAGCCGAAGCCCGAACCCAAGCCGAAGCCAGCAAAGCAGGCCAAGCCGCAGAAGCCGAAGACCGAGCCGAAGAAGGAGAAGAAGCCGGCCGCGACCAAGGCGTCCAAGCCTGCGGCGAAGACCGACCAGCCCAAGAAGCCCGCGAAGCAGAATCGGGATACTGAGGAGGGGACTGAGGAGCAGACTGCGGGGACGTGCCCGAAGGTTAAGCCTGAGCCGACTCCGAAGCATAGTTTCGACCCGTCGACGCTGGTTTTGATGGCTGACGGCTCGACCAGGCCAATCTCCGAGATCAACCTGGGTGACGAGGTCCAGGCCAATGATCCGGTTACCGGCGAGGTTGGCGCGCGCCCGGTCACCCTGCTCCACGCTAACCGTGACCTGGAGTTGACCGATGTCACGGTCTCGGACCGGGCGCTGGTAACCGTCGGCAAGTCCGTGACCGAAGGTAGGGGCGACCGCAGTACGCGCGGCCCGACCGGGAAGTCACTGCTGGAGACGACTGCTCACCACCCGTTCTGGGATGCCACCACCGGCGCCTGGGTCGACGCGGCCGACCTGGTCGCGGGCGAATCCACGCTGGTCGGCCCGGACGGCCAGATCCAGTACGTCACCGAGGTCCGGAACTACACCGGCTCCAAGGTGATGCGCGACCTCACCGTTGACGACATCCACACCTACTTTGTCGTCGCAGGTAATGACGCGGTCCTTGTCCACAACATCAATGATCCCGGCCTCATCCAGCTCGGAGTTCCCGCCGGCGAGTCTTGCCCCGTCGACTTCGGTGCGAATGCGTGGACGCCAGATGCCGCAGACGGATATCCTAGTTACAAAAAGGCTGGTGGGTGGTTGCAGGTGCATGGCAAGGCCAAGGATTACGCCACTCCGGGTGGTCCCACTTTGAACTGGGAGCATGTTGTTGAACAGTCCCAGGCCAAGAAAGGGCGAGCCAATTTCCCGCCGGAGTGGATCAACCATCCTGATAACATGCATCTGCTGGACTCGAAAATTAACTTCGCAAAAAATGGATACTACGGCAAGACGTTCAACTGGACGGGTGGGAAGCCGATTCGAGAGATGCTCTCGGACATGCCGTTCCATCAGCAGTGGGACTTCGGGAATTATGTGAATAGAACTCTGGCGACGCTCGGCAAACCTGGATTGGTGGGGGACGTTTAATGGCAGCTAATTCGGTAGATGGCGTTTACAACCTGGCTATCGATTACGGTGTCGATGGTTCGGTCCCTGCTGGCACGCCGGCTGGGGTTGAGAAGCTTGCCTACGTGCACCGGGTGTACAACGCAATAATGGGCGGCGGATTTGACTTCGCAATGGAGGTGATTGATGCAAATGAATTTGATCGGGCGGTAGAAGGATTCAGGTACCTTGATCTCATTGAGGTGGCGAATCTGCTTGCCGAGCTGGTCGGGACGTATGGTGGACCTGATTATGATGAAGAGAAAGAAGAGGTTTTTGACGATCTGATCAACGAAAGTAGTCTGGTAATTGATGCATATCGGAGAAAGGCGGGCGAGGTGCCGTCCGATTTTGGGTTGTGACGAACTGTTTGTGTGGGTGATTTATTAAAGGAGGTGAATAGTCACTGACTCCAGATGGGAGGACTGCGTGGCGCAACACCTTGCCCGCAGCTTCGACCTGCAACGAGATCTGACGTTTTCTCCTCGAGCCAGACGCGCCGTTGATGGCCTTGGCGCGGAATGGAACAACGTCTCTTCTGCCCCGCCTGTCGGGGCAGGCGGGGCGGCAGCCGCGCGATTCATTGAGGAGGTCAATAGTCGCCGAGCAAATCATCGAGTCAAGGCTGGAACGGGTCGTAATAGTAGACGTTGAGGTTGTAGCTCTGGAACCAGGTGTCAAGGCCGCAGAAGGCGCGATACCCGGCCGCCTCGTACGCCTTTTGCGCCTGCGTGCAGAGTTCGGAGGTGGGGTAGTTTCCCAGCTTCATCCATCGCCATTCTCCGGTCGGGTTCTGGGCGATTTCTGACCTGGTGGGCGAGGCGGTTGTGGCGGAAGCTGCGGTCGATGAAGCAAGAGCTGTAGTGGCTGCGGAAAGGCCAGCGATCAATATTATTCTTGCGCGCTTCATGGGATCTCCTAATCTCTTTTTCTAGTGTCGTAGTATCGGCTGTAATTGCTGACGATATGCAGCTTTCCGGACCGGTTTATCTTCGCATCCTGACCACGAGTCGATCTTGCCGTTGGGTGCGAGTTCAACCGTTCCGGTAGTTGGATCTGACCGTCTCGATATTTCGCACGTCCTGTTGCCCCAGACGGCGCGCGGTGTTGTTCTGAGGGCTGTCGCGTAGCCTGACGGCAGGCCCTCGTCACTACACCCTCGCCGCTGCCGCACCGACACGAGTCACCGACCGTGAACAGAACGGGCTTAGGCCGAAGACTGTCGTGGTGAGCGCCTGGGAGAAGGCGCACGTGATGCGTCAGGTGGGGATCAGGAAGACCATGCGGTGCCCGGCATGGAAACGACGTGAGCCTGATCTGCGGCTCTTGCGCGGAACTCGAGAAGACGGTCCCCGATACTGCTGCCTTGCTGGCCAGAGGGCGAGAGGAAGCGGGCCCGGATTCACCGGGAACGGCCAGAGCCGCGCCACCGGGCTGGTCGCCGCGCACGTGATCCGCCGCCTACCCGGGCTGCGCCCCGGAATCGCCCACCTGGAAGACCTGGTCGACCCCACCGATTTCCTGACCGCCCTGACCGGCGACGGGTTCCAGCTGGAGCTCCCGCAGCACGCGGACCACGGCGGCGACGTTCGGCCGGTGCTCGGCTGACGCCCTGATCACCGCGACGATGTGCCGCTCGAACGGCTCGACCAGGGGCCGCACGTCGAACCGGGACGGCCGCAACCGCAACATCAGATCGGTCACCGTGCTGAGACCGATCCCGGCTTCGACGAGAGCCAGCGACACCGCCGTGTCGACCACCTCGTGCCGTAGTTCCGGTTCGATCCCGGCGCGCCGGCAGACCGTGCGGATCGCCAGGCCGTAGTGGGTGTCCTCGGGCGGCAGGATCCACCCGAGCGGCGGCCCGGTCCGGGCCAGGCTCACCGGGCCGGGCGGCAGCGTCCCGGCCGGGGCGGCCAGGAAGAACCGCTCCCGGTGCAGCAGCATCACCCGCAATGACGGGTCCCGGCGGATCGGCACGTCCGGATACTCCAGGCCCACGGCCAGGTCGACCGCCCCGGAGGCGACCGTGTCGTACACGTCGTCGACGACCAGCTCCCGGCTGCGGACCACCAGGTCGGGGTAGCGCCGGGCGAGGCGGGCCAGCAGCACCGGCAGGATCTCGGCGGCCGCCGTCGCGAACACCGCCATCTGCAGCTCCCCGGCGACCCGTCCGGCGCTGCGTTCCAGAGCGGCCGTCGCGGCGGCCTCGATGTCCAGGATCTGCTGGGCGTGCCCGGCGAACGCCAAACCCGCGTCGGTGAGCTCGACCCGCCGCCCCACCCGCCGCAGCAACGGCACCCCGGCCGACCGCTCCAGGGCCGCGAGCTGCTGGGAGATCGCCCCGGGCGTGTAGCCGAGCGCTCCCGCGACCGCGGTGACCGTGCCGAGGCGGCGCAATTCGACGAGCGACCGCAGCTGCACGCTCGTCCAGTCCATATAGAAAATCTAAAGGATTCCGTCGGCAGATCAGGAATGGACGTCAACGAAGTACGCGGCCGACCATGAGACATGGGCAAGGTCGTGATCATCGGCGGCGGTGCGATCGGCACCAGCATCGCCTTCCATCTGGCCGAGGCGGGCGTACGCGACGTCGTACTCCTCGAACGCGGCGAACTCGGCGCCGGCTCCACCTGCAAAGCGGCCGGTGGCGTCCGCGCGCAGTTCTCCGACCGGATCAACATCGAGCTCGGCGCGCGCAGCCTGGCCGCGTTCGGGCGGTTCGCCGAACATCCGGGGCAGGAGATCGACCTGCACCGGGTCGGCTACCTGTTCCTGCTGTCGACACCCGAGGACGTGAAGTCGTTCGAGGAGGACGTCGAACTCCAGAACGAGCTGGGCGTCAACAGCCGCATGATCGACGTCGCCGAGGCCAAGGCCCTGTCGCCGCTGATCGACACCGACGGGCTGCTGGCCGCCGCCTGGTCACCCGACGACGGGCACTGCACCCCGGAGTCGGTGGTGCTCGGCTACGCCACCGGCGCCCGCCGGCACGGCGCGACCGTGCTGACCGGCGTCACCGTCACCGGCATCGACACCGCCGGCGGCGAGGTCCGTACGGTGCACACCGATCGCGGCCCGATCGACGCCGACGCGGTGATCTGCGCGGCCGGCGCCTGGTCGGCGGCGATCGGCGCGATGGCCGGCGTCGACCTGCCGGTCGTCCCGTTGCGGCGGCAGATCATCTTCACCGAGCCGATGCCCGACCTGACCGGGGTCGTGCCGTTCACCATCGACTTCGCCTCGACCTTCTACTTCCACCGGGAGGGACGTGGTCTGCTGATGGGCATGTCCGACCCGGAACAGGAACCCGGCTTCCACCTCGACTACACCGACGAGTGGCTGCCCCGGTTCGGCGCCGCGATGGGCCGGCGCGCGCCGGGCCTGCTCGACGTGGGCCTGGGCAACGGCTGGGCCGGACTGTACGAGGTGACCCCCGACCACAACGCGATCATCGGCCGGACCGGGAACTTCCTCTACGCGACGGGTTTCTCCGGCCACGGGTTCCTCCAGGCGCCGGCCGTCGGCGAGGTGATCCGCGACCTGCACCTGGACCGGACGCCGTTCGTCGACGTGACCCCGCTGTCCACCGACCGTTTCGCCGGCGGCGCGTCCGGTCGCCCGGAAACCCACATCGTCTGAAGGGACCCGATGAGCATCATCGAGCAATGGAAGCTGCGGGCCGCCTTCGCCAGGCGTCTCTCCAGCATGTACGGCCGGGAGGTGCCCGCCTACAACACCCTCGTCGAGGTCTCCGGACAGGTGAACCGCGACGTCGTCGGCCGCGACGGTGACCAGGCGCAGCGGCTCGGCACGATCGACCGGATCACCGCCGAACGGCACGGCGCGATCCGGGTCGGCACCCCCGCCGAGCTGGCTCGGGTGGCCCGGATCTTCGGCGCTCTCGGCATGCGCCCGGTCGGCTTCTACGACCTGCGCGAAGCCGCGAAGAGCGCGGTCCCGGTGATCTCCACCGCGTTCCGCCCGGTCGACGCCGAGGAGCTGGCCCGTAACCCGTTCCGGGTCTTCACCTCGATGCTCACCCCGGCCGACCCGCGGTTCTTCAGCCCCGGACTGCGTGCCCGCCTGGAGGCCTTCCTCGCCGCCCGGGAGCTGTTCGGCCCCGAACTGCTCGCCCTCGCCGACCGCGCCGAAGCCGAACACGGCCTGCCCGAACCCGACGCCGAACGCTTCCTCGAACTCGCCGTCCAGGCCTTCGAACTGTCCCCGGAACCCGTCGACCGCGCCTGGTACGCCGAACTCGAAGCCGTCTCCGCGGTCGCCGCCGACATCGGCGGCGTCCGCAGCACCCACATCAACCACCTCACCCCGCGGGTGCTCGACATCGACGACCTCTACCGCCGGATGACCGACCGCGGCATCGAGATGATCGACACCATCCAGGGCCCGCCACTCTGGCGCGGCCCCGACGTGCTGCTGCGCCAGACGTCCTTCCGGGCCCTCGCCGAGCCGCGCGCGATGCGCGACGCCGACGGCACGATCAACACCGGCGCCCTGCGCGTCCGGTTCGGCGAGGTCGAGGCACGCGGCGTCGCCCTCACCCCCAAAGGCCGGTCTTCGTACGATCTCCTCCTCACCGAGATCGACAGGAGGCTGGCCGGCGGCACCGGGCGCAGCCGGGCGGACATCGCCGTCGAAGTCTGGGAGCAAGGCCTGCCCGACACCGAGGCCGGCCTGCGCGAGCAGGAACTCGCGTACTTCACCTACACGGTCAACCCGGCGCGCCCCGGCGGTGTGCCCCCGGAAAGCCTCCCCGGCCTGGTCGAACAGGGCTGGGTGACGGCCACCCCGATCGTCTACGAGGACTTCCTGCCCCGCTCGGCCGCCGGGATCTTCCAGTCCAACCTCAGCAGCGAGGGCAGCCGCGACACCCTCGCCGAAGGCGTCGACTACGACCAGGACTGGCTCGCCGGGGCGATCAACCGCGACATTCAAAACCCCTTCCATCTGTACGCACGTGAGCAGGCCGCCTCCATCGAAGCGGTCGCCGCGCACCTGAACCTGACGACGCTGAAGGACGTGCCATGAGTTTCCTGCCGACCACCGAGCAGCTGCGCGACCGGGCCCGGGCCGCCCTCGACCGGATCGGGGTGGCCGTGCCCGCCGGTGACGACCTGCACGCGCGGTCCCCGATCACCGGCGAACAGCTGTTCGGGCTCCGGGCCACCACTGCCGAGCAGGCCGAACAGGCGATCGGGGAGGCCGCCGAGGCGTTCCGCACGTGGCGGGTCACACCCCCGCCGGCGCGTGGCGAACTCGTGCGCACGCTCGGCGAACTGCTCCGTACCCATAAATCCGATCTTGCCGATCTGATCACCATCGAAGCGGGGAAGATCCGCTCGGAGGCGCTCGGCGAGGTGCAGGAGATGATCGACATCTGTGAGTTCGCGGTCGGGCTGTCACGGCAGCTCTACGGCCGTACGATCGCCTCGGAAAGGCCCGGCCACCGCCTCGCCGAAACCTGGCATCCGCTCGGTGTGGTCGGAGTGATCTCGGCTTTCAATTTCCCCGCGGCCGTCTGGTCGTGGAACACCGCCGTGGCGCTGGTCTGCGGCGACGCCGTCGTCTGGAAGCCCAGTGAGCTGACGCCGCTGGTCTCGCTCGCCTCCAGCCACCTGCTGGACCGCGCGATCGAGCAGGCCGGCGCGCCCCGCGAACTGCACCGGCTGCTGCTCGCCGACCGGGCCGTCGGGGAACTGCTGGTCGACGATCCGCGGGTGGCCCTGGTCAGCGCGACCGGCTCGACCCGGATGGGCCGCGAGGTCGCGCCGCGGGTGGCCGCCCGGTTCGGCCGGGTGCTGCTCGAACTCGGCGGCAACAACGCCACCGTCGTCGCCCCGTCGGCCGACCTGGACCTGGCGTTGCAGGGCATCGTGTTCGCCGCCGCCGGAACCGCCGGGCAGCGCTGCACCACCCTGCGCCGCCTCATCGTGCACCGCGACATCGCCGACCAGCTGGTCGAGAAGCTCGCCACCGTCTACGGCCGTCTGCCGATCGGGAACCCGTTCGAGGACGCCACCCTGGTCGGCCCCCTGATCACCGACACCGCGGCGGACGCGATGGCGTCCGCCCTGGACCGTGCCCAGGCCGACGGCGGCAAGATCGTCGCCGGTGGCCGCCGCCTCGACACGGCCGGCGGCGCCTATGTGGAACCGGCGATCGTCCGGATGCCCCGCCAGTCCCCGATCGTGCGGGAGGAGACGTTCGCGCCGATCCTGTACGTGCTCACCTACGACACCTTCGAAGAGGCCGTCGAGCTGCACAACGACGTACCGCAGGGCCTGTCGTCGTCGATCTTCACCCGTGACCAGCAGGAGGCCGAACGCTTCCTGGCCGCCGACGGCTCCGACTGCGGCATCGCCAACGTGAACATCGGCACGTCCGGCGCGGAGATCGGCGGCGCGTTCGGCGGCGAGAAGGAGACCGGCGGCGGCCGCGAGTCGGGTTCCGACGCGTGGCGCGCCTACATGCGCCGGGCCACCAACACCGTCAACTACACGAGCACGCTGGCGCTGGCCCAGAACGTCAGCTTCCTCTGATTCCGGTACGTTGCCCTCATGCTGATCAATACGCATGGGGGGCACCGGGCACGGTCGGCGGCGGTGGCGAGCATCCTCGCCGCCGCCGTGGCGACCCTGGTGGCACCCGCCGCCGCACAGGCCGACCCGGTGACCGGATCCATCAGTGGCACCCTGACCAGCGCCGACGGCGCCCCGCTGGCCGACGTCGGGGTGAGTGTCCACACTCTCGCCGGCCCGGCCGCCGGCACCCCGGCCCGCACCGACGCCGCCGGGCACTACAGCGTCGCCGACCTGCCGCCCGGCACCTACCGGGTGCAGTTCTGGGTGGAGCGCAGCGCCAACTCCCGCTGGCACCAGTGGGCCCACCAGGTGACCTGGCCGGCGAGCGCGACCCGGTTCACGGTGACCGCCGGATCCGACGTCGTCGTCGACGAGACCCGTTTCCGGACCGGCTCGTTGTCGCTGACCCTGCTGGACCTGGCGGGGGAGCCGATCGACGCCTTCTGCGCCGACGCGAGCGGTGACAACTTCGTCGAGACCGGCTGCACCGAGTCGGGCACCCTGCTCCTGGCCGACCTGCCGGCCGACGACTACGTCATCGCCGCCTGGACCGCAGACGCGACCGCCTTCGATCTGACCACCACCGACGCCGACCAGGTGAACCACTTCACCCTGACCGCGTTCTGACCCCACCCGTCCTCCGACAACCCCGCACGATGCGGCGCCGCCGCCGCATCGTGCGGGCGGGCCGCGGCGAAAATGTGTGGCCGCCGGCGCCGGGAAACGGGATGCACCAGGGGAAACGCACTGTCCGAGGGATTCGCGGCTCTTGCGGCGATTCTGGCCGTGCTGGTGGCGGCCCTGCCCGCGGTAGCCGCGCCCGCCGCGCCGACCCGTAAGTCGTACGCGAAACATCCGTGGGTGGCGCTGCTGGTGGCCACCCGGACGTTGCGCCGGGAGGCCGAGTTCCGAGCCGCCGACCTGGTGATCGGCACCCTGAAGCAGGGGTAACCCGCCGTGGATTCCCGTGGTGGGCGACGGCCGGCGGGTTTCGGCCTGCCGGCCGTCGCCTACGGCGGTAATCCGCCGCGGATTCCCGTGGTGGGCGACGGCCGGCGGGTTTCGGCCTGGCCGGCGGCCGCTTCATGACGCACCGGCCTCCGCGACGAGCTCATAGTGGGCCGAGCGCCTCCTCGGGATCCACGCGCAGGTCGAGGGACTCCAGCACGGTCAGGAGCATGCGTTCCTCGTACCGGAAATGGTTCTCCATGATCGCGCCGACGCCCTCCAGATGCTGCCGCAGCTCGCCGGGCCCGGCGGACCGGTCGGCGGCGGCCTGCAGGCCGCCCAGCAGGTAGCCGATCATCGAATGGTCCTGGGTCAGTTTCTGCAGTACCTGACGCAGGTTCGGGTGGGCGGCCGCGATGGCCGGGAACAGGGTGCGGTCCTCACCGCGGTGATGGCCGTCGAGGGCGGCGCAGAACCCGCGGCAGTACAGCAGCAGGTCGTCGATCGCCATCGACTCCGATTCGAGGGTCAGGCGTAACGCGGCACGCAGGCGCGCGTGCATCGTTCGCATTTCTTGGGCCCAGGCCACCAGCCTGGTCGTCTCGCGCTCAGACACGGCGGCCTCAGCTTTGCGGGAACGAAGGGCGCGACATCAAGGTCGACCTCCTTCGGTACGGCGCCTCCATGCCTGACACGGTCTGCCACCGGCACGCGACGCTGCCGAGACCCTACCGCGCCCGCCGCGGTTCCACGAGTTCGATCTCCCCGGGTGAACGATGACGCCTACGATTCACCCGGGCGAACTGCATGTGGAGGAGGGCCGGGCCATGATCAGCTGCTCGGCAGACGCTCTCAGCCGCCGCCCGCGACGGGTCCGCCCGTCGCCCGGCCGGGCCGCGGATCTCCACTACCTCGAACCGGATCTGTGCTGCTTCCTGCCGTGGGCGCGCAGTCACCTGGCGCGCCCGCACCTGTGCATGATCGTCACCTGCGTGCACGGCTGACCACGACAGAGCCCCCGTCTCTCAACCGAGGTCCGGGGGCTGTCCGTGCCGAATGATCAGGCGATGTCGCGGCGGCGCATGGCGTACATGGCCGCGCCCACCACCAGCACCGTGGCGATCGCCATGCCGATGCCGGCGGTCTGCCACGTCATCAGGAACGTGTCCGGCTCACAGCCGCTGTCGGACGAGGAGTTGCAGGAGTTGTAGTCCTGGACCACGTACTCCTTGTACATCCAGGCGAAGCCCCACACCGGGAGCAGCCACGCCTCCGGATACTTGGCCCCGGTCATGCTGGCCATGATGTAGACGCCGATCTGCAACGCGCCGATGCCGACGAGCGCGCCCAGCGCCATGCCGGTGTGCCGGCCCAGCGACGCCAGCGCGAAGCCGAGGGCGCCGGCCACCACGACCAGGGCGATGCCGCGCAGACCGGTCAGGCCGAACGACTGCCACACCCCGGAGGTCATCTTCTCGGTGCTGCCGCGCAGGTTCGCGATCAGCACGAACGCCCCGGTCCAGAGCGCGCCGAGCAGCAGCGACAGGCCGGTGAACCAGCTCAGGACGACGGCCAGCTTGGTGCTCAGCACCTGTAGCCGCTTCGGCCGCCAGAGCAGCAGGTTCATCATGCCGCCGCTGTGCCATTCGGAGCCGACGAAGGACGCGCCGATCAGGAACGCCGCCGACGCGAGCAGCACCGCGAGCAGGGTGATCATGTTGCCGTACTCGGCCCGCAGCTCGAAGGTCTCCGGCATGTACCACTGGTAGTCGTAGTCGGACGGGGACGGATCCGGCCATTCGCACTGGGCGGCGTTGGTCGGATTGTCGGCCACGCACTTCTGCTTCTCCTGGGCCACCATCTTCACGGCGTCCTGGTAATACTGGTCCGCCTCGGCCTTGGCCGCGGCGATCTGTGTGTCGGTGACCTTCTGGTTGCTGAAGAAGGTGCCGGCCACGACCGCCGACATGATCAGCACCACGCCGATCAGGATCACCGAGGTGAAACGGCGCTTGAACAGGCGCCGGGTCTCTGCGCGTACCAGGCTCATTGGCCCCATCCGTTCTTGGCGCCGCTGATGGCGGACTCGTCGACCTGCCGGTTCTGCCCGGCGATCGGCGCGGTGCCGGTGAGCTCGAGGAAGACGTCCTCGAGGTCGGCCGAGACCGGGGTCAGCTCGCTGAGGTAGACGCCCTTCTGGGCGAGCACCCGGGTGATGGTGGACGGGTTGGGGGCGTTCGCGACGGTCAGGTAGTCGCTCTCCAGGCTCACCTGGGCGCCCGCCTCACGCAGCGTGTTCGCCGCGGCCAGCAGGTCGACGCCGGCCTCCAGCCGGACCCGGACCGCGCCCGAGGTGTGCTGGGCCAGCACGTCGGCCACCGAACCCGAGGTCACCCGGCGTCCGGCCGAGATGATCGTGACCGAGTCGCAGATCAGCTGGATCTCGCCGAGGATGTGGCTGGACAGCAGCACCGTCATGCCGGAGTCGGAGAGGTCGCGCATCAGGGTGCGCATCTCCCGGATGCCGCCCGGGTCGAGGCCGTTCGCCGGCTCGTCCAGGATCAGCAGCTTCGGCTCCTTGAGCAGCGCCGACGCGACGGCCAGGCGCTGCTTCATGCCGAGCGAGTAGGTCTTCACCCGCTCCTTGGAGCGGTCCCGCAGGCCCACCAGGTCGAGGACCGCCGGAACCCGGTTGCGGTTCACCCCGCCCGCGTCGGCGAGCAGGCTCAACGTCACCTCGGCGGTGAAGTTGCCGAAGAACTGCGGGCTCTCCACGATGGCGCCGACCTGCCCGGCCACCTCGGGCAGGTGGTGCGGCACCTCTTTGCCGAGGATCGCCATGCGGCCGCCGTTGGGCTTGATCAGCCCGAGCAGCGTACGCAGCGTGGTGGTTTTGCCCGAGCCGTTGGGCCCGAGGAATCCGTGCACCTGACCGGCTTCGACGACCATGTCGAAGCCGTCCAGGGCGTTCCGGACACCTTTACGGCTGCGATAGGTCTTTCGCAGTCCTGATATCTCCAGTACGGGGGTCACTCGGGGGACCCTAGATCACCGGTGCCACCCTTCGATGTCCCGGGAAAATGCCATTCATCGGTACGGGTGACAGATCACCAGGGCAGCGGGCCGAATCGGTCCAGGTAGCGGCCGGTGCCGGCGCCCGGTTCCTCGGTCGCGCACGTGACGATCGCGTCGGTTCCCTCGGTCACCGTCTGCGGGCCGCTGTGCCCGTTCAGATCGGTCGCGGTGTATCCGGGGTCGACCGCGTTGAACCGGATTCCGGGGAACGCCTTCGCGTACTGCACGGTCATCATGGTGACGGCCGCCTTCGACGCGTTGTAGAGCGGCGCCACCACCGACGACTCGATCCGGTTCGGGTCGTGGGTGAGCGCCTGTGAGCCCAGGCCGCTGCTGACGTTCACGACGGCCGGGTCGGTGCCCGCCCGCAACAACGGCAGGAAGGCGCCGGTCGTCCGTACGATGCCGATGACGTTGGTCTCGAAGACCTGGACCGCTTCGCCTGCGGCGAGCTCGGTGGCCTGGGTCTGCGGCCCGGCGATGCCGGCGTTGTTGATCAGCACGTCGAGCCGGCCCTCGACGGCCGTGACGTCGGCGGCGGCCGCGGCGACCGAGGCGTCGTCGGTGACGTCGAGCGCCACGAACCGGCCACCGATCTCGGCGGCGGCCTTGCGGCCCCGGTCGGCGTCCCGGGACCCGACCAGTACGGTGTGCCCGAGCTGGGCGAGCCGGCGGGCCGCCTCGAAGCCGAGTCCCTTGTTGGCGCCGGTGATGAGCACGATTTTTGACATGCCACCACCCTCCGCCGGTCCGGGAGGCCCATCCAGGGACCACTCCTCGGTAGGACCGCGAGTACCACCCTGTCGTTTCTGTCCAAGACGGCGGCCGGGGCCGGGCCCTAGCGTGGACCAGGCAGCCCCCGAGCATGAGGAGACACCATGCGTGACCTGGTCTACACCGGTTTCATGTCGCTCGACGGCGTCGTGGACTCGCCCGGCGGCGGGCCCGGCGAGGAGCACCGCGGCGGCGGCTGGGTGTTCAAGGACCTCGAGTTCGTGCCGGAGGCGTGGTCGCTGAAGGGCGAGGAACTCGCCGACACCACGGCGCTGATGTTCGGCCGGCGCAGCTACCAGGCGTTCGCCCCGGTCTGGCCCGGCTCCGAGGACCATGCCGCCTACAAGGACCTGCCCAAGTACGTGGTGTCGTCCACGCTGACCGGCGAGGCGCTGACCGACGGGTGGGGGCCGACGACGATCCTGCGCTCGACCGACGACGTCGCCGCGCTCAAGCAGGGCGACGGCGGCGCGATCTTCATCCACGGCAGCGCCGAGCTGGCCCGGCGGCTGTCCGACGCCGGCCTGATCGACCGCTACCACCTGCTGGTCTTCCCGGTGCTGCTGGGCGCGGGCAAGAGCCTGTTCGGGCGGGCCGACCGGGACAAGCACATGCTGACCCTGCGGGAGTCGCAGAGTTACGCCAATGGCATCCTCAAGCTGATCTACGACGTGCGGCGCTGACCGTTTTCTTCGTCGAGGGGCAGCGCGATCGCGCCGACGTCGCCCGCCCGCAGCTGCCGGACCGTGCGCCCGACGTAGGAACGCAGCGCGCGGGCCAGGTGCGGCTCGTCGAAGTAGTCCAGTTTGGTGATCACGTCGGCGGCCGTCGTGCCGCCGGCCAGCAGCTCGGCGGCGGTGCGGGCCCGCTCGATCTGCCGGATCGCGCCCCTGGTCAGACCGGTCGCGGCCCGGAACCGGCGCTCGACGGTCCGCCCGGACACGTCCGGCTCCGCGCCGCGCAGCACCTCGGCGACGAGCGGATCGCGGACCACGATCCCGGCCCGGACCAGCCGGTCGACCAGGGCCTCGGCGTCGTCCGGGCCGGGTGTCTCCCAGCGGCCGCCGTCCAGCCGGAACGTCCGGCGGGCGGTGTCGGGCAGCTCGATCCCACCGTCGACCAGCGCCGGCGTGGGCAGCGCCCGCAGTGCGGTGCCGACCGCGAACTCGATGCCGGTGAAGGTCGCATCCTCCGGCACCGGCGCCGTGCCGGTGCGGGTCTCCGGGCCGGTGACCGCGGCGAACGACTGACCGGCCTGCTCCCAGAAGACCAGGCCCCAGTGCACCCCGGCGACCGAGGTCATCTCGGTGACTCCGCGGCTCGTGCTGGTCCAGACGCTGTCGACCCACGGCGAGTCGGATCGGCGTGACCCGAAGAGCAACCCCACGGATCGAAGCGTACGTCAGCCGGCCGCCGCGCCGACCAGGGCGCCGATGCCGTACGTGACCGCCATGCCGGCCGCGCCGCCGAGCACCAGCCGGGCCACCGCACGTCCCGGGCGGGCGCTGCCGAGCCGGGCGCTCAGGTAGCCGGTGGCGGCCAGCGCGACGACGACCATCACGAACGTGACGAGCACCCGCGCGCCGGGCGGGGGCAGCAGGATCGCCCCGAGCGGCACCAGCGAGCCCGCGGTGAACGCCACCGCCGAGGCCGCGGCCGCCTGCCACGGGCTGGTCAGCTCGTCCGGGTCGAGGTGCAGCTCCACGTCGGCGTGCGCGGCGAACGCGTCCCGGTCGGTGAGCTCCCGGGCCACCTGACGGGCGGTCGCCGCGCTCAGGCCCTTCGCCCGGTACAGCTCGGTCAGCTCCTCGAACTCCTCGTCCGGGAACTCGGCCAGCTCGGCGCGCTCCTTGTCCAGCAGCGCCCGCTCGGTGTCGCGCTGGCTGCTCACCGACACGTACTCGCCCAGGGCCATCGACACCGCCCCGGCCACCAGCCCGGCCAGGCCGGCGGTCGCGATCGGGGCGGTCGCGGTGGTCGCGCCGGCCACCCCGATCACCAGGCCCGCGGTCGACACGATGCCGTCGTTGGCGCCGAGCACACCGGCACGCAGCCAGTTGAGCCGCCCGGACAGGGCCGTGTCGTGCGCCTCGCCAGGATGCCGGACCACGATCTCTCCTCGATTCATCGCCCGCCTGTTCAAGCGCGATGATCCGCCGTGGATTCCCGGATGCGGAAGAGTCTCACGGCCCGGCGGTGGCCGCTATCGCCCCGTGTGGCCGATGGGCCGGGTCGTCGGCTCGCAGCAGGCGCTCCACCTCGGTGAATCCGGCGGCGGCGAGGCGGGCGGCCATCTCGCCGGGCGGCCAGCGGTACGCCGTGGTGACCTTGTGGTCGAACGGGCCGGGCTCGTCGCCGGTGAAGAAACCGATCACCAGCCGGCCGCCCGGCACGAGCAGACGGTGGAACGAGGCGAGCACCGCGTCCAGCTCCGGCGGCGGCAGGTGGATCGTGGAGTACCAGGCCAGGATGCCGGTGACCGAGGCTTCGGGGAACGCGATGCCGGTCAGTGAGCCGAGCCGGTAGTCGCCGTCCGGATAGGTGGCCCGGGCATGGTCGACGAACTCCGGCGTCAGGTCGACGCCGATCGCCTCGGCGCCGTGCGAGCGCAGGCAGGCGGTGAGGTGGCCGGGCCCGCAGCCCAGGTCGAGGACCGGGCCGGGCCGTCCGGTCAGGTGCCGGCGGATCAGGGCCAGGTCGTCGGCGTGCACCTTGTCCTCGGCGCCGAACAGGTCGATGTAGAGGGCGGCGATCGAGCCGTACGCCCGGCGGACGTGTTCCATCAGCGCAGCGCCCGCCGGGCCGTGGCGAGCAGATGGTCGCGCAGCGTCGCGTCGTCGAGGGCGGCCAGCCGTGGATCCGAACCGGCGATCATCAGGCCACCGCTGACCAGGGTCACCGCGACCCGGGTGGCGTCGTCCGGGTCGGGGCCGGTGAGCAGATCCTGGAGTTGTTCGAGGACCTCCATGGCGATGTGCCGGCGGACCAGCTGGTTGACCATCGGATCGAAGGTGAGGGCGGCGGCGATCCGCCGGTTACGGACCACCAGGTCGATGATGCCGGTGAGGGCGGCGGTGCGGCGGGCGGCCGGGGTGCGGCGGCGCTGGGCGGCCTCGGCGATCGGGGCCAGCTCGGCCAGCGGCGGGCCGATCACGGCCAGGACGATCTCCTCCTTGGCCGGGAACTGGTGATAGACGGCCGCCTTCGTGACCCCCAGCCGGTCGGCGATCATCTGGAGCGACGTGCCTGTCACGCCGTGCTCGGTGAAGAGGTCCAGGGCCGCGGACAGCAGTCGCTCCCGGGCGCGTTTCTCGGCCATCGGATCACCCTATCGGCCCTTGCCTCCGCCTAGCCGCTCGGCTACTTTTCCGACAACATCAAGATAGCCGATCGGCTAGTCGATGCGGAGGGGCGCCGTGTGGGATCGTGAAGTGGACGTGCTGGTCGTGGGCACCGGAGCGGCCGGGATGACGGCCGCCATCGCCGCCGCCGACCGCGGCGCCGAGGTGCTGATCGTGGAGAGCACCGCCAAGTGGGGCGGGACCACGGCGCTCAGCGGCGGCGGACTGTGGATGCCGACGCACCCGGCGATGGGCGGGACCGACTCGGTCGACAAGGCGCTCACCTACATGGCGGCGGCCATCGGCGACGCCGGGCCGGCCAGCTCGCCGGAACGCCGGCGGGCGTTCGTCGAGACGGTGCCCGAGGTGTACACCTTCCTCGAGAAGCTCGGCGTGCGGTGGGCGGTCGCCAAGGAGTACCCCGACTACTACCCGGACCGGCCCGGCGGCATGACCGGCCGCGGCATCGAGGCGGAACCCTTCGACACACGCCGGCTCGGCGACTGGTTCGCGACCTTCCGGGGGCGCGACAGCATCCCGGCGCCCCTCAAGACCGACGACGTGTGGCTGCTGTCGCGGGCCTGGTCCACACCCGGTGGCTTCCTGCGCGGGGCGAGATTCGTCTTCCGTACGATATGGGGGTTGGTCTCTGGGAAACGTCTCTTCGGGATCGGCGGCGCGCTGACCGCCAACCTGATGTCCATCCTGCTCAAGCAGGGTGTCGAGGTTCTGCTGAACACACCGCTGACCGATCTGGTCCGCGACGCCGGCGGCGCGGTGACCGGCGCGGTCGTCGGCGGCGGCACCCGCATCCGGGCGCGCCGCGGCGTGATCCTGGGCGGCGGAGGCTTCGCGCAGAACGCCGAATGGCGCAAGGAACACCACGGGGTGTCCGGCTACAGCAGCGCCGCCGAGGGCGACCTCGGCGACCCGATCCGCATCGCCCGCGACGCCGGCGCGCAGGTCGCGCTGATGGACGACGCCTGGTGGGGCGCGTCGGTGCCGCTCGGCGACGGGCACCACCAGTTCGTCCTCTCCGAGCGGTCGATGCCGTACAGCATCGTCGTCGACCAGGCGGGCGACCGGTTCACCAACGAGTCGGCCAGCTACATCGACTTCGGACACGCCCTGCTGGCCCGCGACGCCATCCCGGCCTGGCTGATCCTCGACACCCGGCACCGCCGCCGGTACCTGTTCAACGCGTTTCTCCAGGGCACGAAGAAGCTGCGGGCGGCCGGGATCGTCAGGTCCGCGGCGACCATCGAGGAACTCGCCGGGGTGCTCGACATGGACCCGGGCCGGCTGCGCGCCACCGTCGACAGGTTCAACGGGTTCGCCCGCGGCGGCGTCGACGAGGATTTCGGCCGGGGCCGCACCGTCTACGACAACTACTACGGCGACCCGGGCGTGAAACCCAACCCCAATCTCGGCACGATCGAGAAGGGGCCGTTCACCGCGGTCCAGCTGGTGCCGGGTGACCTCGGCACCAAGGGCGGGCTGCTCACCGACGAGGCGGGCCGGGTCCTCGACGGGTCCGGCGCGGTGATTCCCGGGCTCTACGCGGCCGGGAACACGTCGGCGTCGGTCATGGGACGGACCTATCCCGGTCCGGGGTCGACGATCGCGCCGGCCGTGGTGTTCGGTTACCTCGCGGGCCGCGACGCCGCCCCGTAACAGCTGAGAAATGAAACCTCTGGGAACCCTCGGTTCGTCTGGTTACCGTCCGGTAACACAGCTGAGTTCCCGGAGGCCGTACATGTCCGTACGCACCCGTCTCTCCGTCGCTCTGATCACTGCCGCGCTGCTCGTCGCGGGCAGCCCGGCCCACGCCGCGGTCGTCTCCCGCGGCATCACCGTCCCCGACTTCTACACCCCGCCCGCCACGCTCCCCACCGCCGACGGCGCCCTGATCCGCACAGAGGCGCTGCCGCTCGCACTGTCCCTGCCCGGCATCGACGGCACCCTGCCCGGCCGGGCCACCCGGATCATGTACAAGTCCACCGACTCCACCGGCAACCCGGTCGCCGTCACCGGCGCCTACCTGGAACCGGCCGCCACCTGGAAGGGACCCCGCCCACTCGTGGTCCTCGCCCCGGGCACGATGGGCCAGGGCGACCAGTGCTCCACCTCGCTCGCCCTTCAGCGCGGCCTCGTCCTCGGCGCCGGCGACGGGCAGACGACCGTCTCGATCGGCTACGAGGTGCTGGCCATCTACCGCCTGCTCGCCAAGGGCATCGCCGTCGTCCAGACCGACTACCCCGGGCTCGGGACCACCGACCGGCTGCACACCTACGTCAACCGGGTCGACTCCGGGCACGCCGTGCTCGACGCCGCCCGCGCCGCCCGCGCCCTGCCCGGCACGTCGCTCACCGCGAACTCGCCGATCGGGCTCTACGGCTACAGCCAGGGCGGCGGCGCGGTGGCCTCGGCGGCCGAACTGCAGTCGACCTACGCGCCCGACGTCAAGGTGACCGCCACCTACGCCGGCGCGCCCCCGGCCGACCTGGCCGCCGTCACCAAGGCGATCGACGGCAGCGAGCTGCTCGGCGCGCTGGGCTGGTCGGTCAACGGATTCGCCCAGGCCGAGCCGGGCCTGCGGCCACTGCTCGACAGATACCTGAGCGCCTCCGGCAAAGCCGTGCTGGCCGACCTGTCCACGATGTGCGTGGGGGACGCGATCTTCGCGTACGCCGGCCGCCGCAGCACCGCCTGGACCACCGGCGGGCAGTCGGTCACCGACATCATCAACGCCGAGCCGGTGCTCCAGGCGTACATCGGCAAGCAGTTGATCGGCACCCGTAAACCGGCCGGCGTGGTCCGGGTGGCGACCGGGGTCTTCGACAACCTGGTGCCGCACGGCCAGGCCCGTACCCTGGCCTCGTCCTGGTGCCGCCTCGGCGGCTCGGTCGTCTACGCCCCGGTGACCCTGCCGTGGACGGTGAGCCCGCTGCTCAACCACTTCGGACCGCTGCTCACCGACCAGGGCACGGCGGTCGACTGGCTGTCCCAGCGGCTGGCCGGCAAGACTGCGAAGAGCAACTGCGGGGTCATGCCGCTGCTGCCCTGACCGGCAGCGTCACGACGAACTCGGTCCCGCCCCGCGGGCACGGCCGGGCGATGATGGTGCCGTGATGCGCGGTCACGATGGCGTGCGTCACGGCCAGCCCGAGCCCGGTGCCCTTGATGCCACGGCTGGTCGCCGTGCTGGCCCGGAAGAACCTGGTGAACAGCTTCGGGTACTGCTCGGCCGGGATCCGATGCCGGTGTCGGCGATCGTGAGCGTCACCGTGTCCCCGTCGTCGCGGCTGCACACCGTCACCGTGCCACCGGCCGGGGTGTACTTGACCGCGTTCGACAGCAGGTTGTCCAGCACCTGCCGCAGCCGGCCGGCATCCCCGTCGACGATCGGCACCGGCGCCAGATCGGTGACGATCGTGACGTTCGCGGTCGCCGCCGACGGCTGATGCGCCTGCACCGCCTCACGCAGCAGCCGGGCGATCGTCACCGGCCGCGGGTCGATGGTGTCGTGGCCGGCGTCCAGGCGGGCCAGGTCGAGCAGGTCCTGCACCAGGTTCAGCAGATGGGCGCTGCTGCGTTCGATGACCTGCAGCTCCCGCCGCCCGGCGAGCGCCGGATCGTCGAGCAGTTCCTCGGTGTAGGCGGCGATCACCCCGATCGGATTGCGCAGCTCATGACTGACGACGGCGACCAGTTCGTCCTTCATCCGGTCCAGCCGCTCCAGCTGCACCACGTGCTGCTCGCGCTGGTCGGCGAGCTCCCGGCGCTCGGTGATGTTGGTGCAGATGCCGTCGACGAACAGGCGGCCGTCCTCGTCGTGGCGGCAGGTCGCCCGGGTCCACACCCAGCGGACCACCCCGTCGAAACCGATCACCCGCACCTCCACCTCGGCCGGTTGCCCGGCGCCGACGGTGGCGTGGAACTCGCCGAACAGCGGCAGATCGTCCGGGTGGATACGCGCGGCGAGCACCTCGGCCATGTCCGCGTCGACCGGCAGCACCGAACCGAACACACCCGTGCCGTTCGGACTGGCGTAGACCGACTCGACCCGCCCGTCCGGATGCACCTGCACGGTCCACAGGTAGTCGTCGACGTGCTCGATCATCCGGTCCAGGTCACGCCGGGCCGCCGACAGCGCGAGCGTCAGATCCTCGGCCCGGCGGCGCTCCACGAAACGGCTCACCTGGGCGGCCACCACCCGCAGCATGTTCAGCACGTCCGGGTCGCAGGGGGTCGTCTCGTCCAGGTAGAAGGCGATCACCCCGGCGCAGCGGCGGCCGCTGCGCACCGGCAGGCCGATCCCGGTGACCAGGCCGGCCCGGACACCCTCCCGTAGCCGCCCGGGCTTGTCGGCCTCCTCGGCGATCCGGCTGCTCCACACCTCGGCGCCGCGCTTCCAGACCAGGCCGGCCAGACCCTGCCCCCGCTCGAACGAGAGCGGGCCGGCGCCGGTGAACGCCGACAGATCCAGGCCGGGACGGGTCCAGGAGCTGGCCCGTACCACCTGCTCACGGTCCTCGTCGACCTCCCAGTACTCCGCGCACGCCCAGCCGAGCTGCTCCCCGACGGCGGCGGTGGCCGCCGCGGCGGCCTGCCCGGCGGTCGTCGCCTCGGCCAGCGCCGCGGCCGCCGCATGCTGGCAGCGCAACAACCGGTCGGCCCGGTACGCGGCGGTGATGTCGTGCATGGCCGCGACCGCCCCGGCCCGGCGGCCGTCACCGAGCTCGATCGGCCGGGCATTGGTCATGTACCTGGTCATCGGACGGCCCGGCGGCCGCACCACCAGCTGCTCCCCGTGCACCTGCTCCCCGGTGAACGCCCTGGCCAGCGGCACATCCTCAGGCTTGAGCGGGGTACGGCCGTCGGCCGCGTACAACTGATAGGCCCGCGCCCACTCCTCCGGGCCGAGCGGCTCCTCGGTCGTGTCGTGCGCCTCCCGCAACGCCCGGTTGAACAGCCGCAGCCGCCCGTCACTGCCGCACGCCACCACCCCGGTGTCCAGGCTGTCGAGCAGCGCCGCCAGGAACGACCGTTCCTCGGCCAGCTGCTGCCGCTCCGATTCGAGCTGCTGCTGCTCGGCCCGCCGCCCGCTGATGTCGTGCACGAACGCGTGGAACATCGGCTGCTCACCGGAGATGTCCACGGACAGGCTCATCTCGACCGGGAACTCCCGTCCGCCCCGATCGACGGCGGTCAGCTCGGTCCGCTGCCCGGCCAGCACCGACGTCCCCGTCTCGGCGACCCGCGCCAGACCCTGCGTGTGCGCCGCCCGTTGCGGCGCCGGAATGATCAGCTCGGCCAGCGGCCGGTCCAGCGCCTCCGCAGTCGGGAACCCGAACAGCAGCTCAGCCGCATGATTCCAGGCCGTCACATGCCCGGCGTGATCCATCGAGATGAACGCGTCCGGGCAGGTGTCCAGGATCGTCTGCGTCCTGGCCGCGGCCAGCAGCAACTGCCCCTGGCTGACCCGCAGCGCGATCTCCGCCTCGGCCTCCTGCGCGAGATCCCCGAGAACCGCCACGTCGCGTTCGCTCCAGGCCCGCGGCTCGCCGTCGAAGACACAGAACGACCCGAGGACGTGCCCGTCCGGATCACGAAGCGGAAATCCGGCATAGGCGATCGCCTGATACTCACCGATTGCCGGATTTCCGGAGAGCCTTTCATCGGTACGGGCATCGCGTACCACCATCGGAGCGGAGTCCGCCACGACGTACTGGCAGAACGAGTAGGCGATCGGGGTCTGTCGTTTCTCGGCCAGTTCCCCGGTCAGCCCACAGTGACTGGCGAAGACCTGCCGATCCGGCTCGATCAGGGTGACCACACCGGCCGGAACATCGAGCAGCCTCGTCGCCAGCCGGGTGAGCCGATCGAGCCCGGTCACGACGGTGCCGTGCTCCAGCAGCCCGGTGGCCCGGAGCGCCCGCAGTCGCTCCGGATCCTCGATCACGTCCGCCGTCACATGTAGTCACATCGGCCACCCCCGCCCACCCGTGAGCCAAACCCCCCGCCCCCACCCACCGCTGTCGGCCGAATCGCCTCCTCACATCCGCCACCGACCGTCCGCCAGCCGAACTGCCTGGTCGCCCTCCCCGTCGTCCCGGCTCCCCGCTGTCCCGCCGCCATCGGACTGTCGCGCCGGTCACGCATGCGACCGCGACACCGGGCCGGGGCGGGAATGTCGTGCTCGAAGAGGATCCAGCCCGAGCCGACCCTCGTAGATCTTGCACGGTTCTCCACGTTCGCAGCGATCTTGCCCGGTTCGCCACCCTCACGCCGATCTTGCCCGGTTCGCCACTCTCGCGCCGATCCTGCCCGGTTCGCTACTCTCGCGCCGATATTGCCCGGTTCCCCACCCTCGCGGCGATCTTGCACGGTTCTCCACCCTCGCGCCGATCTTGCACGTTTATTCATGTCTGGGAGTGGTTTGTCGTGCAAGGTCTACTGCGCCGGGGAGACC
Organism: Actinoplanes sp. NPDC026670; assembly: GCF_040638175.1. Lineage (NCBI taxonomy): Bacteria > Bacillati > Actinomycetota > Actinomycetes > Micromonosporales > Micromonosporaceae > Actinoplanes > Actinoplanes sp. NPDC026670. The sequence continues at coordinate 201,701 of NZ_JBEZXU010000014.1, forward strand.
TTGCAGCTTTCTTCCTGTCGGGGCGGAGTCAATACTTCGTTGCATCACTGTCGATGGATCTTGATGGGATGCTGTGATGGCGGCGCGGTTGAGTGTGGCGGAACGGGAAGAGATAG
>NZ_JBEZXU010000015.1:0-111170 GCF_040638175.1 Actinoplanes sp. NPDC026670
CTACCCCTCCCTTTATTTATCCCGTGTCCCCCCGGGGGGGCCTTTTAACGGGCCGTCAATCTGCCGGCGGGGCGCCCGGCGCGCCCCCCCGCCTCGTGATGATCAGTTGCCGATGTTCGCCTGCGGGCCGGCGTAGGTGGCCAGCAGCGCCGGGACGTCGGACGCCGCGTCCAGGGTGTACGAGTAGAAGCTCGCCGGGTCGAAGGCCGAGCCGTTGGTCTGCTGCTTGCCCGACGAGTTCTTGACGATGCTGCCGCTCTGCTTGAGCTGGGCGGCCGACGTGTCGTTGTAGAACGGGTTCACGACGTTGTCGAAGTAGCTGTTCTCCAGAACCATCTTCGTGCTGCCGCGCGACAGGTTGCCGTACGACGTGATGTTCTGCAGGTAGTTGTTGTAGAGGTGGGCGTAGGCCACGTTGTCGGTGCTCGGGTTCCGCTGCACGGTGTTCTTGATCCAGTTGTGGTGGATCGTCATGCGCGAGGTGACGTTCTCGGTCCAGCCGATGCCGAACGCCTTGTTCCCGGTGTCCAGCACGTTCCAGGACACGGTCAGGTACGTGGTGTCCTTACGGCTGTCGATCATGCCGTCGTTCATCCGGGTGATCTTGTTGTGGTCGATCCAGATGTGGTCGGCGGTGTCCATCTGGATGCCGTCGTAGTCGTACGTCTTGTCGTCCGGGTCGTCCTCGGTCATCTGCGTGTCGCGGATGGTGAGGTTGCGGATGATGACGTTCTTGACGCCGGCGCCGAGGAAGAATCCACCGCCGACGATCTCGCCCGAGGTGCCGACGCCGACGATGGTCTTGTTGGACTGCACCTTGAGCTCGGTGCCCTTCGGCGTGATCGTGATGGCCTTGGCCACCTTGATCACGTAGGGCTCGGTCGCGGTGACGTACTTGGTCAGGTCGGCCAGCGTGGACACGGTGACCGTGGCGCCGGCCGCGCCACCTGTGGTGCCGCCGCCGGTCGAGGCGAAGCCGTCCGGGGTGGACGCCCAGGAGCGACCCGACACCGGGGTGAACGCCCACTGCTTGTTGCTGTTGGCGGTGCACGTCTCCTGGATGATCGCCGCGCCGTTCGCGGTCGAGGCGCCCTGGTCGGAGATGCACAGCCCGTTGCCGGCGTTGATGATCTGGAACGTGTCGGTGCCCGACGCCGCGAGCCGCCACTGCTGGTTGGTCTGCGAACCGACACAGGTGTACTGCTGCAACTGCGTGCCCGAGGTCGTCGACGCCGACGGCACGTCGATGCACTTGCCGCTGTTGACGTTCTGGATCAGGAAGTTGCTACCCGACGCGACCAGCTTGAACTGCTGCCACGTCGAATTCGCGGTACAACCCCACTGCTGAAGCAACGCGCTGTTCGCCGTCGACGCCGACGGCACATCGATGCACTTGCCGCTCTTCTTCACGACCAGCTGGTAGGTGGTGCCCACGGTGGGGGCGGTCGCCGCATTCGACGGCATGATCGACCAGCCGACGAACGCGGTCGGGACAGCCAGGATCGCGGCGGCCAGCAGGATGCGCTTCTTCTTCATGATCAACCCACCGGGTTCCAGGAGTCGGTGCCCGCGAGATACTTCTGCGGGGTGTAGTTCGCGGCCTGCGAGTCGCTCAGCTGCGGCCGGTTGCTGTTGGTGGTCGCGCCCGACCCGGTGTTCTTGTATTCCAGGAAACGCGCGTTCTGCCAGACATTCCCCGACATGTCGGTCCAGGGCTGCGCGGTCTTGATGGTCGCGCTCAGACTCGACTCGCGGAACAGCACCTGCGCATTCGGGCCCCACGGCCGGCCGAGCTGGGTGGTGTTGTTCGTCGCGCCGGTGATGGTGCTCTTGTAGATCAGGAAGCCGTAGGCGTTCGCCGCGTCGGTCCGGGCCGCCGTGATCGGGCCACCCGTGCTGCGCTTCTGGTAGATCTTGGTGCCGTTGAAGACCGCCGTGCCGGAGCCGAAGATGAAGTCGACGGTCCCCTCCACGTAACCGCCCTTGACGTAGGCCCGGCCGCTGTTGACCAGCAGGGTGTCCTGCGCGCCGAGGAACCGGACGTTGTCGAAGACCAGCCGGTCGGCGTTCAGGTTCGCGGCGACCGCCTGCGACCCTTCGCCGTAGTCGTTGGAGATCGTCAGGTTGACCGCGTTGAACTCCTTGCCGTTGGCGAAGAGCGTGGCGCTGCCCGAGGTGCCGTAACCGCCGGCGTTGCTGCGGTTGTTGACGATCACCACGTCGTCGTTGGAGTCACCGCCACCCTGGAGCGTGATGAACGGCTTGGTCGACGGGATCGTCACGATCTCCCGGTAGGTGCCGGGCTTGATGGTGATCGTCTTCTGGCTGGTGTTGCCGGTGCCGACCGCATCGATCGCGGCCTGCACGGTCTGGTAGGTCCCGGTGCCGTCGGCGGCCACGGTGAACGTGCCGGTCACGACCGCCGTGAACGCCCACTGCTTGTTCGAGTTGGCGGTACAGGTCTCCTGGATGATCGCCGCGCCGTTCGCGGTCGAGGCGCCCTGGTCGGAGATGCACAACCCGTTGCCCACGTTGATGATCTGGAACGTGTCGGTGCCCGACGCCGCGAGCTTCCACTGCTGGTTGGTCTGCGAACCGACACACGTGTACTGCTGCAACTGCGTGCCCGAGGTCGTCGACGCCGACGGCACGTCGATGCACTTGCCGCTGTTCACGTTCTGGATCAGGAAGTTGCTACCCGACGCCACCAGCTTGAACTGCTGCCACGTCGAATTCGCGGTACAACCCCACTGCTGAAGCAACGCGCTGTTCGCGGTCGACGCCGACGGCACATCGATGCACTTGCCACTCTTCTTCACGACCAGCTGATACGCCACGCCGGCGGTCGGAGTGGTCGCCGCATTCGACGGCATGATCGACCAGCCGATCAGGCCGGCCGGCACGATCATGGCGGCCGCGAGGCCGAACACCACCGATTTCTTCTTTGCCACTGCGGTCTTCCTCACGTGCGGGGATGACGGCCGCGGGGGACGGCCGGTGTTCCTGTGCACGTAGATGCCGCTTCAAGGCGAAGACAACAAGAAAATCAAAAAGATCTGGATGGGGTACGGCTAGGCGCTCTCACCCACGAGAGAGGCATCCACCCGGTCCCGCCTGTCACGAACAGCTCACCGCTGTCTCGAGCGCTCCGAGACAGCGGTGAGAGCCGGCCGTGGTTCAGCCCCGGGCCGCGGCGTACTGCTCGCGGATCGACGGGACGGCGTCCGCCTCGTACACCTCGGGGGTCTCGGCGGACCAGGTCGGCGGGACGTCGCCGCCCGCGGTGACCCACGCGGCCTGGCGGGCGGCGCCGTCGGCGACGTATTCACCGGGCGGCGGGACGACCACCGGCTTGCCGAAGAGCGCCGGCGCGATGCGGCGGACCGCCTCACTCCGTGCCCCACCACCGACCAGCACGATCCGGTCGGCGACCGCCCCGGACGCGGTGAGCGCGTCCAGCCCGTCGGCGAGCGCGCACAGCATGCCCTCGACGGCGGCCCGGGCCAGGTGCGCCGGGGTCGACGTGCGGAGGGTGAGCCCGTGGATCGAGCCGGTGGCGTCCGGCCGGTTCGGGGTCCGCTCCCCCTCCAGATACGGCACCAGAACCAGACCGTCGGCGCCGGCCTCCGTGCTGAGGGCCAGCTTCGACAACTCGTCGTGGCCGACGTTCAGCAGTTTCGCCGCCGCGTCGAGGACCCGGGCCGCGTTGAGCGTCACCACGATCGGCAGGAACCGGCCGGTGGTGTCGGCGAACCCGGCGACCGTGCCCGAGGGGTCGTTCGGCGAGACCTCCGACGAGGCGAACACCGTGCCGGACGTGCCGATCGAGACGATCACGTCACCCGGAACCGCGCCGGTGCCGAGAGCGGCCGCCGCGTTGTCCCCGGCGCCCGGGCCCAGCGGAGCACCGTTGCGAAGGTGACCGGCGATCCCGGTCGGGCCGAGCACCTCGGGCACGATCAGTGACCGGCCAAACCCGAGCTCCAGCAGATCGTGACGGTACTCGTTGGTCCTGGCCGACCAGTAGAGCGTGCCGCTGGCGTCGCTGCGGTCGGTCTTCAGATCGCTGAGCGACGTCGATCCGGACAGCTTCCAGGTCAGCCAGTCGTGTGGCAGGCAGACCGCGGCCACCTTCGCCGCGTTCTCCGGCTCGTGGCGGGCCAGCCAGCGCAGCTTGGTCAGGGTGAAGCTGGCGACCGGCACGATGCCGACCGCGTCCGCCCACGCCGCGCCGCCGCCCAGTTCGGCGATCAGGTCGGCGGCCGCGCCGGCGCTGCGGGTGTCGTTCCACAGCAGCGCCGGGCGGACCACCTCGCCGTTCTCGTCGAGCGCGACCATGCCGTGCTGCTGCCCGGCGATCGAGGCGGCGGCCACGTCGTCCAGGCCGCCGGCCTCCTCGATCGCCTGCTGGAGCGCGGCCCACCAGGCGTCCGGGTGGACCTCGGTGCCGTCCGGGTGGGCGGCCCGGCCCTGCCGGACCAGCTTCCCGGTCTCGGCATCGCGGATCACGACCTTGCACGACTGCGTCGAGCTGTCGATCCCGGCGACGAGCGCCATGATTACCGGGCCCCGATGAGGTGCTCGATGGCGAGCTGGTTGAGCTTGACGAAGTGGTAGCCCTGCGCGCCCGCGGCGTCGGCGTCGAAGTCCTCGAACGCGCTGCGGTCGGCGAGCAGGTCGCTGTAGCTCTCGCCCGGGTTCAGGGTGGGCACGCCCAGCTCGGCGACCTTCGCGGCGGCCAGCGCGGCCTGCACCTCGGGGTCGGCGCGGAACGCCTTGGCCCGCTCCTTGAGCAGCAGGTACATCTTGATGTTGGCGCGGGCCGACTCCCAGACGCCGTCGAAGTCCTCGGTACGCGACGGCTTGTAGTCGAAGTGCCGCGGGCCCTCGTAGGCCGGGGCGCCGTCGACGCCGCCGTTCTCCAGCAGGTCGACCAGGGAGAACGCGCTGAGCAGGTCACCGTGGCCGAAGACCAGGTCCTGGTCGTACTTCGGGCCGTGCTGGCCGTTCAGGTCGATGTGGAACAGCTTGCCGTGCCACAGCGCCTGGGCGATGCCCTGGGTGAAGTTGAGCCCGGCCATCTGCTCGTGACCGACCTCCGGGTTGATGCCGAACAGCTCGGGACGGTCGAGTTCCTGGGTGAACGCGATGGCGTGGCCGGCGGTCGGGAGCAGGATGTCGCCGCGGGGCTCGTTCGGCTTCGGCTCGATGGCGAAGCGGAAGCCGTAACCACGGTCCTCGGAGTACTGCGCGAGCAGGTTGAGGGCCTCCCGGTAGCGGTCGAGGGCGGCCTGCACGTCCTTGGCCGAGTCGTACTCGGCGCCCTCCCGGCCACCCCAGAGGACCAGGGTCTTGGCGCCCAGCTCGGCGCCGAGGTCCATCTGGCGCAGCACCTTGCGCAGCGCGTAGCGGCGGACGTTGCGGTCGTTGCTGGTGAAGCCGCCGTCCTTGAACACCGGGTGGGTGAACAGGTTGGTGGTCACCATCGGCACGATCAGGCCGGTCTCGTCGAGCGCCTTCTTGAAGCCGGCGACGATGCCGTCCCGGGTCTGCGCGTCGGTGCCGAACGGGACCAGGTCGTCGTCGTGGAACGTGATGCCGTAGGCGCCGACCTCGGCGAGCTTGTGGACGGCCTCGACCGGGTCGAGGGCCGGGCGGGTGGCGTCACCGAACGGGTCGCGGGCCTGCCAGCCGACGGTCCAGAGACCGAAGGAGAACTTGTCGTCGCGTGTGGGCTGGACGGACACGGGTAACCTCCCGGAAATTGTTTAGTGGTTGAATTATTTGACCGCGGTATGGCACTGTCAAGGGCGTGTTGGCCGCCTCCACAACTCCGGTGCGCCAGGCAAGCGTGCGCGCCCATAATCTCGCGCTGGTCCTGCACACCGCGGCAAACAGCACATATCCGCCCTCCCGCGCAGCCGTCGCGGCGGCCACCGGACTGACCCGCGCGACCGTTTCCGCCCTTGTCGACGACCTAGTGGCCGGCGGGCTGCTCGTCGAGGTCGATCCGCCGCCACGCACCGGCGCCGGGCGGCCCGCGGCAGGGCTCGCGCTCACCTCGGCCGGGCCGGCCGGGCTCGGCCTGGAGATCAACGTCGACTATCTGGCCGCGTGCGTCGTCGACCTGACCGGCGCCGTCCGCCACCGCCAGGTCGAACACGCCGACCAGCGGCCGGTCGAGCAGGCTCAGGCGCTCGCCACGCTCGGGCGGCTCGCCGCGGCCGCCCGGCTCGCCGCCGAGGCCGACGGGCTGATCGTCGCCGGCGCCACGCTGGCGGTGCCCGGCCTGGTCGCCGACGGCCTGGTCCGGGTGGCCCCCAACCTGGGCTGGCAGGACGTGGACGCGGCCGCCGCCCTGCTCGCCGTCCCGGAGCTGGCCGACCTCCCGATCACCGTCGACAACGAGGCGAACCTGGCCGCCCTCGGCGAACTCCGCGCCTCCTTCTCGCCTGGCGACGGGGCCCGGCATTCGTTTCTGTACGTCTCCGGGGAGATCGGCATCGGCGCGGGGCTGGTGATCGACGGCGAGCTCTACCGCGGCGTGCGGGGCTGGAGCGGCGAGATCGGGCACGTCACCGTCTATCCCGACGGGCGGCCGTGCCGGTGCGGCGCCCGGGGGTGCCTGGAGCAGTACGCCGGGCAGGAGGCGCTGGCCCGCGACGAACAACTGGCCGCCGCCGCACTCGGGATCGCACTGTCGGCTGTGGTCAACCTGCTCGACGTGCCGGTCATCGTGCTCGGTGGCGCCTACGCCCCGATCTTCGGCACGCTGCGCGAGGGCATCGAGGCGGAGCTACGGCGACGGGTCCTGACCGCGGGCCTCGCGCCGGTCGCGTTGCGCCCGGCGGCACTCGGGCCGGACGCGGCGATGCGGGGCGCGGCCGACACGATCATCCAGGCGGTACGCGACGACCCGGCCGCCTGGCTACGCCGCTTCACCTGACGTGGAGACGGACTGCTCGATCCGCGCCGCGGCTGGAACCGGCACGCGTGGTGACCTGTGGCTCGATCCGCGCCACGGATCGCCACGCTGAGGTTGGGCGGGCGGGTCGGCGTACCGCTGCGGGGTTTGAAAAACGGCGACCGCCGGCCCTCGGTGAGAGGGACGACGGCCGCCTTGGGTGTTGCTCCTGCCTAGATGACGCCCGTTCGCGAGCCGATGGCCTGCGCGAAGATGCTGGTGATCTTCGTGGGGTCGGGGGCCAGGAAGACACCGCTGTTGCTGTTCGGGAGGGCGTCCCGCAGCATCTTCAGCTCGTCCACGCTGACCTTGTCGCCTATGCCGATGAGCACGAGGCGGATCGGCCTCTTCGGGTCCTGGGCCTTCTTGAGCGCGGCGACGACCTGCTCCTTGGTGAGGCCGTCAGCGTTCTCGTTGGCGCCGTCGGTGAAGAGGATCACCGAGTTGATCTTCTGCGACGAGTAGTTCTTCTTCACGTGGTTGTACGCGTCGAGAACCGTGTCGTAGAGGCCGGTGCCGCCGTTCTGCTTCGGGTCGAGCTGCGCGATCGAGTTCTGCAGCTTCTCCCGGCCGGTGGTCAGCGAGGTGATCCCGACCAGCTGCCGCCAGGGCTTCGTGCCGTTCTCGTCGGTGGAGAACCGCCACACGCCGACCGACCACTTGTTACTGAAGAGAGAGAGGCCCACGCTGGCGGCCGCCTGGGTCACCTGCGCCCGGGTCTTGCCACCGGCGGTCGGCACCGTCTCGGCCATCGAGCCGGACGTGTCGAACACGGTGAGTGCCTGACCCGGCTTGGTGGTCGCGATCCAGCCACCGACCACCGCGCTCAGGTCGGCGCCGGTGAGAGCGGCCGACGCCGCGGTGCCCTCGGCCGACTTGGTGGCGGCGGGGGTGACCGCCGGGGACGCCTTGGGCGCGCCCATCGGGGCCGGGAAGTTCGCGCCGTAGCTGCCGTCGGGCGCCCGCAGACCGGCCGCGGCCAGCGCGTTCTTGGCGACGACGGACTGCAGCTGCTCGAGCAGGTCCTCGGCGGCGTTCTTCTTCTGCTCGTCCACCACCTGCGGCATGATCGTGTACGGGTAGTCCAGCGGCGCCGGGCTCGGCTCCATGTAGATGGCGCTGAGCGGGATGGCCGGGCGCTCGGCGTTGTAGGCGACCACGTCCTCCTCGGACAGTGGCGCCGCGCTCACCGTGTTGCTGCTGCCGATGTCGGCTTCCGACTTGGGGAACTTCGCGACCAGCTCCTCGCGCAGCACGGCCTTGTTGGTGTCCAGCGCGGTGAGCGCCCGCGACTTGGCCTTGAGGGCCTCGATCGGGTCGCCGCCGACAGCGCCGGAGGCCTGGCTGAGCGCCAGCAGGCTGGTCAGGCCGGACGCGTCCTGCGTCGGGTCCATGATGCCGACCTGGAGCGGCTCGGCGGTGGAGAAGTTCGTCAGCAGGTCGCCCCAGCCGATCGACTTCTTCGGCCAGCCGAAGGTCTTCGCGATCGGCTCCGGCATCGCCAGCACGAGCGGGCTCTGCGCGACCGACGTGGCGGTCCGCGGCAGGAAGCCGGCGGCTTCGGTCTGGATGCGGAGCAGCCAGGTGGAGGAGTCCGGAACCCACACGTCCGGAACCTGCTTGGCGTCGGGGGCCGGGTTGAGGCCGATGAGGGCGACCGAGTGGTCGCGGGTGACCGCGCTCGCGATCGTCGCCGGGAGTTCGTCGGTGACGTCGACCGCGATGCAGGTGCCGTCGACTGCGGCACCCGCCTTGGTCCACTGATCGGCGACCGACTTGATGGCGGGCACGATCTCGGGAGCTGCGGCTACGTTCAGTCGCACGGATCCGGAGCATCCGGAGGCGGCGAACTGCTGATAGCCCAGGTACGTCCCCGCAATTACGACGACTATCGCCATCGCACCTCCGACGACGCCCGCTCCCTTTGAGTTGAAGTTTCTACGATGGCGGCCAGACACGCGCTCTATAGTGCGCATGTCCGAAGCTGAATGCCATATACGTTCGGACGAAAATTACTCAGATTGGCGCTTCCCGATCTAGAAAACACCCACCGTGATGACGCCGTCTCGATGTGTATCAACTTTGACCTGCGACATGCCGGTTTTGAAGTATTTTCGCAACCGACACGCCGCAATGTCCGAACTTCCCTATGACCTGATCATCGGCGGATTCCACCGGAGCAGGCAGGTCGGAGTCGGTTCACCAGTCGGTTCACCTTGGAGTCCCGGAATTCCGGTCTCCGGGTCGATGCGGAAAACGGTCACGTTGTGTGAACGTTGATTGGTCACGTAGAGGTGATCGCCGAGCAGGACCATGTGCCTCGGCCACACCCCGCTCACCGGCACCTCGGCGATCAACGTGACGTCGTCACCGTCCCAGGCGAAGGTCGAGACGGTGTCCGGTCCACGGTTCGCCACATAGACGAACCGGCCGTCCCGGCCCATCGTGATCTCCGACGGATAGACCGGCCCGGCCGAGGTGCTGGTGGCGATCTCGCCGCGCGGCTCCAGCACCGGAGCGCCGGCCGGGCGGTGCCAGCTGAGCGTGCCGGTCAGCTCGCCGACCACCAGCAGTGCCCCGTCAGCCGACCGCACCAGGTGCCGGGGGCCGGTGCCCGGCTTCGCCTCCACCGCGGTCTCCGGCAGGCCCAGACGGCCCGTGTTCGAGTCCAGGCGGGCCCGCCACACCCGGTCCGACCCCAGGTCCGAGATCAGCACGTCGGCGCCGTCCGGGACCACCTGGTGCGCGTGCGGGCCGGTCTGACGTTCCGCGTCGGGGCCGGCGCCGGTCAGCGTCAGCGAGTCGCTGCGCTCCCCCGGCACACCGTCGCCGTCGAGCGGGTGCACCGACACCGAGCCGCTCGCGTAGTTGGCCACCACCAGATGCCGCCCGTCGCCGGTGACCGCCAGGTGGCACGGATCCGAGCCGCCGGTCGGCCGCGTCGTCAACGGGACCAGCGAGCAGTCCGGCCCCACCGCGAAGGCCGAGACCGTGCCCTGATCCAGCTCGTTCACCGCGTACAGGACGGGGAGGGTCGGGTGCTGCGCCAGGAAGGACGGCGAAGGGGTACGGGCGGCCAGCCCGAGCCGGGTCAGGTCCCCGGTCACCGGATCACGCCGCAACAGCGTGATGCCGTCCCCCTCACCTCCCTTGTCACCGGTGTAGCAGCCGACGAAGACGTACTCATGGCTCGAACCCATGCGTCGATCCCACCACAGAACGCCGGGAACGCACGGCAGGACACCGCCGCCGGCGGCGCGGACCCCCGTTGATCGCCCGCGCTGCCGGCAGCGGCGCCGCCGGTGCTCCCCGATCAGCCGTTCAGCAACTCGTAGGCGTCCGCCGTCGCGGCGACCGCGTCGGCGGGGGCCTGGATCGGGGACGCCTTGCCGTACTGGTCGTAGACGACCTCGTAGGTGACCGCCTTCGCCTTGCCGGCCGCCGGGATCTTCACGACGGCCCGGGTGACCCGGCCCGCACCGTCGAGGGTCACCTCCAGCGGTACGGCCTTCGCCTTCTCGCCGAGCGCCTTGAGAGTGTCCGCGTCGACGATCTCGGCCTCGGTCGACTTGGTCAGGTCGGTGGTGCCGGCGTACGTGCCCGTACCGGTCTCCTTGAGATCGGCGGCGGCGGTCAGCAGCGTGCTCACGTAACCCGGGTCGGTCTCACCGGCGTAGGTGAGGTCCTCGGCCGAGTCCTTGGAGAGCTTGCCCTGGTCGAGTTTCATCCACTTCTTCGGGAACTTCGGCAGCCCGGCGCCGGCCGGCGCGTTGTCGAAGGCGATCTTCGCCCACGCCTGCTTCTCGATGACCAGGAACTTCATCGTCAGGGTCATCTCGGAGTCCGGGATCTTCTCGAAGAAGTCACTGGTGACCGACTTGTGCGGGGCGTCCAGCACGCCGCTGAACGACTGCTGCCCGCCCTTGACCGAGTAGTGGAACGCCGGAGTGGTGCGGCCCGGCACGCCCTTCGCCAGGGTGGTGGCGGCCGAGACCTGCTCGACCGTCTCCTCGACTGTGTCCGCCACGCCGCACGCGCTCAACCCGGCGCCGGCGATCAGCAGGGCGCCGGCCAGTGCCAGGCGCTTGGTGAGAACGTTCATCGTCTTGTCTTTCCTCACGGGGTTCTCGGTGCGTTGATGGACACAGGCTCCTGGAGACGACTGCCGATGCGCTGCGGCTATGCTGCTGCCGGCTGCCGTTCCGCTGCCGTCGATGGAAACCGCAGGTCAGACAGGGGGTGCCGGTGACCGACCAGCCCGTGTCCGGCCCGCTGCGGTTCGAGGTGCTGGGTCCCGTCCGGGCCCTGCGGGACGGACTGCCGATCGACCTCGGCCCGGCGAAACAGCGTGCCGTCCTCGCCGTGCTCCTGCTGAGCCCCGGCCGGCCCGTGCCGACCCACCGCATCGTGGACGCCGTGTGGGGTGACGAGCCCCCGGAGAACGGCACCAACGTCGTCCAGAAGTACGTGGCCGGCCTACGGCGCGCGCTCGATCCCGACCGGTCCCCGCGCACCCCCGGCGAGCTGCTGACGCTGACCGACGGCGGCTACGTGCTCCAGGCCGGCGCCCTCGACGCCGAGGATTTCCGCAACCGGCTGGCCCGCGCCGACGCCGAACGCCGCGCCGGCCGTCTGGAGGAGGCGTCCCGGATCGCCCGCGGCGCCCTCGACCTGTGGCACGGCGAGGCCCTCGGCGGGCTGACCGGCCCGATCTTCGACTCCGCCCGGACCCGGCTGGTCGAGGAACGGGCCAGCGCCTGCGAGTTGTGGGCGGACATCGAGCTGTCCCGCGGCGGCTTCGCCGGACTCGTGTCTGAACTGTCCAGACTGGTGCAGGAGTTCCCGTTACGCGAAGGGTTGCGGGCGCAGCTGATGATCGCGCTGCACCGCAGTGGACGACAGGGCGAGGCGCTGGCCGTCTTCCGCGACGCCCGTGAGTACCTTCTGGACGAGCTCGGCGTCGAACCCGGCGAACGGCTCCAGGAGACGCACCGGCGGATCCTGCGCAACGAGCCGATCCCGGCCGCCGTGGTCCCGCCGCCGCGCCCGCCACTGCCTCAGGAGAGCACGGCGCTCGTCGCTCCGTACTCGCCGGCGCCCCCGCCGTACTCCCCGTTGCCGCACGCGATGATGCCCGGGCTGCCGTTCATGCCGCGCCGGTCGGGCATCCTGTGGGCCGAGGTGATCCTCGCCGCGGTGCTGCCGCTGGTGACCTGCTCGTTCGGCAGCTGGCTCTACTTCGCGTACGCGGCGGTCCAACGGCGGGCGGTCATCCACGTGCTCGTCGCCGCCGGTTACCTCGCGGCGGTCTTCGGGGTGCTCTTCCTGCAGTTCGTCGACCCGAGCGCGCCGGAAGCCGAGATGATCTCCGACGCCGAGGCGGGCGCCATCCTGCTGGCGCTCCTGGTCATCGCCGTCGCCTCGTTCCACGGCGCGGTCCTCGCCTGCTACCCGGGCGACACCCGGCGGGCCCGCCGGCAACGAGACCTGGCCCGGCAGTACGCGGCGTTCCACCCGGCCGCGGCCCGGCAGGCCGGCATCGGGCGGCCCGACCTGCTGCGGTCCTTCGACGACGGCGGGCTGGTGGACGTCAACCACGCGCCGGTGCAGGAGATCGCCCGGGTGCACGGGATCAACCCGATCGAGGCGCATCGGATCGCCGTCGACAGGTTCGAGAACGGGCCCTACCGCGACCCGGCCGAGCTGGTACAACGTGGCCTGTTGCGGCCGAAGACGCTGCGACGCGTCGCACCGTGGCTGATCTGCGTGCCGCCCGTGACCCCGGTCCGGGCCGACACGCCGGATCTGCCCTAGCGAGCCGCGGCGGCGGCCATCTGGCGGCGCGCCACGTACTCCACCAGCTCGATCAGCACGTTGCGGGCGGCGCCCTGGTCACGCGCGTCGAACAGCACGACCGGGACACCCGGGTCCAGGTCGAGCGCGCGGGCCACCGCCTCCGGCGCGTACTGGTGCTGGGTGTCGAAGCAGTTCACCGCCACCACGAAGGGCGTGCCGCGCTGCTCGAAGTAGTCGATCGATGGGAAACAGTCGGCGAGCCGGCGGGTGTCGGCCAGCACCACCGCGCCGAGCGCGCCCTGCGACAGCTCGTCCCACAGGAACCAGAACCGGTCCTGCCCCGGGGTGCCGAACAGGTAGAGCTGGAGATCCTCGGTGATGGTGATCCGGCCGAAGTCCATCGTCACCGTGGTGGTGGTCTTCGCCTCCACGCCGGAGACGTCATCGGCGCCCTCGGCTCCGGTGAGGATCTCCTCGGTCTGGAGCGGCCGGATCTCACTGACCGATCCGACCATCGTGGTCTTACCCGCCCCGAAACCGCCCGCGATGAGGATCTTGAGGGCGACGGGAATGCGCGACGATCCGCCGTTGCGGTCAGAGCGCACGGAGTCCATTGACAACCGCCTTGAGTACGTCGACGTCATGCGGCTGCGAGGCAGCCGGGGGTTCGTACAGCGAGATCAAACCCGCTGAGCGTAGATCACCGAGGAACACCCGGACCACGCCGACCGCCAGGTCGAGCTGAGAGGCCAGCTCGACCACGGAGATCGGCTCCCAGGCCGCTGCCACGATGGCGTGGTGCTCCGGCTGCAACTGCTGGCCGGAGGTGAGGTCGGGCACCGTCGCCACGACGAACGCGACCAGGTCGAAGTCGCAGTCCGCCGGCGCGACACGTCCCCCGGTCATCGCGTAGGGACGCACCACCGGGCCCGCGTCGTTGTCCAGCCAGTCGTGAGTCACACGCGGCTGCTCAGTAGACGTCGGACGGTGTGAGCACCGTACGCTCGGGGGCGGCCATGGTCTGGCCGACCCGGGTGACCAGCATCGCCATCTCGTAGGCGATCAGGCCCAGGTCGGCGTCGGCGGAGGCGAGCACGGCCAGGCACGCGCCCTGCCCGGCGGCCGTGACGAAGAGGAAGGCCTCCTCCATCTCCACCACCGTCTGACGGACCGGCCCGGCCTCGAAGTGCCGGCTCGCCCCCTTGGCCAGGCTCTGGAAACCGGCCGCCATCGCCGACAGGTGCTCCGCGTCCTCCTGGTTCATCGCCGCCGACGCGCCCAGCATCAGGCCGTCGGCCGAGAGCACCACCGCCTGCTGCGCGGTTGGCACCCGCTCGACCAGGTCGTCGAGGAGCCAGGTGAGATTCGCGCTCTGCTTCGTCTGTGCCACTTATGCGTCCTTCTCCAGCATGAGGTTCTCCCCGGGACCATCGGCGTGATCGCCGTTCACGCCGGCCTCCGGCCCGGATGGTGCTTTCTCCCCGGCTGCCGCGTGATCCGCGAGAGCCGGGAAACTGACGGTAGCCGCATCGGTGATCGTCACGTCGTCGGACTGCGCGGCGTGTTCATCGACCGTCGGCGGTTCGGTACGCGCCGCATCGGCGCGGCCACGTTTGGTGCCGGTCTGCAGGGCGCTCATCCGTGAACGTGCCTGCTCGGGGCTGACGGCCGGGCCGGTCGCCTCCGGCTCGACGACAGGCTTGCGCAGCTGCGGGGCCAGGTTCGCCTGCCGGACCCGGCGGGGCAGCCCGTCCTCGCCGATGATCTCCCCGGTGGTCTCGCCGGGAATCTCGGCGGTCTTCTCCTCGGCCGCCTTCTCTTCAGTGGCTTTCTCCTCGACGGCCGGTTCGAAAGCCGGCGCCGATCCGCGCGGCACCGCGCGGGGTGCCACCGGCAGGCCCGCGGCCAGCTCGTCGAGCACCGACAGGTCGATCGTCTTGTCCGCGTCGGCGGAACCGTTCACCGCCGGCGTCGGCAGCGTCGGCTTACGGGTCCGGCGGCGCTGCACCAGGCCCTCCGCGCTCAGCTCGGCCGCGACCGTGCTCGGCGCCGGGCCGGTGATCTCCGGGGCGGTCCGGTGGTGGCCGTTCAGCGACGGCGCCTCGACAGCCGGGGCGCCGGCGATGACCGGAACGTCGTCGGGTGCGGTCGAGCGTCCGCCGGTGATCTGCTGGAGCTCGCCGCCGCCGGGCCACTCCGGCAGCGACGGCACGTCACCGGACGGCACCTCGGCCGAGCCGCCGTAACCGGCCACCAGCTCGCTCGGGACCAGGACCACCGCGGTGACGCCGCCGTACGCCGAAGCGCGCAGCGAGACCCGGATGTTGTGCCGCTGGGCGAGCTGGGCGACCACGAACAGGCCGAGCCGGGCGCTGTCGGCCGGGTCGAAGTCGGGCGGTTCGACCAGGCGGCGGTTCGCCTCGAGGATCGCCTCCGGGGTCATACCCAGGCCACGGTCCTCGATCTCGACGGCGTAGCCGTTCGGCAGGACCTGGCCGGTCACCTGGACCCGGGTGTGTGGTGGGGAGTACGACGCGGCGTTCTCGATCAGCTCGGCGAGCAGGTGGATCACGTCACCGACGGACCGGCCGACCAGGGCGGAGGAGGCGATCGTACGGATGTCGACCCGCTTGTAGTCCTCCACCTCACTGATCGCGCCACGGACCACGTCGATCACCGGGACCGGGTTGCGCCAGCCCCGGCCGGGCGCGGCGCCGGCCAGGATGACCAGGTCCTCGGCGTGCCGCCGCATCCGGGTGGCGAGGTGGTCGACCCGGTACAGGTCCTCCAGCTCGCGCGGGTCGGTCTCCCGGCGCTCCATCTTGTCCAGCAGGGACAGCTGGCGGTGCAGCAGCGTCTGGCTGCGCCGGGCGATGTTGAGGAAGACCTCGTTGATGCCGCGCCGGACGTTCGCCTCCTCGACCGCGGACTGCACGGCGGTCCGCTGCACGTCGTTGAACGCGCGACCGAGCTGGCCGATCTCGTCCTGGCCGTACAGCAGCGGCGGCGTCTCGCCGTCGACGTCGACCATCTCGCCGCGCTGCAGGCGCCGCACCACCGAGGGCAGCCGCTCGGAGGCCAGCTCGATCGCGTCCCGCCGCAACCGGATCAGACGGCCGACCAGCGAACGGCCGAGCCGGACCGAGACGTAGACCGAAAGACCCAGGGCGACCAGGCCGAGCAGCGCGGCCAGGCCCAGCTTGCCGAGGATGTCGATGGCGAACGGGGTGGCGTCCTTGGCGACCTGCGAGATCGTGCGCTCGCCGAAGAGCCGCAGTTCCTGGGCGGCGTAGTCGTACGCGTGCTGCCAGTCGGTGCCGGTGACCGGCGGCGGGCCGCCCGCGTAGTTCTGCGCCAGCAGACTGTTCTGCAGGATGTCGAGGTCGATGAAGGTCGGGTGGATGATCAGCCGGGCGTAGTCGTCCTGCGAGCTCTCCGGCAGGTCGGCCACACCCGCGCTGAGCAGGTACCGCTCGACGCCGATGTACTCGATCAGGGTCTCGCGCGTCTTGTTGTCGATCCGGCCGCCCGCGTTGGCGCCGGCCAGCAGCGCGTCGATGCGGCTCAGATACTCCAGGCCACGGAAGGTGGCGATGACGCCACGGACCTCCCGGTCGACCCGCTCATGGAAGAACACCGCGGCGGTACGGGAGACGTCGAACCCGAGCGCGATGATCGAGTCGTACTTCTGCGCCAGGTAGAGGAAGCTGGTCTTCCGCTCGTCGACCTCCTGCCGGAGCGGGCCCAGCTCATCGATCTTGACGAGGAACTCGTCCACCTCGACCCGCAGGTCGTCGGTCATGTCGGTGTCGGCGGCGGCCAGCCGGAACTCGTCGATGATCTGGTCGGTGGTGTCGCGCTCGCGGCCCAGCTCGGTCTTGGCCGGCCGGGTGGTGGCCTGGTAGATGGCCGAGAAATGCCGTTCCCGCTGCAACTGGGCGATCAACCGCAGGCCGGGATCACCCAGTTTCTGCACCGCGTCACGTGCGTTGAGCAGCGTGAAGGCCGGGCCGGCAGTGACCACGGTCGCGAAGATCCAAATCGCGAGCAACGCGGACAGCGGCACCGCGACCATCGCGATGATCTTCGAACGGATCGACCAGTTGCGGCTTCTCATCAAGCTCCGCCAGAGGGGTTCGGCAGGGAACGATCAGCGGACCGCCCCGTGGCACCGGCCGTCGAGAACGGGGGGAACGTCCGGTACGCCCGTGGCGAGCGCTGGCAAAGAATACGTAATGACGTCCGTCTCAGCTAGCTCCCGACCCCGGCGGATCCCCGTCCTCTCTCCTGTTTGTCCAGCCAGAACGGCACGCGATCTTTTTCTCACCGATCGTCGGTCTTACGACACTGTGTGCCCGCGCACTGCCCGATTACGACCCTGGTGCGCGTTATTCGCGCGGACGGGATTGGCGCGTGGTGCCGGATGGGAATACAGGGGCGGAAGAAGGAGGAACCTGATGTCCGCCACCGCCACCATCGTCCTGATCGTCGTCGTCCTACTGGTGCTGGCCGCGATCGTGGTCGGTGTCCAGGCCGCACGCCGTCGCCGGCTCCGGCAGACCTTCGGCCCCGAGTACGACCGTGTGGTCGCCGACACCGGCAACCGCAGCGAAGCGGAGAAGGAGCTGCTCGAGCGCACCAAGCGGCACGCGCAGCTCGAGCTCAAGCCCCTCTCACCCGAGTCCCGCACGCGTTACTCGGCGGCCTGGGAAGAGGTCCAGATCCGGTTCGTCGACGACCCGCAGGAGGCGGTCTCGACCGCCGACGAGCTGGTCACCCGGCTGATCGCCGAGCGGGGATACCCGACCGGCGACTACGACGAGCGGCTCGCCGACCTGTCCGTGGAGCACGCCGCCACCCTGGAGCACTACCGCTCGGCGCACGACATCAGCCGGCGCAGCCGGGACGGCCAGGCCGAGACCGAGGACCTGCGCCAGGCGCTCGTGCACTACCGCGCCCTCTTCGCCGATCTGCTCGGCGAGAACCCGGTCGCGCACACCACCCCGGCGCCGCGGCCGGCCGCCGAGGACACCACCACCCGCCCCGACACCACCACCGAACCCAGCCGCTGAGGAGGCACCGACGATGCGCTTCTTCTCCAACGAGGCCCAGGACAACGTCGACGACAAGAAGGACCACCACGACGACCCCGACGCCACCGCGCCGGTCCCGCAGCAGCGGCCCGGTTCGCCCTGGCAGCACGACACCGCGACGAGCGCGTCCGCGGACGACCCGGACCGGACCGTGGCGTTCAGCGACGGCACCGACCCGGCGCCGAAGCACTCGCTGCCCGACGACACCGCCCCGAAGCACAAGCTCCCGGACTCCGACGACAAGATCAACTTCAAGGAGACCGACGATGGAGTACGGCCGGACGACGCCACAGTCGACTCGACGCCGGACGACCGCGACACCGTCGACGACCCGCACCTGAAGGACGCCGACCTCGACTCCAAGCTCGACTCCAAGAAGGACTCCGACTCCACGGAGGACGTGGAGTTCAAGGACGCCGACCCGGACACCGATGCCGATTTCAAGAAGACCGGCTCGGACCTGACGGACTCCGGCGCGGGCTTCGACCCGGCCGAGCCGGAGCCGGTGAAGGACAAGGCGGACACGATCGACGAGACCGACCCGACGCCGGATCCCGTGGTGGCATCGGCGGCCGAGCCCGCGGCGACGCCCGTGGTGGCGCCCGCAGAGACGCCGGCCGCGTCCGGCCCGCTGCCGTTCTTCCCGGCCGCCGACACCCAGCCGCTGCGCGACCGCTGGCGTGACGTGCAGCTCCGTTTCGTCGACGACCCGAAGGGCGCGACCGCCGACGCGGCCGGCCTGGTCGACGAGGCGGTGGACAAGCTGTCCTCCGCCGTGCGCGACCACAAGGGCTCGTTCGCGAAGGGCACCGACGACACCGAGGCCCTGCGGGTCGAGCTGCGCAGCTACCGCGACATCCTGGACCGCCTGCTCGGTCTCTGACGATCAGTGGCGAAGGGGGAGCCGGCGGCTCCCCCTTCGGTCATCCGCGATCCGGATCCGGGGCCACGGCCGACGCCGAGACCGACCCGCTGGGCTGCGCGGACGGCGACGCCGAGTCGCTCGTGGACGGTGAGCCGGACGGCTTCGCCGACGTCGAGGGCGAAGCCGACGGTGACGACGGGCGCGGCGGCGACGGCGGCACGGGCAGGACGGAGACGCTGGTGGCCACCGGCGACGGCTTGGCCGCGGACGGCGAGACGGCCGAGGTCAACGGGGTGTACGTGTACGTGTTCAGCGGCTCGTCGTCAGGCATCTCGCCCGCGCCGGCCCCGCCGAAGTCCATGTCCGCGCCGGGGAACTGCTCGTCGACCGGCGCCGGACGCTGACCCGGGGCGAGATTGACCGCGCCGAGCTGGGCGCCGAGCCACAGGGCCGGCCCGAGACCGACCGCGAGTATGGCTCCGAAGAGCGCCAACGGCCCTCGTTCCATGACGGCCCCTCCCCCGCATCGCCCGGCGATCGTCTCGCTCGGCCCGGGACTCTGCTACCCATTCCGGACACCCGTGAAGCGAACAACCGCTGAGGCCATTGTGACCCAAGGTGACAAAAGGGTTACTCCTTCGTCGCACACGCGACTGCGGTCACTTTCGGGTACGGAGATGGTCACCGAGGGGTTCAGCCGATCACCTCATCGGGTCCCGGCGAGGAACGTCACCGCCTCCTCCCAGGCCGCCCATCCGCCCGGAAGTTCATCGGTATCGATGGCGGATCGCAGGCTCAGCTCCCCACCGGCCCGCATGCCGAGCGTCCAGCCTTTGCGCCGACCGGACAATGTGGCGACTCCGACGACATCGGCGAACGGGACGAACCGTCCCCCACCGGGCAGCGCAAGGCCGTCACCCGCGGGAGGAGCAGCTGGCTCCCCTCCCGGTGCGGCCGGCGCGCTCGTCCCGTCGGCCGGCGCGGGCACTCCACCGGCCGGCGCCGGCGCCCCACCGGTCGATGTGGGCGCTCCACCGGTCGATGTGGGCGCTCCACCGGTCGATGTGGGCGCTGCACCGGCCGGCGCCGCCATCCCGCCGACCGGAACGCCGTCGGCCGCGATCCTGGTCAGCCGCCGTTTCGACTCCGGCCCGCGCCCCCGCGGCAGCCCCGGCACCAGGAGCAGCCCGAGGTCGGTGATCAGCACATCGGTACGCGCCCCGTCGGCCGACAGGTTGATCAGTCCACCGAGGACCTGGGCCCGCGCCGAGCCCGGCCGGGACGCCGCCGCCGCAAGGTCCACGCCCGCCTCGGTCAGGTAGGCCCGGACCGCCTCGGTGGTCTCCGGGTCGGCCGCCGCGGCCGCCAGCTCGGCCAGGTCGAGGTAGGTCCCGTCGGCGCCGGTCACCTCGGCCGCGCCGGTCCAGCTGTGCCGCCACCGGGCCACCCCGCTGCGCAGCGCGGCGAGGGCCAGCATCAGCCCGAGCAGCTCGACGATCCGGGACGAGGTCTCCTCCGGCGGCGCCTCCGGGAAGACCGCCTCGGCGGCCGCCCGGAGCCGCCCGTCGGCCGCGATCGTGAGCAGCTCACCGGCGTCCGGAACCGGGCTGCCGACGGCCCGGGAGATCGCCGCCAGGGCGGCCTCCGCTTCCCGTTCCATCTCGGACGTCCGTGCCACACTGAGGCATTCGTCCCAGCTCACCACGTTTCGTCCCCGAGGCGGGAAGGCGACGGCCTGCAACGCCCGTCCGAGCGCCGGCAGATCGGGCACCAGATCCTCAACCGGCTTCCGCTCAGCCGGACCCGCCCCGGCAACGGGCCCGGCGCCCGCCGGATCCGCCCCGGCAGGCGGCCCGGCGTCCGAGGAAGGCGAACCGGCGGCCGGCCCGGCAGCCGCGGAAGACGAACCGGCGCCCTCCGAAGCAGCCCCGGACACCCCGGCAGCCGCTGAAGGCAAACCAGCACCCTCCGCGAACACCTCTGACGCCGGAGTCGGCCCGGCCGTCCCGCCGCCGAAAGACGGGGCTGAAGCGGACCCGGAAGAGGCGGCGGAACCGGAGGAGGCCGCCGCGGCGGACGAAGCCGTGGCAGGGGCCGCAGCGGAGAGGGCGGCGATCCGCTCGGCCAGGGGTGGGTGGGTGTCCCACGGGCCGGTCGGCTCCGGGTCGCGGGCCCGCAGCATGGTCATCTCGGTGGTCCGGGCCGCCAGCACCCGCAGCAGCCCGCCGAACACGTCGTCGGGCACGAATCCGGCCTGCCATCCGGGCCCCACGTATTCGGCGTGGAACAGCCTCTGCATCCCGGCCAGCGCCGGCAGGTCACGCAGCGCCGCGATGGTCGCCGCGGTCCCGGCGTGAGCCGCCGCGATCCGGTCGGCGGCCAGCTCCTGGGCCCGGCTGAACGGCGCGTCCATCCGCCGGTAGAACCCGGCGTAGGCCCGCAGCACGATCGCGGCCGGCCCGCGCCTGGAGATCCGTGGCATGGCCCGGCCGACCGCGACCCGGCCGCGGTAGGCGAGCGGCGCCCACCGCCCGAGCGCCGTCGACCCGTGGGCCAGCTCGTGGGTGACGATCGCGGTGAGCCGGTCCGGTTCGAGCGCCTGGAGCAGCGGCAGTCCCAGGTAGAGGTCGCGGCGCCCGCCCAGGACACCGAGCAGCCGGGTGCGCTCGCCGAGGGCCACGGTGGCGTCGGCGACGACCGTCACCCCGGCCGGGGCGGTGACTCCGGCCGCTGCGGCGGCGCCGTCGATCAGCTCCCAGAGGCGGGGCGCCTGGTCACGGGCGACCGCCACGCCGGCGGGGGTGCGGTGCCGGCTGTGCAGGGCGCGCCAGGTCGCGTAGGCCAGGGTCCCGAAGGTGGCCAGGCTGAGCGGCACTCCGATCCGCACGGCGAGCACGCCGGGCAGCAGCGACAGCACCGCCCAGAGGGCGAGCAGCACGACGGCGAGCTGTGCTCCGGCGACGACGAGGAACCCGGCCAGCGCGGCGGCTGACCGCCCCGCCCCTGGTGCACCCTTGCTCAAGCCGCGCTCCTCCCGCCCGGTGGGCCACCCAGACTAGGGCCAAAACCGTGCGTAACCGTTTCGTGTCTGTCCTGTGGGTAATAGGACCGCTATGGCTGACCTCGATCAGACACTGGCCGTCGCCCTGAAGGGGTACGCGTGGCTGCCGGATCTCCGCCGCCGGGCGGGTGGCGGGCCGGTGCGGACCCGGGTGCTGGGGCAACCGGCGGTGGGCATCTGTGGCGCCGCCGCGACCCGGCTCTTCTACGCGGACGGGAATCTGGAACGGCACACGGCACTGCCCGGTCTCGTGGTACACACGCTGCTCGGCGCGGGCGCGGTGCACACCCTGGACGGCGCGGCTCACCGGCGGCGGAAGACCCTCTTCACGTCGCTGCTGACGGGCGACGGGGTCGACCGGCTCGCCAAGATCGCCGGGGAGGAGTTCGACGCGGCAGCGGACGTCTGGCGGGGCGGGCCGCCGGTGCGCCTGTTCGACCAGTCGGCGCGGATCATCGCGCGTGCGGTTTCGCGCTGGGTGGGCGTACCCCAGGAGGATCGTGAGATCTTGACCCTGGCCCGGGATTGCGTCGCGATGGTGGACGGTTTCGCGACGGCCGGTCCGCGCGCCGCGCGGGCCCTGGTGGCGAGGCAGGCGCAGGAGCGCCGGCTTTCAAAGATCATTTCGGCGGTACGCGCGAAGCCCCGCACCACGAGCCCGTTGTCGATCGTGGCGCACCACAGCGACGACGGACGGCTCCTGGATCCGCGGGTCGCCGCCGTCGAGCTGCTGAACATCCTGCGCCCGGCGATCGCCGTGTCCTGGTTCGTCGCGTTCGCGGCGCACGCCATGGACATGTGGCCGCGGCACCAGTCCCGGATGCGGGCCGGCGACGACGACTACACGCTGGCGTTCACGCACGAGGTGCGGCGGTTCTACCCGTTCGCGCCGTTCGTGGCCGGCCGGGCGACCCGGGACATGTTCTTCCGCGGCGAGCCGATCCCGGCCGGGGCGCTGGTGCTGCTCGACGTCTACGGGCAGAACCACGATCCGGAGCTGTGGACCGACCCGTACCGCTTCGACCCGGACCGGTTCCTGGGCCGGGAGATCGGCGAGTTCGACCTGATCCCGCAGGGTGGCGGCGATCCGCGGACCGGCCACCGCTGCCCGGGCGAGAAGATCACCGTCGCGCTGCTGGGCACCCTGTCCCGCCGGCTCGCCGAGCTGGACCACTACCTGCCACCGCAGGACACCACGATCGACCTGTCCCGGATCCCGGCGCTGCCGAGGGACCGGATCCGCCTGGTCGTGCCGGAGCGCCCGCGGATCTGGTCGCCGGAGGCCGCGGTCAGTGCCAGTCGATCTCCGGTGAGCGGTGGAAGCTGATCCCGGCCGCGGTCCAGCGAGGCCCGAAGGCGGCCAGCCGCTCCCGGAACGACGCCCAGTCCCGGCCGTCCCGCGGTGACCAGGCCACCTCGGCGATCGCGGGCAGCCGCGGGAAAGTGAGATAGCGCACGTCGTCGACGCTGCGCAGGGTCTCCGACCAGAGCGGCGCCTCGACGCCGAGGATGGCTTCCTCGCCGACTCCGGGCAGGCGTTCGGCCGGGTCCCAGTCGTAGGCGCGCTCGACGCTGAGGTGGCCGGCCCAGTCGAGCCCGAGCGGGGTGCCGGCGTCGTACTTCATGTCGAGGTAGGTGCGGTCGGCCGGGGACACGATCACCCGGCGGCCACCGGCGGCGGCGCGGGCCACGGCGTCGTCGGCAGCCTCGATCCGCCAGTACTGGACGACCGCGTCCTCGGGCAGGTCGACGGCGGCGATCTCGTGCCAGCCGATCACGCTCTTGCCGAACCGGCCCGGGATCGGCAGCACCCGGTCGAGGAACGTGCGGTAGTCACCGGGCGGCGTGGACAGGCACTCGTCGCCGCCGATGTGCAGGTAGGGGCCGGGGGTGACACCGGCGACCGTCTTGAGCACGGTCTCGACGAAGGCGTACGTCTCCTCCCGGCCCGCGACCAGCGAGGAGTACCCGACCTCGGCGTCGGTGCGCGGCGCGACCGGCTGCCCGTCGGCGGTGAGCTCCGGGTAGGCGACGTGCACCGCGTTGACGTGGCCGGGCATGTCGATCTCGGGGACGATCGTGACGAACCGCTCGGCCGCGTAGGTGACGACGTCGCTGTACTCGGCGAGGGTCAGGAAGCCGGGCCCGGCCCCGTCGACTCCGGTGCCGGCGCCGCCGCTGACCTCGGTGAGCCGGGGCCAGCCGGGGATCTCCAGCCGCCAGCCCTGGTCGTCGGTGAGGTGCAGGTGCAGGTAATTGATCTTGAACTGGACCAGCAGGTCGACGTGCGCCCTGATCTCGGCGGCGGTGAAGAAGTGCCGGGCCAGGTCGAGCATCGCGCCGCGGTAGGCGTAACGCGGCTGGTCCTCGATGACACCGCCGGGCAGCTCCGGGCCGAGCTGGCGCAGCGTCTGGACACCCCAGAAGACACCCGGCGCGGCGCCGCCGGTGAGGGTCACGCCAGTCGCGGTGATCTCCAGGCGGTACGCCTCGGCGGCGAGCGAATCGTCCAGCGCGAGAGTGATCGCGCCGTCGGCGGCCAGTGGCAGGTCCAGGTGCGCGGCGACCGCCTCCAGTGCGGGCGGCGCGCTCACCGCCGTACCCCCGGAAATGATCGTGAACGATGCGGCCGGGACCGGCCGCACCGAAGCCGGTCGAGGGATAACATCGCCGAGTCGCTGCATCCGATCGCTCACTCTGAAGATTGTAAACAGTAAGGCTATGACGACCATCACACGTCTTGCCCGCTCGGGTGACGAAGCGGCCCTGCACGACCTGGCCGCACGGACATTCGGCCTGGCCTGCCCGCCGGGGACCGAACAGGCCGACATCGACGCGTTCATCGCGACGAACCTGTCGGTCGCGAGTTTCGCCGGCTACCTCGCCGACCCGGCCCGCATCCTGGCGATCGTCTCCGTCGACGACCAGCCGACCGGCTACTCCATGCTGGTCAGTGACCCGATCGCCGACCCGGACGTGGCCGCCGTGGTCGACGAGGCCACCAGCATCGAGCTGAGCAAGTTCTATCTGGCGCCGGAGCGGCACGGCACCGGGGCGGCGGCCGCGCTGATGACCGCGACGCTGAGCTCCGCCGCCGGGACCGGGGCCGCGAGCTGCTGGCTCGGCGTCAACCAGCGCAACGAGCGGGCCGCGAGGTTCTACGCCAAGCACGGCTTCGAGATCGTCGGGGTGAAACGGTTCCTGGTCGGCTCCGAGTGGCACGACGACCACATCCGCCAGCGCGGCCTATCCTCGGCGAATGGCAGTGGTACGAGCGGCTCGTGACGAGGACGCCGCGGCGATCGTGGACATCTGCGCACGCGGCTATCGGCGGACCTATCCGGCCCTGCTGAGCAGCGAGTTCATCGAGCGGATGATCGCCGAGTTCTACCACCTGGAGCGGGTGTCCAAAGAGGTGCCGGCGGCGCTGCCGGGCTGGCTGGGCTACCAGGTCGTCGAGGAGGACGGGCGGGTCCTGGGCGCGGCCGGCGGCGGTCTCACCGCACCCGGCACGGGCGAGCTGTTCGTGCTCTACCTCGACCCGGACGAGCGTGGCCGCGGGCTGGGCACCCTGCTGCTGGACCGGATCACCGGGCAGTTGCGCGAGCTGGGCGCCACCGAGATGTGGGTGGCCGCGCTGGACGGCAACGAGCTGGGCATCCCGTTCTACGAGGCGCGCGGTTTCCGGAAGGTCGAGCGGCGCCGCACCTACGGCTCCACCGAGGCCGACAACGCCTGGTCCTGGCGTTTCTCCCGGCCGATCTGAGCTCTCGTGAACCGGATCGGCCGGTTCGGGCATCAACGGGTGTGAACGACCTACGCTCGCATCCGATGCACCTCGCCGACGATGTGCTGATCCGGGAGTCGATGCGGGAACCGGAACAGTTCGCGCCGCTCTTCGACCGGCACGCGGTGGCGATCCATCGCTACCTGGCCCGCCGGATCGGGACGCCCGCGGACGACCTGCTCGCCGAGACGTTCCTGATCGCCTTCCGCAGACGCGCCGCCTACCAGCCACAGGGCCTGGAGGTACGGCCCTGGCTGTTCGGCATCGCCACCAACGTCCTGCACCGGCACGTCCGGCAGGAGGAACGACGGTACCGGGCACTGGCCCGGGTCGCGCGGGAGCAGGCCGCCCCGCACGACGACGACCGGGCCGACGACCGGGTGGACGCCGCCGCACTGCGCGCCGACCTGGCCGCGGCGCTGGCGAAGCTCAAGCCGGGCGACCGCGACGCGCTGCTGCTCCTGGCCTATGCCCAGCTGTCGTACGCCGAGATCGCCGCGACCCTGGACATCCCGGTGGGCACCGTCCGCTCCCGCATCAACCGGGCCCGCAAGGTGACCCGCGCCGCCCTCGAACCCGCGATCACGTTCGACCCGTCCGCCGCGCCCGGCTCTCGTGCCGTGCCCGACCCACCGGAGGTGGGGAGATGAACGACCTGGAACTGCTCGACAGGTACGGCCCGGACGCCCCGCCCGTCCCGGACCCGGTGCTGGCCGCGGCGCGGGCCCGGCTGCTGGCGGCCATGGACCCCGCCACACCCGCCCCGCGCCGGCGACCGGCCCTGTTCCGCCGCGGCCCGATGCTGGCCGGGGTCGGCCTGGCCGCCGTGGTGGCCGTCGCCGTGGTGGCGGCCCCCCGCCCGGATGCCCGTCCCGACGCCCGCCCCGACGCCGGCCCGGATGTGGCGGCCAGCGCCGCCCCGACCGCCGTGCCCAGCGGGTCACCCACCGGCGCCCCGCCCACCGCGAGTGGAATCCGTCTGGTGGCGGCCACCGCGCCCGGTTTCCCGTACACGATTCCCGGCCTGGGTGAGGCGCGGTTCACCGCCGACCCGGACGGCCCGATCATCGCGATCTACCTGGCCGACGACTACAGCGACGTCTATCTCAGCCGGGCCACCGAGGCCGACTCCGTTCCCGGCCCCGGTGACGAGTCGACCGATGTCGAGATCGACGGACGTCCCGGCCGTCTGCTGCCGTTCCCGGGCACCGCCGACAACGGCAAGCCGCCGCTCACGCTGGTCTGGGAACACCGCGACGGGGTGTGGCTGCGGCTGACCGGCCAGGGACGTCATGGCACCCCGGAAGCTGTGCTCGGGCTGGCCGGAAAAGTCCAGGACAAACCGCAGCGGCTGCATTTCGAGGTGACCGTCGGCCTGATCCCGGACGGCTGGGAGCTGGCCGCCTTCAAGGACGAGAGCATCCTGATGTACCGCGATCCGGCCCGCCCGGAGATCGACTTCCAGGTGCAGTGGACGCCGAAATCGGAGCCGCTCTTCCGGGCCGCCGAGGTCGAGGGCCTGGAGAAGGCCTCGAAGGTCACCGTGCAGGGCCGCCGGGCCGACCTGTTCCAGTGCCGGGACTTCTGGATGGCGCAGGTGCGGCTCGCCGACCGCTCGAGCGTCCGGGTGATCACCCCGCGAACGTTCACCCCGGACCAGGTTCTGCAACTGACGGAATCCGTGCGCCGCGGCTGAGCGGACTTTTATATAAGCCTGCACTTAAACGTGACAGAAATTTGTCGTACCCCGTCAGTAGGTTCTTCCCTGCGGACCGGCGCCACGGGGGCGCCGGTCCGTCCAAACAGGCCTGGCCGAGCTCAAGCCGCGTGGCGGACCAGGTTCTCCCCCGCGCGCCGGGCCAGATCACGCAGCTCGCCGGGCGACTCCACGGTGAAAGGCGCGGCCAGCACCCCGAGCACCATCACCGGCCAGCCCAGGTCGTCGACGTTCATCCGCAGCCGGCAGCCGCCCTCCGGCAGGTCCTCGACCCAGCCCCAGTTGCCGACGAAACCGCGGACCGTCGCCCCGTCGGCCTGGATCACCACCGACACCTCGTATCGGTTCGGGATGGTCCGCATCCGGGAGCGCAGCCACTCGACCGGATCGCCGCCGGGCAGCTCCCGCGGGCGGAACCGGGCGCCGGTCGGCTGCGGGGCGGACAGCCGGTCGACCCGGAAACTGCGCCAGTCGCCACGCTCCAGATCCCAGGCCACCAGATACCAGCGGCGGCCGAGCGAGACCAGCCGGTGCGGCTCCACGTGCCGGCGCGCGGCCTCGCCCTCCCGGGGCGCGTAATCGAACCGCAGCCGCTCCTCGCCCCGGCAGGCCATCGCGAGGGTGGTCAGGGTGAGCGCGTCGAGCACCGGGCCACCGCCGAACACACCGGGGGTGGTGACCGCCTGGAGCGCGTCGATCCGGCGGCGCAACCGGGGCGGGAGCAGCTGGATCACCTTGGCGAGCGCCCGTACCGAGGTCTCCTCGAAGCCGGCGACCGCGCCCGCCGCGGCGCTGTGCAGGCCCACCGCGATGGCCACCGCCTCCTCGTCGTCGAGCAGCAGCGGCGGCATCGCCGCCCCGGCCTGCAACTGGTAGCCGCCCGCCACACCGCGGGCGGCGTCGACCGGGTAGCCCAGCTCACGGAGCCGGTCCACGTCACGCCGCAGCGTCCGGGCGCTGACCTCGAGACGGTCGGCGAGCTCGGAGCCCGGCCAGTAACGGTGGGTCTGGAGCAGCGACAGCAGCCGCAGCATCCGTGCACTCGTGTTCGCCATGGCTCCAGACTCTCTTTCATTGCGGTCAGAAAGTGGCCGCAGTGAATCGTAGCGTCGAAGCATGATTGAGACGCGAGAGCTGACGAAGCGGTTCAAGGACGTCCGCGCCGTCGACGGCATCGATCTGGCGGTGGCCCGGGGTGAGCTGGTGGCGCTGCTCGGGCCCAACGGCGCCGGCAAGTCGACCACGCTGCGGATGCTCACCACCCTCATCCCGCCGACCAGCGGCAGCGCCCGGGTGGCCGGCTTCGACGTGGCCCGGCAGCAGCG
Source organism: Actinoplanes sp. NPDC026670 (assembly GCF_040638175.1). NCBI lineage: Bacteria > Bacillati > Actinomycetota > Actinomycetes > Micromonosporales > Micromonosporaceae > Actinoplanes > Actinoplanes sp. NPDC026670. Next base: position 28,609 of record NZ_JBEZXU010000015.1, read on the forward strand.
GGAGGTACGCCTGCGGATCGGCTACATCGGACAGGGCAACGGCGCCGGGCACAGTCAGCGCGGCCGGGACGAGCTGATCAGCCAGGGCCGGGCGTACGGGATGAAGGTCCCAGCCGCCCGCAAACGCGCCGACGAGCTGATCGACTCCCTCGGGCTGGGCGAGGTCGCGAACCGTACCGTCTCCACCCTCTCCGGCGGCCAGCGCCGCCGCCTGGACATCGCCATGGGCCTGATCCACGCGCCGGAGCTGCTCTTCCTCGACGAGCCGTCGACCGGGCTGGACCCGCAGAACCGGGCCAACCTCCAGGAGCACATCCTGCGGCTGCGCGCCGAGCACGGCACCACGATCGTGCTGACCACGCACTACCTCGACGAGGCCGACTCGATGGCCGAGCGGGTGGTGGTCATCGACCACGGGCGGATCATCGCCGACGACACCCCGCAGCAGCTGAAGGCCAAGCATGTCGGCGATCGGGTGATCCTGGGCTTCGAGTCCGCCGACCAGGCCGCGCTCGTGCCGGGCGGGACCGCGGACGGCGCTCTCGTCCGGATCACCACCGAGGACGGGCCGCGGCTCGCCGCCGAGCTGGCCTCCTTCCACCCGGTGTCGATCGAGGTCATCCGCCCGACCCTGGACGACGTCTTCCTCACCCTGACCGGGCGCAGTCTGCGCGAAGAAGCGAACACCCTCGTGGGGGCACGATCATGACCTCTCTCGTCACCGACACCCGGGTCGTCTTCAGCCGCGAGCTGCGGCCGGTGGTCCGCGACCCGTTCTCCGTGATCTTCTCGATGATCCAGCCGCTGTTCTTCCTCGGGCTGTTCGCGCCACTGCTGCCCGGTGACGAGTCGCTGCAGTGGTTCGTACCCGGGATCATCGTCATGTCCTGTCTCTTCGGCTCCTCGATGACGGGTTCCAACCTGCTCTACGAGATCCAGACCGGCTCGCACGAACGGATGCTGGTCACCCCGCTGCGCCGGCCCGCGCTGCTGATCGGCCGGGCGCTCAAGGAGATCGTCCCGATGCTGGCGCAGGCCGTCCTGATCGTGGTCGTCTGCATCCCGTTCGGCTTCGAGCTGCATCTCGGCGGGGCGTTGCTCGGGGTGGCGATCCTGGCCGGCTTCTGCATCGGGCTCGGCGCGCTGTCGTACACCCTGGCTCTGGCCTCGAAGAACAAGGAGTGGCTGTTCTGGACCGTGCAGCAGACGCTGCTGTTCCCGCTGCTCCTGCTGGCCGGGGTGCTGCTGCCGCTGGACAACGGGCCGGGCTGGCTCAAGACCCTTTCGAAGATCAACCCGATGACGTACGTGGTGGACGCCGAACGAGCGCTGTTCAACGGCGACGTGTGGACCCGGCAGACGCTGGCCGGACTGATCGCGGCGGCGCTGGTCGGCGCGCTGGGTCTGACCGTCGGCGTCCGGGCGATGCAGCGCTCCGACTGAGGCACCGGCCCGCTACCTTGTCCCTCGCAGCTCATGGCGAGGTGGAAGGTGGCGGGCCGATGCGACGCCGACTGATTCCCGGGGTGTTCCAGGAGTTCCTGGGCACCATCACCCGGCGGCCCGACGGTGGGGCGGCGCCGCGGCCCGGCAATCCGGACGCCATCGTCGACTGCGCGGTCTACGCCGGTGGGCTACGGCACGGCGGCGCGGCGCAGGTTCCGTTCGCCGACGCGGCCCGGCTGGCCCGGCGGCGCCGCGGCGCGTTCGTCTGGCTCGGCCTGCACGAGCCGGACCTGGCCACCATGCGCCCGGTAGCCGAAGTGTTCGGCCTGCACGACCTCCTGGTCGATCAGGCTGTCTCGGGCGGGCACCGGCCCGGGGTGCAGGCGCTGGGCGACGTGACGCGCCTGGTGCTGCGGACCGCCCGCTACGTCGAGCACGACCGCCTGACCGCCACCTCCGAGGTGGTGGAGACCGGGGACGTGACGGTGCTGATCGGCCCGTGGTTCGCGATCACCGTGCGGCACGGCCCGGTCGGCCCGCTCTGGGCGGTGCGCAACGAGCTGCAGAGCCGGCCCGAGGTGCTGCGCCAGGGCCCGTGGTCGGTGGCGTACGCGGTGGGCAGCCGGATGGTGGACAGCTACCTGGACGTGGCCGAGCACGTGGAACGGGATCTGGAACGCATCGAGGAGGAGACCTTCGCCTCCGTCCGCACCTCCGAGTTCGCCCACATCTACCAGCTCAAACGGGAGATGGTGGAGTTCAAGCGGGCGGTGCTGCCGCTGTCCGAGCCGCTGTCGGCGCTGATCAGGTCGCCGGAGCTGCCGGCCGGGCTGCGGCCGTATCTGGAGGACGTGCGCGGCCGGCTGGCGCGGGCCGTGGACCGGGTCGGCAGCTTCGACGACCTGCTCAACTCGATCCTCCAGGCCCGGCTCGCGCAGGTGTCGGTCGATCAGAACCACGACATGCGCAAGATCGCCTCGTGGGCGGCCATCGCCGCGGTGCCGACCGTCATCGCCGGGATCTTCGGGATGAACTTCGAGGAGATGCCGGGGCTGGACTCGCCGTACGGCTTCTATGCCTCGATCGCGGCGATGTCACTGATCGGCGGCGGCGTATATCACCGTCTGAAGAAGTCCGGCTGGCTCTAGTTACCCAGAGTCACTAGCCCAAAGTCCGCCGATTCGGTCGTTTTGCAGGCCAGACGGACGGCCGAAGCCACGCGTATCGCCCTACCAATGAACACGGCGAGTTACTAAGTTCCGTAACTGAGTCGATCATTGGGGGGATCAGCGTGACGGCAACCGAAGCCTTGCCACGGCACGCACGGCACGGAATGTTCACGGCTCTCAAGGGCCACGTCGACCTGTTCCTCAACGCCGGATCGCTGATGGCGACGACTCTCGTCACCTCCGCGTTCGGGTTCGCCTACTGGTGGGTCGCGGCCCACCTGGCCCCGCAGGCCGCGGTCGGCCAGGCGTCCGCCGCGGTGTCGGCGATGACGCTGATCGGCACGATCGGCATGTTCGGCATGGGCACCATGCTCATCTCCGAGCTGCCGGCCGTCGCCCGCGGCAAATGGGACCTGATCTCCACCTGCCTGCTGACCGCGGGAACCGCGGCCACCGCGGGCGGACTGTTCTACGTGCTGGCCGCGCACCTGTGGGCGCCGGGCCTCCAGGACGCCCTGGGCGGCAGTCTGGGCACCGTCCTGCTGGTGATCGGCATCGCTCTGAACGCGATGACGCTGGTTCTCGACGAGGCCATGGTCGGCCTCCTGCAAGGCCCGCTCCAGTTGATGCGCAACGCCTGGTTCTCGCTGATCAAACTGGTGCTGCTCGGCCTGGTGGCGGTCGTGCCCGGCCTGGCGCTGACCGGCACCGTGCTGCTGCTGACCTGGGTGGCCGGCATCGTCGCGTCGACGGCGATCCTGTTCCGGGTGCTGCGCCGCCGCGGCATGATCGACTCGCTGCGGCCCCGGCCGGCCCTGATGCGTGGCCGCGGCCGGGCCACCTTCGACCACAATCTGCTGAACCTGGCCACCTACCTGCCCCGGGCCGCGCTGCCGCTGATCGTCACGGCGACCCTGTCGGCCGAGGCCAACGCGGCGTTCTACACGGCGTTCATGGTGCTGTCGTTCATGGCGATGGTGCCGGGCAACGTGGCCCTGACGCTCTTCGCGGTGACCGCCGGCGACAAGAGCGCGCTGCGCGGCAAGGTCCGCGTCGGCCTGCTGATCTGCCTCGGTGGCGGCCTTCCGGCGTCGCTCCTGGTGTTCCTGCTGTCCGAGCAGATCATGGGCCTGTTCGGCGCGGGCTACGCGAAGTCGGCGGGCCAGGCGCTCGCCATCCTGTCGCTGACGTACGTCCCGTTCGTCTTCCACCACTTCTTCCTGGCCATCTCCCGGGTGCAGAACCGTCTGCGCGGCGCGGGGATCTTCTCGGTCTTCGCGGGCATCGCCGAGTTGCTGGCCGCCTGGTGGGCCGGCACCCACGGCGATCTGAACGACCTGGTCACCGCGGTGGCCGTCGTGATGGCCGTCGAGACGGTGCTGGTCGCCCCGACGGTGCTGAAGGTCGTCTTCGCGCCGGTCGCCGACATGTCCGCGGTAGCAGAGGGAGTCAACGTCATGTCCACCACCAGCCTGACCCTGCACGAACGCGCCTGGCTCCCGCTGGAGTACATCCGCACCGTCGGCCCGCTCACCGGTGTCGACGCGGCCCGGGTCCGCAACGCGCTGATCGGCCTGCACGCCGCCGACCCCACCCACCGCGCGGTGTCCCGGCTGGACCGGTCCGGCGCCCGCTGGCAGCACATGGACGCCGGATCGTTCGCCGGCTGGGTACGGGAGGCGGTCACCGATCTCGGCCCCGGCCCGGTCGACTTCGACGCGATGACCCGGGAGCTCCAGGCCGAGCCACGGGCCGACCACCCGGTACGGATCCTGGTCGGCGGCGGATACTTCGCGCTCAAGGTGTCGCACGCGTACGGCGACGCCGGCCCGGTAAACACGCTGGTCCACGAGCTGGTCCAGGCGGCGTACGAGGGTCGTGCGGCCCGGATCGCGCCGTCCAGGCGGCACCGGACCGCGCTGCCGAAGGCCTGGTGGAAGCAGTTCGGCAGGCAGCCCGCCCGGTGGAAGGAGGGGCTGAGCTTCGCCCGGCCGCCGCACACCGAGGAGGGCCCGTCCCGCCCGTGGCAGGCGAACCTGACCGTGACGACGGCCCGGTCCAGCCAGGTGCTCGGCCAGATGCGGACCTGGCGTGACCAGTACGCGCCGGGCGTCACCACCTCGGCCATCACCTTCGCGGCGTTCACCTCGGCGCTGATCGAACTCGGGCTCGACCCGGACCTGCGGGGCGGCACGTTCCTGGCTGACGCCCGCCGGTACCTGGGCGAGGGCGTCAGCATCGACAGCAACTTCTGCATGGGCCCGTACCTGACGCCGCCGAGCCTGACCGACCCGCTCGCCATCCACCAGACGCTGAAGGCGGAGCTGGCCACCGGCCGGATCCTGACCATGATGCTGCTGCGCGAGGGCAAGATCCTGCTGACCGGCGCGCCCGGCATGCCCGACCCGTTCCCGACCGAGATCGCGGCCGAGGCGCGGCCCCGGCTCACCTTCAGCAACCAGGGCCGGCACGACATGCTCGGTGACCTGCCGTGGGCGGTCGAGGCGGCCGGGCGGGTCAACCAGAGCGTGCCGACGCTCAACGGCCCGGAGGGGATCACACTGACCACCAGCGAGATGAACGGCGTCCTGCACCTGGAGGCGACGTTCCACGCCAGCACCTACCACCCGGCGCTCGTCGCCCGGGCGCTGGAACTGGTCTGCACCGACCCGGCCGGATTGATCATGGCGCGTCGCTGAAATGCATTAAAGATCGATCAGCGATCGTACGGCTACGTGAACTGACGCCCGATCAGGAATTCCTGATCGGGCGTCGGTCTTTGTCGGCACCCGGTCCACGGCGATCGATCACGTGGTCGCCGGGCGCGCCCTGGCCATCACCGGGGGGGTGTGCTGACCAGGACCGCCCTGCCCCGGGGCCGTGGGGCCCTGGCGGACCCTCCGGACCCGGCCCGGACCACCGTGCCCCCGGAACGCCGGAGCCGCCGTGGTTCGGGCCACCCGGCCGGCCGTGCCCGGGACCGCCCGGACCGTCCCGACCACCCGGGCGAGTCCGCCGGTCACCGTCGACCGGCTTAACAAAACGGACACTATGCCGAATTAGTCGATATCCCATTATTCTCGACGGCGTTTCGGTGTGAAAAAGATAATCCAGACAAATAGTTTGGATCACGCCGGGTCGACAAAGATGACGTCATCAGAACCGCCGACGGGGCGCTCACCGCTGTCTTGAGTAGTCCAAGACAGCGGTGAGCGCCCCACAAGTTCGAGCGCGCGCCCGGCGAAGCGGGCGATGGGCCGGATCAGCCGCGGCCCCAGCGGAGCAGGCAGGCGCCCAACGACATGCCGCCGCCGAACCCGGCCAGCAGCACCAGTTCGCCGTCACGCAGCGATCCGTTGTGGTTGGCGTCGTCCAGGGTGACCGGGAGCGAGGCGCTGCCCACGTTGCCGTACCAGGGCAGCGTCAGATGCGTGTGCGCGCCCTGGAGACCCGCCGACTCCACCAGTTCCTCGAGCATGATGCCGTTGGCCTGGTGCGGGACGAAGTGGTCGACGTCGTCGGCCTTGAACTCGTTGCGCCGCAGCAGCTCGTCGAGCGCCGGCGGCACCCCGGTGGCGACGAACTCGCGTACGCCACGGCCGTTCATCCGGAAGTAGTGGTCCCCGTCGGCCACGGTCTGCGCGGAGGCCGGGAGCCGGGAGCCGCCCGCCTTGACGTGGATCAGGTCGTTCGCGTCGCCGCGGGACGACAGTTCGAGGTCGATGATGCCGTAGCCGTCGGGCACCCGGCCGACGACCGCGGCGCCGGCCCCGTCGCCGAAGAGCACGGCGGTGCGCCGGTCGCCGAAGTCGAGGATCCGCGAGTACACGTCCGACGCGATCACCAGCACGAGCGCGTCCGGCTGGGCCTGGACCAGGCCGTTCGCCACGCCGAGAGCGAAGACGAACCCGGCGCAGACCGCATTGACGTCGAAGCAGGCCGCACCGGTGGCGCCGATCGTGTGCTGCACCAGGTTCGAGGTCGGCGGCTGCGGGGAGTCGCCGGTCGAGGTCGACACGATGATGTAGTCGATCTCGGCCGCCGCCACGCCCGCCCGCCGCAGCGCCGCCTGTGCCGCGCGAGCCGCCAGATCCGACGCCGCCTCGTCCGGGGCGGCGAACCTGCGGGCTTCGATCAGAGTCTTCCGGGACACCCATTCGGGGTCCGCATCGGGCACCAGAGCGAGCAGGTCCACGTTGGTCACCACTCGCTCGGGGAGGTACGACCCGGTACCGAGAATGCCTACCGCCATGCCTGTTCTCCCAGCTCTCCGCACGTTTTCACGTTTCACGCGACCGCCCTGCAAAGGTAGTTCTGCAGGGCGGTGACGTGCGGATCGATCAGCTGCCGGTTCGGCTGATCAAAAGGGAACAGTCGGCAGGCCGCCATCGGCCCGGGGTGGTGACTACTGGCGACCGCGGTCCCGGTACGTCCACGAGCCGTCACCGAGAGTGGTGCGGCCCGCGCGGCCCGGCGGCTGCTGCGGCTGCTGCTGGCTCGCCGGGTGGCCACCGAACGGCACCTGGGCCGGGGCCGGGGTCGCACCCTGGGAGTGCCGGTGATCGATGCGGGCCTTGAGGTACTCGGCCGCCGCCCGGTCCTCCTCGGTGGGCGCGGAGACCAGCGCGTACCCCATGCCGATGATCGCGAAGACGACCGCGGCGCCGACCGGCACCAGCAGGCCGGCCGCGGTGGCGCCCTCGACCGAGCCGAACTGGGCCTCCGGGACGACCGACATCGCCAGCATGCCGGTGAAGTGCATGCCGTTCACCGCGACACCCATGACCAGCGCGGACACGAAGATCGCGATCGGCTTGGTGACGACCAGGGTGAGCCAGAGCGCGACCGTCGCGGCGACCACGGCGATCGCGATCGAGGCGATCACCTCACGGCCGGCGTAGTGGATCTGGCCGCGCAGCTCCATGGCCGCCATGCCGGTGTAGTGCATCGCCGCGACGCCGAGGCCGGCCAGGACGCCACCGATCAGGATCCGCACCTTGGAGGCGGTCCGGCCGAGCAGTGCGATGGACAGGCCGACGCCCACCGACACCAGCGCGATGATCGCGCTGGCCACGGTCAGGCCGATGTCGTACCGAATCGGGGTGCCGTCGACGTCGAAGCCCATCATGGCGACGAAGTGCATGCTCCAGATGCCGGTCGCGCCGATCGCGACCGCGGCCAGGGTCAGCCACCAGAACCGCTCGCCGCCGGTCTTCGCAGACCGGAGCCGGACAGCGCTGGTGAGTCCGAGTAATGACCCGAGCACGGAAAGGATGTAGCTGACCGTGGGGGTCAGCGCCCCGTACTCGAAGTGATGGATCTGCGCCATCTCGCGCCGTTCCTCTCGTTCGCGATTCCGCCGGGCTGCATACTGCCCGCACCACCGCCATGGGCGTGACTGATTGTGACGCAGGTTTCGTTACGAGAGAACGTGCACAGCATCTCGATTTGGATCACGCCAAACGTGAGACGGAGCGGTTACCCGCACTTCCGGCGACATAAGCCCACAGACTGTCACACAGTCATCACTCGGGAAAGGTGTCGCTTAAGATAACTTTCGGTAACATCGGAGAAATACTCATAAAGGTATGGATCACCCGGCACGGGCCAGCAGGACCAATGCCTGCGCACGCTGTGAGTGCAGGATCTGCACGGTGTCCTCGGTGCAGGTCCCGGGTGTCTCGTCCATCACGCAGAGGGTCCCGACCACGTGTCCTTCGGCTGAGTTCAACGGCACACTCGCGTACGAACGCACCCCGCTGACCGAGAAGAGTGGCGAGTCAGCGTACTCCTCGTCGGCGGTGCTGTCGCTGATCAGCACCGGCACGTCCTCGGCCACCACGACGGTGTCCGGCGACCACTCGACAGGCACGCCACCGGATTCGCGCACCCAGCGCGGCATGCCGTGCGAACCGGCCACCACCACGCTGTCGTTCAGCACCAGCGTGATCGCCGCGGCCGGCGCCCCGGTCAGCTCGGTCAGCTTCTCGGCGAAGGCGTCCAGGGCCTCGGCGCGGGCCGGCCGGGTCAGGTAGTCGGAGACCGCGAGCAGGCGTTCCACGTCGACCAGCTGGTGGGCGGCGTCCTGCTGCTGCCCACCGGTGGCGGCCAGCAGCTCGTTGGTCGCCTCCACCACGTGTTTGGGGCGTACCGGTTTCGAGATCGTCACATCGCACAGCCCGCGGGCCGCGGCCGGCGCGGCGGCGGACAGCATGATCAGCGGGATGGTGGCGGTGGCCGCGTCGCCGCGCAGCCGGCCGGCCACGTCCAGACCGCTCATGCCGGGCATGTGGTGATCCAGGATGACCAGGTCCGGGCCGACCTCGTTGACCATGTCGAGCGCGGCGGCGCCGGACGGCGCGGTCCGCACCGTGTGCCCGGCATTGCTCAGCACCGTGGAGAGCAGCTGCGCGATGTCGGTGTCGTCCTCGGCGACCACGATCGACGCCATCGGTGTTCCCCCATCGCTCGTTCCGCGAGTCGCCCGACCATAACCCGGATCCCCCGCGCCATGGCCGTGAACAGGCAATACACGTAGGGTGTAGCAATGCCGGAACGTCTGACCAACTGGGCCGGGAACATCGAGTTCGGCGCACGGCGGCTGCACCGCCCGGGCACCCTCGACGAGTTGCGCGAGGTGGTCACCGGCTCGGAGCGCCTGCGGGTCCTCGGCAGCGGCCACTCGTTCAACCGGCTCGCCGACACCGACGGCGACCTGATCTCGCTCGCCGGCCTGCCACGCACCGTCGAGATCGCCGCCGATGCGGCCACTGTCAAGATCGACGGCGGCATGCGGTACGGCGAACTGGCCGCCCACCTGGCCGGCGCGGGTCTGGCCGTGCACAACATGGCCTCGCTCCCGCACATCTCGGTGGCCGGCGCGGTCGCCACCGCCACCCACGGCTCCGGCGTCCGTAACGGCAATCTGGCCACCGCCGTCGCCGGCCTGGAGATCCTGCGTGCCGACGGTTCGGTGACGACGCTGGACCGGTCCGATCCCGACCTCGCCGGCGCGGTCGTCGGCCTCGGGGCGCTCGGCGTGGTCACCGCCCTCACGCTGGACGTCATGCCCGCCTTCGAGTTGCGGCAGTACGTCTACGACGATCTCCCCGAGGCGGCCCTGCACGAGCACCTCGACGAGATCCTGTCGGCGGGTTACAGCGTCAGCCTGTTCACCCGCTGGTCCTCCCCCGGCATCGACCAGGTGTGGCTCAAGCGTGCCGAGCCGATGACGGGTGACTTCTTCGGCGCCCGCCCGGCCGACGGCCCACGGCACCCGGTGCCCGGCATGCCCACCGAGAACTGCACCGAGCAGGGCGGGACACCCGGCCCGTGGCACACCAGGCTGCCGCATTTCCGGATGGAGTTCACCCCGAGCAGTGGCGAGGAGCTCCAGTCCGAGTGGCATCTGCCACGTTCGGCGGCGCTCGCCGCGATCGAGGCGGTGTCCGGGCTCCGTGATCGGGTCGCCGCGGTCCTACAGGTGTGCGAGATCCGGACGATCGCCGCCGACGAGCTGTGGCTGAGCCCCAACCACGAGCGGGACAGCCTGGCCCTGCACTTCACCTGGATCGCCGACACGGGCGCAGTGCTCCCGGTGGTCGCCGATCTGGAGAAGGCGCTGACCCCGCTGGGCGCCCGTCCACATTGGGGCAAGATCTTCACGGCCGCCCCGTCCGAGTTGCGCGCCGCCTACCCCCGTTTCGCCGACTTCGCCGCCCTGACCACCCGTTTCGACCCCAAGGGCGCCTTCCGCAACCCTTGGCTCGACGCCCTGCTGGCCTGAGCCCGCCAGCCGTCGCCCACAACGCTTTCCAGGCCCCGAAAACCGCGCTCAGCGACGGCCCGGACCGCGAGCCGTCGCCCACAACGGTCACGGAGGGCCGATAAGCGCGGTCAGCGACGGCTCGGACCGCGAGCCGTCGCTCACGACGGTCACGGAAGGCCGATAAGCGCGGTCAGCGACGGCCCGGACCGCCAGCCGTCGCCCACAACGGTCACGGAAGGCCCGAAAACCGCGGTCAGCGACGGCCCGGACCGCGAGCCGTCGCTCACGACGGTCTCGGCGGGCCGATGACCGCGGTCAGCGACGGCTGGCGGTCTGTCAGCAGCCGCAAGTGGCGCCGACCGGGGCGGTCAGGTCGTCGGCCGGGCGGGACCACTCGCCCGTCAGGTCCTCGACCGGGAATCCCTCGCGGACCCAGTACTCGTACCCGCCGATCATCTCTTTGACCTGGTAGCCGAGCTTCGCGAACTCCAGGGCGGCCCGGGTGGCGCCGTTGCAGCCGGGCCCCCAGCAGTAGGTGACCACGGTGCTGCCGGCCGGTACGAGAGCGGCGGCGCCCGCGGCGATCGAACGGGTCGGCAGGTGGATCGCGCCGGGCAGGTGGCCCTGGTCCCAGGCTTCGACGCTGCGAGAGTCGACGACCACCAGCCCCGGGGTGGCGGCGTGCAGGTCGTGGTGGACGTCGCTGACGTCGGTCTCGAAACGGAGCCGGTTGCTGAAGTGTTCGATCGCGCTGGTCATGCCGTTGATCGTGCCGTCCGGCCGACCGCCGGCCCAGTGGCGCTCACGTCATCCACCGCTAAGATTCCGCCATGCTGCATCGTGTGGAACGCCGGGGCCCGAGCGTGACGGTGCTGGCCTACGAGGGGATGTCGGTCTTCGAGCTGGGCATCGTCACCGAGGTGTTCGGCCTGCCCCGGCCCGAGTTCGATCGCCCCTGGTATGAGCTGACCATCTGCGCGGAGACGCCCGGCCCGGTCCGGGTGGTCGGTGGGGCGGCCCTGCACACCGAGCACGGTCTGGACGTGTTCGCGAGCGGCCGGACGGTGATCGTCCCGGGTGTGCCGGATGTGCGGGCCGACCCGTCGCCGGCGCTGGCCGCGGCGATCAGGAGCGCGCACGACCGGGGCGCCCGGGTGATGTCGATCTGTTCGGGCGCGTTCGCGCTGGCCGGGGCGGGGCTGCTGGACGGGCGCCGGGCCACCACCCACTGGCGGTATGCGGAGGCCCTGCGCACCCGCTATCCGGCCGTCGAGGTGGACGCGGAGGTGCTTTACCTGGACGACGGGGACGTGCTGACCAGCGCCGGGAGCGCCGCCGGCCTGGACCTGTGCCTGCACGTGGTGCGCCTGGACCACGGCCCGGCGATCGCCAACGCGGTGGCCCGCCGCCTGGTCGTGCAGCCGCACCGGGACGGCGGCCAGGCCCAGTTCATCGAGGCGCCGATGCCCGAGGACCCGGCCGACGACAGGCTGTCACGCAGCATGGAGTGGGCGCTCGGCAACCTGTCCACACCGATCAGCGTCGAGGCGCTGGCCCGGCGGGCACACATGTCGGAGCGCACCTACCTGCGGCATTTCGCCCGCGCGACCGGGACCACGCCGATCCGCTGGCTGATCGGCCAGCGGGTGCACGCCAGCCTGGCGCTGCTGGAGACGACCGGGACGCCGATCGAGGAGGTGGCGTCCGCGGTCGGCTTCGAGAGCCCGGTCACCTTCCGGCACCATTTCACGCAGGCGATGCGCACGTCACCGTCGGCCTACCGAAGGGCCTTCCACCTCAGCTGACCGAGGACGAACTGCCCGAGGACGAACTGCCCGAGGACGAACTGACCGAGGACGAACTGACCGAGGACGAACTGACCGAGGACGAACTGACCGAGGAGGCCGGCTGAGGAACCGGCCGGATCCGGAACCCGCCCGGCGGCAGGAGGACGTCGCCCACGGTGGCCGGCTGTGTGCCGTGGTTGAAGAGGAACAGCAGGTCACCGCGACGCACCGCCTCCACTTCGGACGGCAGATCAGGCAGCACCGGCTCGACCCCGGCGAGGGCGGCCACCTCCTGCAGCAGCGCCTGGAGGGAGTCGTCGGTGAGGCCTGTCGAGATGTACCAGGCCGAGCCGGCGCCGTACCGGTTGCGGGTGATCGCCGGCGATCCGGCCAGTGGACCGTCGGCGTACAGGCTGATCGTCTCGGCCCCGGCGGTCTCGACCCGCTCGATCCAGCGCTCGGCGGTGCGACCGGCGGAGAGGTTGATCACGGTGCCCGGGGCCTGCGGATGCCATTCGACCACCCGTACCCCCAGAACCTCGCGGAACGCGCCCGGGTAACCGCCGAGCCGGATCCGGCTGTCGGGTTCGGCAATGCCGCTCAGGTAGGTGACCACGAGCGTCCCGCCCGCGGCGACGTAGTCACGGAAGGCCGCGGCCGCCTCGTCGGAGACCAGGTAGAGGTGCGGCACGACGATCATCCGGTAGTCGCCGAGGTCGGTGGAGACGCCCGGGAAGACGAAGCCGGCCTGGAGTTTGGCCCGATACAACGCCCGATGCGCCTGCCGGACCGCGCCCAGGTAGTCGATGTCGGCGGCCGGAAGACCGGGCCCTTGCAGGGCCCACCAGGAGGGCGCGTCCCAGGTCACCGCGACACTCGCGGCCGGTTGTGCGGTCTCGGTCAGTTCCAGATTCCGGAGGGTACGGCCAAGCGCGATCGCTTCCCGGAAGACCGGGGTGTCGGGTCCCGCGTGCGGAACCAGCGCCGAGTGGAACAGTTCGGCCCCACCGCGCGGCTGCCGCCACTGGAAGTACATCGCCCCGCCGGAGCCGCGGGCCACGTATCCGAGACTGTGCCGGGTGAGCCGTCCCGGTTCCTTCGAGTGCATCCGCCCGGACGTGTAGATCAGGTTCGGCCCGGTCTCCATGAGCAGCCAGGATCCGCCGCCCCAGCCGCGGGCCAGGTCGGCGGCGAACGCGGTCTGCTCCTCGGCGCCGGCGCCCGCGTCGTCCGGGTAGTGGTCGACGGCGACGATGTCGACCTCCTCGGCCCAGCGCGCGTGGTCGACGCTGACCCAGCCACCCTGCACGAAATTGGTGGTGACCGGCACGTCCGGGTTGGCCGCGCGCAGCAGGTCACGCTGCTCGATGAAACCGTCGAGCAGCTCGTCGGAGAGGAACCGGCGGAAGTCGAGCACGTGCGCCGGGTTCGGCATGTACTGGGTGGCGCGCGGCGGGGTGATCTGTGCCCAGTCGGAGTAGCGCTGGCTCCAGAACGACGTGGTCCACGCCTCGTTGAGGACGCTCAGGTCGCCGTGTTTCTTCTGCAGCCAGAGCCGGAACGCGGCGGCGGTGGCGTCGCAGCGGCAGTCGGTGCCGTACTCGTTGTGCACGTGCCACATGGCCAGCGCCGGGTGGTGGGCGTAGCGCTCGGCGAGCCGGCCGGCGATGGCCCGGGCGGCGGCGCGGTAGGCGGGCGCCGACACGCAGTAGGTGTCGCGGCTGCCGTGGGTGAGCCGCACCCCGTCGGCGGTGACCGGCAGCGCCTCCGGGTGGGCGAGGGTGAACCAGGGCGGCGGCGACGCGGTCGGAGTGGCCAGCGCGACCCGGATCCCGCCCTCGTGCAGCAGGTCGAACACCCGGTCGAGCCAGCCGAACTCGTAGCGGCCCGGCTCCGGCTCGAGGTCGGACCAGGCGAAGACGCCGACCGTGGCGATGTTCACCCCGGCCTGCCGCATCAGCGCGACATCCTCCGCCCACACCTCCTCCGGCCACTGCTCCGGGTTGTAGTCGCCGCCGAAGAAGAGCAATCAGACCACCTCTTGCTATTAGTTTGAACCCTAAACAAAATATGAGCCGTGCAGAGCAACGTCAATCCGTCGTTCCGGGACGCCGAGTCCACTGAGGACTGGGAGCGTGCGCTGATCAGCGGCAACGGCCGGCAGGGTGTGCTCTGTTACGGCTCGCCCGCCCGGCTGTCGTTCACCCTCGCCCACGAGGACCTGTTCCAGCCGGTCACCGAGCCCCTTCCGGCGCCGCTGACCGCCCCGGCGCTGCCGCGGCTGCGCGAGCTCCTCGACGCCGACCGGTTCCGCGACGCGGCTCGCGCGGTCTGCGACCTCGCGATTCAGGAGCATCCGGGGTACGAGCAGACGCGCTGGATAGATCCGCTGATCGGCGCCGGAACATTGACTTTCACTCCGGCGAACCCCGGGGACGGCTACCTGCGTGGCACCGACTTCAGCACCGGCGTGGTCCGGCAGGAGTGGGCCGGCGTGACAGTCGACGCGTTCGTGTCCCGGCCGGCGGATCTGCTGGTCATCCGGGTCACCGGCACGGACGGGACGGTCGGGGTCGAGCCGATCGACGGCACCCCGGAACGGCCGATCCACTACACCGTCGACGAACTCGGGGACGATCTCGTCCTGACCGGACGATTCGAGCAGCCGCTCTGGGCTGGGGCCCTGCCGGGATGGGCCTTGGCGGTACGCGTACGCCGTACCGAAGAAGGGGTTTTGATCTTTGCCCGAACCGTGACCGGAACGCCCGCGCCGGCCGACGCCCTCGCTGATCTGCCGTCCGGAGACTTCGACGAACTGCTGAAAGAGCACGCGGCCGAGCACGGCGACCTGTTCGGCCGGGTCGGTCTCGACCTCGGCGGACATCGCGCGCAGCAACTGTTCGACGCCGGCCGGTACACGATCATCAGCAGCACCGGCCGCCGCCCGCCGACGCTCCAGGGGGTGTGGAGCGGCACGTATTCGCCGCCGTGGCGCAGTGGCTGGACGATCGACGGCAACCTCCAGGCCGCGCTGCTCGCGGTGCTCCCGACCGGGACGCCGGAGCTGATGCCGCCGCTGTTCGACCTGCTCGACGAGCAACTCGACGACTTCCGGGAGAACGCGCGCCGCCTCTACGGTGTGCCCGGCCTGTTCGCGCCGGCGCATCTCGGCACGCACGGCCGGCAGAACCATTTCGGGCCGATCTGGTGCCTGACGTTCTGGACCGCCGGGGCCGCCTGGCTGGCCCGCCTCTACCTGGAACACTGGCAGCACACCGGTGACCTGGACTTCCTCCGGGAACGGGCGCTGCCGTTCCTGCGTGAGGCGGCCGAGTTCCACCTGCACTTCGCCACCGTGGCCGGCGGCCGCGCCCGGTTCAGCCCGTCCTACTCGCCCGAGAACGATCCGGGCGGCTCCGGTGATCAGGCGACCGCCGACGCGACCCTGGACGTCCAGGCGGTCGGTGCGCTGCTGCGCGGCCTCCTGACCGTCACGGAGGTGCTGGGGATCACCGATCCCGACGCGCTGCGCTGGCGGTCGCTGCTCGCGGCGCTGCCGCCGATGCGTGTCAACGACGCCGGTGAGCTGGCCGAATGGGTCGATCCGCGGTTCCCGGACAACCACGAGCACCGGCATTGCAGCCACTTCTACCCGCTCTACTACGGCGGGGATCCGGAGTTCGACGAGGATCCGGCGCTGCGCGCCGCGGCGGTGCGGGCGGTGCGGGCCCGGTTGCGGTGGTGGTTGAGCGAGGCTTCCGACGAGATGGGGTACGGCCTGGCGCTCCTCGGCGTCGCGGCGGCCCACCTCGGGCTGGCCGAGGAGGCGTACGCGGCCCTGACCCGGATCTCCGAGGCGTACTGGCGGCCCAACCTGGCCCCCACCCACAACCGGGACCACATGTTCAACGTGGACCTGGCCGGCGGCCTCCCGGCGCTGGTGGCGGCCATGCTGCTGCGCAGCCGTGACGTCTCCGCCGACGGCATCGCCCGGATCGACCTGCTCCCGGCCCTGCCCGCGGCCTGGCCCACCGGCTCGGTCCGGGGTCTGATCGCCCGGGGCCCGGTCACGGTGGATCTGACCTGGTCCCCGGACACGGTGCGGGCGGTCCTGACCTCCCCCGCCGATCGCACCGTGCACATCGGACTGCCGTCCGGCACGATCGAGACGGTCACCCTGCGGGCGAACGTCCCGTACCGGATCTAGCGCCTGTTTCGTAAGGGGGGCAGGAGCGAGGCGAGGTCCAGGTGTCGTCTGGGTGTGCGGCGCGGGCGCCCGGATACCGGGGTTGTATCCGGGTGTTCGCGCCGTGCGGCCAGGCGGCGGCTGGGCCACGCCGCAGCCCAGCCATCCCTTACGAAACAGGCGCTAGCCCTTCACCGCGCCGATGATCACGCCCTTGGTGAAGTGGCGCTGGACGAACGGGTAGATGATCAGCGCCGGGACGACCGTCACGACCACCACCGCCATCTTGATCGCCAGGCTCGGCGGAACGGTCGAGCCGAGACCCGGAATGGCGACCGCCGTGCCGGACGACGCCGGCGACTGCCCGGACAGGATGAACTGCTGGAGCACCCGCTGGACCGGCTGGAGGTCGTTCCGGTCGATGTAGAGGATCGCGTTGAAGAACGCGTTCCAGTAGCCGACCGCGTAGAACAGGCCGACCACCGCGGTCACCGCCTTGGAGAGCGGCAGCACGATCCGGGTCAGGATGCGCAGCTCACCGGCGCCGTCCATGCGGGCGCTGTCGTAGAGCTCGCCCGGAATGCTCATGAAGAACGCCCGCAGCACCACCAGGTTGAACGCACTGATCGCGGTCGGCAGGATCAGCGACAGCAGGTTGTCCTTCAGCCCCAGGCCGGTGACCACCAGGTAGCTCGGGATCATGCCGGGATAGATCAGGAACGTCAGCAGGAAGTAGAACAGGATCGGCTTGTGCCCGAGCGTGCCCGGACGGGACAGGCCGTAGGCGGCGAGCACCGTGACGACCAGGCTGAGAGCCGTTCCGGCGAGCGTGACGATCGTGCTCACCAGGATCGCGTCGGTGATCTGCCCACCCGAGAAGATCACCACGTACGCCGACGGGTTGAACTCGCGCGGGAGGAACACGTACCCCCCGGCGCTGTTGATCGTCTTCTCGGACGACAGGCTGGTCACCACGACCACCCAGAGCGGCACCACCACGACCGCCACCACCAGGGTGAGGATCGTGCCCTTGCCGAACTGGCCGAGCAGCGACGGCTGCTCCTCCCACACCGGCCGCGACGTGTTGCGGCGCGGCCGGACCACGGTGTCTGCGCTCATCTCTTCGAATAGATCCCTTGCTCGCCGAAACGGTGCGCCAGTTTGTTGGCTCCCACGATCAGCAGGATCCCGACCGCCGCCTTGAACAGGCCGGCCGCTGCGCCGACACCCCACTGCTGGACCGCGATGCCCTGGTAGTAGACGTAGGTGTCGACCACCTCGGCCGCCTCCCGGCCGACCATCTCCCGCTGCAGCACGAACTGCTCGAAGCCGACGTTGAGCGCGTCACCCAGCCGCAGGATCAGCAGCAGCACGATGACCGACCGCAGGCCGGGCAGGGTGATGTGCCACATCCGCCGCCACCGGCCGGCCCCGTCCGCGGCGGCCGCCTCGTACAGCGCCGGGTCGATGGCCGCGAGCGCCGCCAAGAAGACGATCATGCCCCAGCCGGCGTCCTTCCAGATCGCCTGCGAGGTGATCAGGAACATGAAGGTGTCCGGATTGGTCATGATCTCCGGCGGTGTGTGACCGGCCTGGCGCAGCGTCTGCGCGAGCAGGCCGGCGCCGCCGAGCATCATCTGGAACAGCGACACCACCAGCACCCAGCTGAAGAAGTGCGGCAGGTAGACAACGCTCTGCACCAGCGACCGGATCCGCGGCGACAGGATGCTGTTGAGCAGGACGGCCAGGGCGATCGGGATCGGGAAGTAGAAGACCAGCTGGAACGCGGTGATCGACAGCGTGGTGATCACCGAGTCCCAGAACGCCTGCGTCTTGAACAGGTACTCGAAGTTCCCGAACCCGATCCACTCGCTGTAGAGGAACGCCTCCAGGGGGTCGTCGCCGACGAACGGGTTGTAGTCCTGGAAGGCGATGATGTTGCCGAGCGCCGGAACGTAGTGGAACACCAGCAGCAGAGCCATCGCCGGGAAGCACATGAGCAGCAGCGGCCAGTCCCGCCGCAGCCGCTGCCCGAAGGACAGCTGCTGCCGCGAGACCGACTTGACCTTCTTCTTCGCCTTCACCGCAACTTGCGGCTCAGCGACGGGTGGGGCGGTCATGTCGCCACCTCCGCTTCGCTCCGGTGTCGACACGAGAGGACTGTGCCGATTGATTCGCTCGCGAGCTCGCTCATCGCCCGTTGTCAGCCAGGACCTTGGCGTAGAAGTCACGGCCCGCGTCGCCACCGGCGGCACGCCAGTCGGAGACCACCTTGTCGAACTCGCTGACCGGGGTGCGGCCCTTGAGGATGTCGGTGATCTTGTCCTCGGTGGGCTGCGCGATGGCCGCCATCTGGGTCGGCGTCTCGACCTTGATGCCGTCCCACGGGTTGACCTCGAGGTACTTCGAAGCGTCGTTGCCCCAGTTCACGAAGTCCGCGGCGTAGGTCGGGATGTCCGGGCCGCCGACGACGACAGGCGGACGGCCGCCGAGGAAGATGAACTGGTTGGCGAACTCCTTGACCCACAGGTCGTTGGTCACCGGCGCGCCACTCGCGTCCCGTTTGAAGTGCGTGCCCTCGACCCCGTAGTTCTGGAGCTCCCACTCCTTGGTACCGAACGGCGCCGCGGTGTAGTTCAGGACACGCAGCAGTTCCTGGGTGCGTTCCTGACCCAGACCCTTCTTGACGAACGTCCAGAGGATCGCCGGGCGGGTCCGCCAGCGAACCGGCGCCTGTCCCTTGTCCGCGCCGAACACCTTGACGGCCTGCATGTTGAACTTCGGATTGATCTGTACGGCCGGCCGCCACGTCTCCTTCCAGGAGCCGCCGCCGGTGCCGTACATGAAGAGCTTGCCGCCCTTGAACAGGGTCGTGACGTCGCCGCCCTTGCTGGCCGCGATCTCCGGGTGGACGAGCTTGTCGGCGTAGAGCTTGGCCATGAACTCGACGGCCCGCTTGTACTGCGGCAGCTCCATCCGGTGCACGATCTTGCCGTCGGCGGCCTTCATCCAGCCGTTCTCCGAGCCGCCCGCGCCGCAGATCTGCTGCACCTCGAGCCAGATGTCGCCGAAGGCCCACTCGCCCTTGTCGGCGTTGGTCATCTTCTTGCCGAACTCGTAGAGCTCGTCCAGCGTGGTCGGGTCGGCGACGCCGCGCTCCTGGGTGACGTCCTTTCGAACGAAGAGCACCGAGGGGTACGGCGCGTCGGTCGGGAACGGGACGCCCATCAGCTTGCCGCCCCACACCGAGTCCTGCCAGGCCGCCGTGTCCAGACCGGCGAGCAGCGGGTACGCGTTGACCTTGTCACCGGCCAGGTAGGGGGTGAGGTCCTCGAAGAGCGCGTGCACGCCCTCGGAGAACCGGGCCAGTTTGGCCACCTCCCAGCCCGGGATGCAGGTCAGGTCGGGCACGTCCCGGGCGCCGAGCATGGTGTTGAGCTTGTCGCCGTACGTGTTGCCGTCCTGGATGCTGAAGTTGATCGCACCGCCCAGGTCGGCGTTGACCGCCTCGTTGAGCGCGTTGCCGGCCGGCGGGGCCGGTCCCCACCACGGGGTGGTCGCGGTGACCGGCTTGCCGCTGGTGATCGCCTTGTCGCTGATGGCGTCGACGAGCGACGTCGGGTACTTCACGTAGCCGTCCGCCATCGGCCGGATGCCCTTGACGTCCGGCTGGACCAGGGTGGAGTCCTTGAACTGCGGAACCAGGCCGGCGGCCTGCTGGGCGTTGGTGGCCGAGCCCTGGGAGCTCGGGTCCTTGCTGCAACCGGCGAGAGCTCCGCCGCTGGCCAGGGAGGCGGCGCCGAGGCCGACCAGCCCGAGGAAGTTCCGCCTGTTCGTTGACGCGCCTTCCATCGCTCTCCGCACGGCGCACCACCCTTCCGTTATGGGTTTAGTTTGGTTAGCGTCTAAACTAAGTACATCGAAGACAAGCTAACTGACGTGGTGCCGAGCCGACAAGCATCGAATGGGAGCGCACCCACCGGCGGGCGCCGATCAGGGGAGACGACGAACCGCGGTGATGCGGCAAGATGACCAGGCGGACAGCACGCGTATGCGCCGAGAGCGGGGCTTGATGTGAAGACCACCCGGGCCGACCCACAACCGGCCGACTTCACCGACGTGCGCGCCACCAACCTGGCCGTGGTCCTGCGGCACCTGCGCGCCAACGGGCCCAGCTCACGCGCCTCGATCGCCGCGTCGACGGGCCTCAACAAAGCCACCGTGTCCAGCCTGACCGGCACCCTCATCGAGCAGCGGCTGCTGCGCGAGACCGGCCTGAGCGGCAACCGGATCGGGCGGCCCGGCACAGCGCTGGCCCTGGACGGTTCCGCCTACGCCGCGATCGGCCTGCAGATCGCCGCCGACCGTCTCACCGCCCTGGCCGTCGACTTCGCCGGCGACCAGCTGCTGCTGTGGCACCGCCAGTTCTCCACCGGTCCCGCCGATCCCACCGGAGCCGGCCCAGCCGATCCCACCGGAGCCGGCGCCGGCGATCCCACCGGGTCCGGCGTCGCCGATCTCACCGGGGCCGCAGCCGGCAGTGGCCGGGCCATCAGCGCGGTCGCCGCCCTGGCCCAGCGGGCCGCCACCCGGGTTCGCCAGCACGGCCGGCAGGTCCTCGGCCTCACCGTGGCCGTGCCCGGCCTGGTCTCCGACGGCGGCACGGTCAGCCTGTCGCCCGCGCTCGGCTGGACCGACGTCGACCTGCGCGCCCTGCTCACCGGCTCGCTGCGCCAGCCCGGCCTGGACGTCGCCGTCGCCAACCACGCGGGCCTCGCCGCGGTCGCCGAGCTGCGGCACGGCGGCCATCAGGCACAATCCGATCTGGCGTACGTCACAGGCGCCGCCGGAATCGAAGCCGGCATCGTCGCCGACGGCCGCCTCCTGCACGGCTCGCGTGGGCTGACCGGCCAGATCGGACGGTTCAGCCTCGGGCCGGCCGGCTCCCCGACCCTGGCCGACCTGGCCGGCATCGACAAGCTGGTCCGGCGCGCCCTGCCCGGTTTCGACCCGGCGGCACTGACCGACCTGACCCCCGCGGTGGAACAGGTCGCGACCGAAGCCCGATCCGGCGACCCGGCCGTGCTGGCCGCGCTGCGGGACACGGGTTGCCACCTCGGTCAGGGCTTGGCCCTGCTGACGAACCTGGTCAACCCCGAGGTGATCGTGCTCGGCGACCACTACGCCACGCTGGCCGAGTGGATCCTCCCGGCCGCCGAGGCCGAACTCTCCCGAAACACCCTGGCCCCGGCCGCCGGCGGCGCCCGCCTGGTCCCGTCCGCACTGGGCTTGCACGCCGCAGCCCTGGGCGGCGCAGTGGCCCACCTGGACCGGATCGACACCGGCGCCCTACCGGCCGCCCCCTGACCACCCACACCCCAGGCGTGCCGACCTGCGGTCCAATCCACACCACACATCACCACGCACACAGCCCACACTCCCAGCGTGGTGAACTGCGGCCCGATCCGCGCCACACATCACCACGCAACCGGACCGCATCCCTGGCGTGGTGAACTGCGGCCCGATCCGCGCCACACATCACCACGCAACCAGCCCCCACCCCTGGCGTGGTGAACTGCGGGCCGATCCGCGCCACACGTCACCACGCTGGCGGAGCGGGGGCCGTCGATGCAGTTCGGGCTCGGCGGTCCGGAGTGGAGCGTCGGAGCGCATGCGCGGGGATCAATGCGGGCGAAGTGGACGCCGACCAGCACGGGTCTGGCGGCGAGGCGGGTAACAATCGATGACCAAACATGGCCGCTGCTCCTTGACCGAGGCGTAACTGTGGTGCGAGCCTCAGGGAACTCCGTTCGAAACATTCGCGAAACCACTCGCGGAGGCTTCTTCCGCCGCGTTGTCGAAGCGCTTCGACAACGCAGCTTGGCCCGAAGGAAAACGTTGTGACCGAATCCCCCTCTCGCATCGTCTTTCGCGACCCGCATCAGAAGCTCGCCGCGCGGGTGTCCGACCTTCTGGGCCGGCTCGACCTGGCGGAGAAGATCGCCCTCCTGCATCAGCATCAGGCCGCCGTCCCACGTCTCGGAATCGGTTCGTTCCGCACCGGAACCGAAGCTCTGCACGGCGTCGCCTGGCTCGGAACGGCAAGCGCTTTCCCCCAGGCCGTCGGTCTCGCCTCCAGCTGGGACCCGGACCTGCTGCGCCGGGTCGGCACGGCGGTCGGCACCGAGGTGCGGGCCATGCACCACCGCGACCCGGAGAACGTCGGGCTCAACGTCTGGGCGCCCGTCGTCAACCTGCTGCGCGACCCGCGGTGGGGCCGCAACGAGGAGGGCTACGCCGAGGACCCGTGGCTGACCGGGGTGCTGAGCACGGCGTACTCGGAAGGACTGCGTGGCGACGATCCGCGCCGGCTGCGCACCGCGCCCACTCTCAAGCACTTCCTCGGCTACAACAACGAGACCGATCGTTGCCTGACGTCGAGCAACATGCCGCCGCGCGTGCTGCACGAATATGAACTGCCCGCGTTCCGCCCGGCCATCGCCGCCGGGGCCGCGGTCGCCGTGATGGCCTCCTACAACCTGATCAACGGGCGGCCCACCCACCTCAGCCCGCTGATCAACGAGGTGCTGCGGGGCTGGGCCGAGGACGACGTGATGGTCGTCGGCGACGCCTTCGCGGTGCAGAACCTCGCCGGTGACCAGCAGCTGTTCGACGATCATCCGGCCGGGTTCGCGGCGGCGCTGCGGGCCGGCATCGACTGTGTGACCGAACCGGGGCCGCTGTCCGAGGGGTCGTTCGTCACCGCGCTGGAGCGCGGGCTGATCACCGAGTCCGACGTGGATGCGGCGGTGCGGCACATTCTTTCGGTACGCGTACGGTTCGGCGAGTTCAATCCGGACGAGGACCCGTACCGAAGCATCGATTTTGACGTGATCGACTGCCCGGAACATCGCGCGCTGGCGCGGGAGGCGGCCCGTGCCTCGGTGGTGCTGCTCGGGAACGACGGCATCCTGCCGCTCGACCCGGCCGGTGCGGGCCGGGTGGCGGTGATCGGCCCGCTCGGCGACACCACGTTCGACGACTGGTACAGCGGCACCCCGCCGTACCGCCGGACGCTGCGGGCCGAACTCGCCGACCGGCTCGGCGCCGAGTCGGTGGTGTTCCACGAGGGTGTCGACCGGATCGCGTTGCGCTGCGCGTCCGGCCTGCTCGTAGCAGGTGACGGACCGCTGCGGGTACGGGCCGCCGACGAGATCCCGGACGCCGCCCTGTTCGACGTGTTCGACTGGGGCGAGGAGACGATCTCGCTGCGGTCGGTGATCGCCGGTTTCGTCGGGGCCGAGGAACACCTGCTGGTCAGCGACCGGCCGGGCCCGAACGGCTGGGAGGTCCGCGAGACGTTCCGCCTGGAACCGCGGGACGACGGTGTGGTGATCCGGCACGTGCAGACCGGCCGCCATCTGTCCGCCGGCGCGGACGGTCTGGTCCGGGTCGCCGACGAAGCGACCGTCTTCACCGTGGACCTGCTGGTCGACGGGGTGGCCGCGGCCGCCGCCGTGGCTGCCGGGGCCGACGTGGTGGTGCTGTCGCTGGGCAACCATCCGCTGGTGGCCGGCCGGGAGACCGCGGACCGCCGCGACCTGAACCTGCCCGGCACCCAGGACGCCCTGCTGCACGCCGTGCACGCCGCCAACCCGCGCACGATCCTGGCACTGAGCAGCAGTTACCCGTACGCGATCGGCTGGGCCGCGGACAATCTGCCGGCCGTGCTGTGGTCGGCGCACGGCGGTCAGGAGCACGGCGCCGGGCTCGCCGACGTGCTGCTCGGCTCGGACCGGACCGGCGCGCCCGTCGACCCGGCCGGCCGGCTCACCCAGACCTGGTACCACGACGCCGGCGATCTGCCCGATCTGCTCGACTACGACATCATCGCGAGCGACGCCACCTATCTCTACTTCCGGGGCGCGCCGCTGTTCCCGTTCGGGCACGGGCTGTCCTACACGCGGTTCGCCTACGAGAACCTGCGGCTCACCGCCGACACGATCGACCCCGACGGCGAGGTCACGGTCCGCGTCGACGTGGTGAACGTCGGCGACCGCCCCGGCACCGAGATCGTGCAGCTCTACACCCGCCAGCAGAGTTCCCGCGTGAAGCAGCCACTACGCCGGCTGCGCGGCCACCGGCACGTGCGTCTCGCGCCGGGCGGACGATCCACCGTGGAACTCCTGCTCCCCGCCGCCGAGCTGGCCTTCTGGGACGTCACCCGCTCCCGCTGGGTGATCGAGGACGCCACGCACACCATCGCCGTCGGCTCGTCCAGCGCCGATTGGCGCCGGACCGCGTCGCTGCGCGTCCGCGGCGAGAGGATTCCGGCCCGGTCACCGAGGTCCGTGCTCAAGATGATCGACAACGATGGGTACGCCCGAACGACCCCCGTGGCCATCTCGACGACACCAGGCGAAGCCCTCCGCAGCGACGACGACACCGCCTGGGTGGTCTTCGACGACCTCGACTTCACTCCGCCCGTCTCGACGGTGACCGCCTGTTTCGCCGCCCTGGCAGGCGAAGCGTCGATCACTCTCCGCCTGGACGACCCCCTGACCGGCCCGATCCTGGCCACCCTCTCCGCCGGCGCGGCTTCTGCCCCCATCCCCCGGGTGACCGGCAGGCACGCCCTGTTCGTCCTCTTCAACCAACCGCAAATCACGCTGACATCAGTGACGTTCACCTGACCCGACCCACAACCAGGCCGACCCTCATCGCTGCCTTGGAACGCGGCAAGACAGCGGCGGCGGCCAGCCGACGGGAGCGGGCTGGCTCTCGGGGTTGTCCCCGGCGGTGTGGGACAGCGCTGGGAGCCGGCCACCTCCGGCCGCGGGGTGGCCCGGGACGGCGGGAACGGGTGAGGATCGGGACATGAGCGATGTGGGACAGGCGCTGGCGTTCGCGGGTGTGATCGGGCTGGCGGCGGTGTCGCCGGGGCCGGACTTCGCCGTCGTGGTCCGGCGGTCGGTGGTGGCCGGCCGGATGCACGGGATGGTCGCGGCGGCCGGGGTGGCAGCCGGCGTGTTCGTCTGGTCGGTGGCGGCCGCTGTCGGGGTGGCCGCCCTGCTGGAGGCGTCGGCGGTGGCGTTCACCGTGGTCAAGTTGGCCGGTGCGGCGTACCTCATGTGGTTGGGGGTCAGCGCTCTGCTCGCCGCCCGGCGCGGCGGCCCGGGCCCGGACCAGCCGCTCGCCGGGCGTGCCGAGGCCCGTCTGTGGAGTTCGTTCCGTGACGGCCTGCTGACCAACGTGCTGAACCCGAAATGCGGCATCTTCTTCGTGGCCGTGCTGCCTCAGTTCGCGCCGGTGAACGGCGCCGCCGGTGACGTGCTGCTGCTCTCGCTGGTCGCGGTGGCGGTGACGATCGCGTGGTTCGTGGTGGTCGCCAACCTGGTGGCCGCGCTGCGCCGGGTGCTGTCCCGGCCGGCCGTGCGCCGCGCGCTGGACGCCGTGACCGGCGCGGTCCTGGTGGCCCTGGGCCTACGCCTGGCCACCACGTCCTAAACCCGTCAGCCGTCGCCCAGCGCGGTAAAGCCGGGCCCATTCCAGCGCTCAGCGACGGCCGGCGGTCTCCGGGACCGCCCAAAAACCGCCAGCCGTCGCCCAGCACGGTAAAACCGGACGCATTCCAGCGCTCAGCGACGGCCGGCGGTCTCCGGGACCGGCCTAAAACCGCCAGCCGTCGCCCAGCACGGTAAAACCGGACGCATTCCAGCGCTCAGCGACGGCCGGCGGTCTGGACCGGGCGGCGGAGACGGTGGCCCGACCGTCTCCGCCGCCCGGTGGCTTCAGGGGAGGGTTCCGGTCACCGACGTGCCGTTCCGGAGCACCTGGTAGCTGACCGTCGACCCGCTCCAGAAGATGAACGTCAGGGTGACCGGGGCGCCTTCGGTCACCTCGGCGAAGAACTCCGGGGTCAGCCTGATCGCGCCGGCCGGGTAGTCCGGGGCGAAGGCACGGTCGAACTCCTTGTACGGGGTCCAGTTGTGCGGCCCCGCGTTGGTCCCGTCGGCGTAGGTGGCGGTCATGGTGGCGAGCTGGTCACCGTTGAACGCGGTGGGCAGCGCAAACGCCGTGGTGGTCCCGGTGGCGGCGGACACGACAGGGGTGTCGAAGCTGATGACGTCGAGCCGCCACGGGACGCCCCGGGAGAACCGGAGTGTCAGGGAGGTTCTCTGGCCGTACCGCTGAAGCCGGGACAGCAACCCCGCGCTCAGGGTGAGTTGATCGCCGGACACCTGGTAGTCGGGGCCGCGGCGCAGCGTCGCGGCGCCGAGCCGGACGTGGGTGAAGCCGGTGCCGTTGGGGTTGAGGGTGATGGTCTGTGCGGTGACCGGCGCGCCGCGCCTGACGAACAGCAGGTCGCTGGCCGCGGTGCCGGAGCGGGTGTGCCAGCTGGACGCGATCTGTCCGAAGAGTTCGGTGTCGCGCCAGACCCCGGCGGTACGGTCGAAGTGCTGCCCGTTGTCCCAGAGCATCGTGGTGATCTTGCTGGTTCGGGCCTGGTGTCCGAAGAGCTCGAAGAACTTGAGTTTCTCGCCCTGTTCGATGGTGCCGGTGTGCCTGTCGAAGCCGAGCAGCCCGTATTCACCGAGAATAACCGGGATGCCCTTGTTTACGAATGACGTGCGCAGCCGTTCGAAGGTGCCGAGCAGATCGGCCTGCGCGGTGGCGTCGAACCGGTACCCACCGGCCACGTTGACACTGAACGGCCAGTAGCCGTAGTAGTGCACGGTCGCGATCAGGTTGGGGTCGTTCAGCGCGGCGAACTCGGCGGTCAACGCGTCGAGCCGGCCCTGATCGGCGTTGGTGTGCAGCGTGGGTAGTACCAGAAGTCGAGTCGCGTTGCCGCCGCCGGAGCCGCGCACGATCCGGTGGAAGGACGTGTTCAACTCGGCGAGCAGGGCGTAGTTCTCGGCGTCACCACTGCTGCCCCAG
This sequence comes from Actinoplanes sp. NPDC026670, assembly GCF_040638175.1. NCBI lineage: Bacteria > Bacillati > Actinomycetota > Actinomycetes > Micromonosporales > Micromonosporaceae > Actinoplanes > Actinoplanes sp. NPDC026670. The sequence continues at coordinate 55,906 of NZ_JBEZXU010000015.1, forward strand.
AACTGGGGCTCGTTGACGCTCTCCAGGACCAGACGGGGCGACACGTTCCGGAAGGCGGCGGCGACCTGGGTCCAGATGGCGTTGTAGCGGTTCAGGACGTTGTCGTGGTCGGTGGGCATGGTGGCGATCCACTGCCACGAGTCGTGATGAATATTGATCATCACGTAGAAACCCTCGTCGATCGCCCAGCCGACGACCTCCTGGACGCGGGCCAGGTAGGCCGGGTCGAGGACGAGATCCGGGCTCAGGTGCTGACCCCAGGTGACCGGGATGCGGATGCTGTTGAAGCCCTGGTCGCGGATGCCGGCGAGCAGTTCACGGGTGACCCGCGGGTTGCCCCACGACGTCTCGTCGTCGCCGGTGGCGTCGAAGGTGTTGCCGAGGTTCCAGCCGGGCTGCATGGCGGCGACGGCTTGGGCGGGGGTACGGGCAGACGCAACCGCCGGGTCGGCCGGGGACAGGCCGGTGACCAGCAGCGCAAGGACGAGCAATCTGCCGAGCAGGCGCGACATGACGCTCCTAGGAGGACAGTCGGGGAGGCTGACCTCGGCAGACTATGTATGGACGTCAAACTATGTCAATCGACGAAGAGAGATGGACGGAGATGAACGGGCCGCCCCGGCGAGAGGGGGATGCTCTCCTCGCCCGGTCGGCCCGTCCCGTGCGGCCGGCACCGATCACCCGCTGCGTCGTCGAAGGGTGATCCCTTGTCACGCGTCGACCATTCGGCAAAAAGGCGAACGCACGACGCTCAACACACGAAGGCTAGTCCTCGGTGCATTCCACTAAAAGGCTGACTCACCGAATCATGCGCTTCGAGTAAACCGATTAACCTGTCTCCGGCGAAAAGCTGCGACAAGGGTTCGAACGGGTGAGATGTGGCCGTCTACCTGCAACTACGCAAGTTGCATACTCGCTGTTTCGAACGGCGTACCTCCAATCAGGATTGGCACACAATTCCCGCGACTACCTATTGTCGCGGCGCCAAAACTGTTCGTACTCTAAAGCCCAACATCATCGATCGCCTTGAGTACGATGAAACGCGGGGAGCAGCCATGCTTGTCAAGATCATCGACCAGATCACCGACGATGAGATGCACAAGGCAGCCTGGGAACTCTATGAAGGCGCGTTCCGCGACCTCCGCTCCCTCGCCGTGCAACGTCACCTGATGTATCGGTCCGAGTTCGAAGAGGTGATGCGCGACCCGAGGGTCGACAAGTACCTCTGCCTCAATGACGACGGCAAGCTCTGCGGCCTGTCCACGTTCACCAACGACCTCTACGCGGTGCCACTGATCGCGCCCGAGTATTTCGAACGCCGATGGCCGGAGATGTACGCCGAGAAGCGCATCTGGTACGTCGGATTCGCCGCGGTCGGCACCGAGGCCCGTGACACCCGGGCCTTCTCCGAACTCGTGACGGCCATGCAGCAGACCGCCGCCGCCCGGAACGGGATGATCGGCATCGACTACTGCCGGTACAACGACGACGAACGCAATTTCGGCCGGGTGGTCCGGTTGATGTTGCGCCGGTTGTCGGGTGGCGCGATGCGCGCCGAGTGCCTGGACCAGCAGTCGTTCTGGATCTACGAGTTCCCGCCGGCCGCCGGCGCCGCCGGTCTCCAGGCCGCCGCGTGATCTCTAGCTGAGACCCATAGGCGCCCTCCACATCGCCCAGAGCGGCGGTCCGTCGGGTAGTTCGATCACGGACCGGACCCGGTATCCGTGCCGGAGGTAGAGATCGCGGTTGCGCGGGTCGTTCGCCTCCAGATAGGCGGGGATGCCGGCCCGGTCCAGCCGGGAGTGGTGGCGGTCGAGCAGCGCGCTGCCGATGCCCTCGTTCTGCCGGCCCGGCCGGACCGCGAGGAACGCCAGATAGTGGTGCGGGTCGAGGGGGTGTTCCCCCTCCAGCGCCGCGTCCAGCTGCTGCACGCGGTGGAACGCGGTGTCGGACGCCTCCTTGACCCGCCGCTCGTAGTCCATCGGCGGCGGGATCATCGCGGTGAGCGGGAACCAGAGGGCGACTCCGCACATCCGGCCGTCGTCGGCGTCGGCGGTGCTGTAGACCTCGCCGTACTGGAGCGCGTACTCGACGAAGATCTCGAAGTATCCGGGTGACAGGCGCCGGCGCTCGGAGGCGTCCGGGTGCAGCCAGCGGGCGACCGGTCCATCCCACATCGCCTCGGCCACGAGGTCGGTGATCTCCTCGGTGTCGAACGGCGACACGTGACGGATCACGAGTTCCTGGATGGCGTACGTCATCGGGAGTCCCTACCTGAGCTGGTCGTCGAATAGTGGTCCTGGAAGGCCATCGAGTGGGAGTGCGGCCGGGGAGGCTCGGGGAACTCGAAGAGGGTCCGGCGTTCCACACCACGACCGATCACCGCGTACACGTCCGGCTTGGTGTATCTGACGATCGCCGCCCAGCCGGCGCCGAGGACGGCCAGCACCGCGTACCCGGTCGCGAAGGCCCAGTTGAAGATCGAGTCCTCGGCCAGCCCGAGCACGTCGCCGAGTCCCACCACGGTGGCGAACAGGATGATGCTGAGTAGGAAGAACGCGATCACCGGGGTGACCCGGCCACGCCACACGTTCTCCAGCCTCGGGTGTTGCACGAAGAACGCGATCACCGCGGCCGACGTGCCCCACATCAGGATCAGCACGCCCAGGCCGCCGACCACGGTGAGGTAGCCGAAGAGCTGGACCAGCGGGTCGGCCTGGGTGAACCAGTAGGCCAGGATCGCGATCAGGGACAGCACGCTCTGGGTGATCGAGCCGACCACCGGCGCGCCGGTCCGCGGGTGGGTGTAACCCCAGCGGCTCGGCAGCATCCGCTCGCGGCCCAGGGCGAACTGGTACCGGGAGACGGCCGCGTGGAAGGCCAGCAGGGCCGCGAAGATACTGGTCATGAAGAGCAGATAGCCGATGGTGATCATGATGTCCGGCACATGTGGACCGACCAGGCTGAAGACCAGGTTCGTCTCCTCCCGCTGGGCGTCCGCCACGATCCGGCCCGGTCCGGCGCCGACCGACATCGCCCAGGCGGACACCGCGCACATCAGACCGGCGAGCAGCACCGCGATGTGGGTGGCCCGGGAGATCGTCCGTTTCGGGTCCTTGGCTTCCTCGGAGAGCACGACGGTGGCCTCGAAACCGGTGAAGCCGCCGATCGCGATCACCATCATCGCGACGACCTCAGGGGTCAGCAGCTGTGCCGGGTTGAGCATCGCGACACTGACCTCGCCGTCCCGCGGGTTGGCCACCATCACCAGGTCGTAGACCAGCACCACGGCGATCTCGGCGACCAGCAGGATGCCGAGCACCTTGCCGCTCAGGTCGACCCAGAGCATGCCGAGCACCGCGATGATCGCCCAGGCGAAGAGCGCGCACACCACCCATGGGACGTTCAGCCCGAGTGAGGCGAGGATCCCGGCGGCGACGACGCCGAAGAGACCGAACAGGCCGATCTGCATCATCGCGTACGCCGGAAGGGCCACGAAGGCCGCCGCGACGCCGAGTTCCCGGCCGAGACCATGGCTGATGTACGAGTAGAAGGCACCCGAGTTCACGATGTGCCGGCTCATCGCCACGAAACCGACCGTGAAGATCGACAGGATGCCCGCGACCACTATGTAGACCAGTGGCAGCGCGGTGTTGCCGACCACCGCGTACACCGTCGTGATGGCTCCGATGATCACCGTGAGCGGGGCGGCTCCGGCGACGCCGAAGAAGACCACTGACGAGACGCCGAGCCGGTTGTTGGCCAGGGCCGCGCTGATGATGTCCGAACCGGGGGCGCCGCGCTTGGCGGCCGCCTCACGGTTCAGTTCGTTCAGCATCGTGCCGGCCCAGCGGTCGACGTTGTCCCGGCGTCGTTGATGGCGTCCGGGGCTCACCGGCGACCGACCGCGAGGGCGGAGCCGACCAGGGCCTCGGTGCACTCGACCAGTTCCTGGAGGTCACCGGGCAGGGAGGCGATCATGCTGGGCAGCGCGTGGTAGATGTGCGGGTAGTTCTCGAACCCGTACATCACATGCCTGGTCAGACCGGTGGAGACGACGAGACCGACCAGCATCCGGTCGGTGACGTTCAGCTCCATCCCGCGGACCAGCATGTTGGCGACCCGGGTGGAGGCCCAGGCGGCGGCGTTGCGCTGGCGTGCGGTGTTGGGCATGTAGAGGGTCTGTGTGGTGCCGAGCATCCGGCGCTTGGTCACCAGCTCGACCGCGCCGACCCGCATCAGCCGCTCCGCCACCCGCAACGCCGAGTCCTGCGCGAGGAAGGCGAGCCAGGTGCGGATGTCGCGGTGCTGCGGCTGGGCGTTGAGCAGGTCGAGGATGTCGTGGTTGAGCGCGTCGCGTGGCGGGCGCCGGTCGAGGACGATCAGGTCGCCGTCGCTGACGGCGATACGGCCTTCGAGGACCAACTCCGCTAGTAATGCGGCAGCCAGCCCCAGGCCGGTCGCACGAGGATGCAGCCGGGACCGCCCGGTGCGGTCCTCGTGTGCGATCAGGTAATACTGGTCAGCCAACACTCCGTCCACGCCCCTTAGACGCAAGTTCCAATGATCTTTTACCTAGGAATGTAGGAAACAAGACAGAACTCGATGTCCGCAGCATCATGTACCCAACATCAAGGTCAATACAAGAAGTACTAGACTTCTTATTCAGCACCCGCAGTATTTGATCATTCGAGAATCGCGATCATGAAATGGGTATCTGGATCGTGTTGGCGCGGTCGTAATATCGACCACATCAGGACCGTAGGGAGTCCAGGTGTCCGATATAGAGGGTCCGACGCTGCGACGCCGCCGCCTTGGGGCTGAGCTCAAACGCTGCCGGGAAGCCGCCGGCCTCACACAACAGGACGTGTCCCGACATTTCGAGTGGCACTCCGCCAAGGTGACCCGCATCGAGACCGCGCGGGTCGCGGTCACCCCGCGGGACGTCCGTGACCTGCTCACTCTCTACAACGTGCGCGATCAGAACATGCGCGAGGCGCTGGTCGAGCTGGCTCGCCAGTCCCGCGAGCGCACGTGGTGGACCGACTATCGCGACATCATGCGGCCGGGCAACTTCGTGGGCCTCGAGGCCGCCGCGTCGGCGATGCGCACGTGGGAGCCGGTGCTGATTCCCGGCCTTCTCCAGACCCCCGACTACATGCGGTCACTGATGAGAAGCGGTCGGCCGACCGACCCCGAGGAGCACATCGACAGGCGTATCGCGCTGCGCCAGACCCGCCAGGGCCGGCTCACCAGCGACCGTCCGCTGGAATTGTCGGCGTTCATGGACGAGGGCTCACTGCATCGGGTGATCGGCGATCGGACGGTCATGACCGACCAACTCCGCCATTTAATCGAGATAGCTAAATTGCCAAATGTTTTCCTTCAGATACTCCCCTTCACCGCAGGTGCGCACCCCTTCCTGAGCGGGCCGGCGGCGCTTTTGGAGTTCCGAGAGACCACCCATTTGGATGTTGTTTATATGGAAGGTCTTGCGGGAGACTTGTACGAGGAACAACCAGACATGGTTGACTGGTATCGGCAGGAGTTCGAGCGATTGAGCGCCATGGCGCTCGACCACCGCACGACCATAAAGATGATCGAGAGTCTGCTCGTCGCTTAGCACTCCCGAGGAAATCTCACATCGAAGGGAGGTGCTTGAGTTGCTCGCGCACCAAATCAACGGAGCTGTCTGGAAGAAGGGCAGCCGTAGTAACGGGACCGGCGGCAGCAACTGTGTCGAGGTCGCATTCCTCGACCAGGGAATTGCCGTCCGTGACAGCAAGGACCGGATGGGACCGGCCCTCATGTTCACGTCGGCGGAGTGGACCGCCTTCGTGGACTCAGCCAAGGACGGCGAATTCGACATCGTTTCGTGAAAGCCTACCGATAGGTGCGCACCGATGGAAGTCCTGCGCTGAGGCCCGGACTTTCACGATGTGCACCCGGTAGGCAGCGCCCGGTCGCTTCCAGCGACCGGGCGATCACGCATTCCAGAAACGTGAAATTGCTTCCGTTCATCCATTTCCGGAGTGGGCCGGGAACAGCCGGTGAGCGCCGTTTCCGACAGTGAGCGGCAAGTCACCCGCAGCCATGATGAAGATCGGCCAGGTCGCTACCCGTGACTCGGCGGTCACTGCTTCCCGTCGCAGACTGTCCCGGCCCCGGCGAGCCAGCTGCGTGTCGTGCCAGGCGGCCCGCTCGGCCTCGATCGCGCTCCGGTACACCCGCTCCAGGTGCTCGGCGCGCGCCCGGTCCAGGACGACCTCCTGCTCGGCCGGGTGCCGTCGCGGGTCCCAACCGGCCCGGCCGGCCAGGGCGTCCGCCAGCGCCGACATCGGCAACTCGGCCCGGGACACGGCAGCACGCACCCCCTCGTGCAGGAAGTGCTCGCGGGCGGCGTACTCCGCGGGGTCCTGAGGGGTCCTCGGCGTGCCGAAGGCCGTCGTCTCCCGGCTTCGCGCCCGCCGCGCGTCGGCCGCCCGGAACGCCGCCCACGTCGCGTCGACCCGATCGGCAGCCGCCCGCCAATGCGCCTGCCACCGCTCGACCGCCTCGGCGGCCTGCGCCGCCGCGACCCGGACCTCCAGCGCATACCGCACCGCCGCCTGCGCCTCGGCCGACTCGGCGGCCCGCCGCTCGGCCCGCCGCCGCCTGGTTCGCCGGACGAAGTTCGCCGCCTCCAGCAGGGCGGTGCCCGGGTTGCGAACTCCATCCGGATTCGCCAGCACCACCAGCGCGGGCAGGGTGAGCAGCATCAGCGCCGCCCAGATGGCCATCGGGGCCGGTTCGTTCAGCAGCATCTCGGCAAGGAGGTTCATGGCGGGTCCGTCCGCTCGTGGGGGAATTCGCACAGCGCAGGCGTCGCCCCGGCCGCCCGATCGGGCGAACGCGAGGTCTCAGGCCGCGTGCGGAGGAGCGCGGGAGACCGCGGCGCCCGCGGTGTCCTGCGAGGTCAACGCGGGGGCACGGTCCGCGGCCGGAAGGGTCGCGGCAGGCGGTTCGGCGTCCGGCCCGACGGTGGCCGGCGCTTCATCCGCGGCGGTACGGGCTACGCGCTCAGTCCGCGCGCAAGAGGCGGCCACGGGGCCGGAGGACGCTGGAACAGCACCGCGCGCGGGCGCTCCGGTGGCGGGCGCTGCGGTGGCGGGCGCTGCGGTGGCGGGCGCTGCGGTGGCGGCCGTTTCGGTGGTCCCGGCGAACAGCGCCAGAAGCAGGACGAAAAGGACGGAGATCGACCGCAGCAGCGCACTGCCCCGGCCCGTCGTCATGTCCACTAAAGTACCCGATTGTGGCTGATTGTCCGATCAGCCGCGCCGCAGGTCAGACCATGTCCGAGGCCGCTCCTCCGGGTTCGCCTGACCGGAACGGATCACTCACGTCCGCCCGGCTACGGCCGATGGAACGTACCGACCCGGAAGCCATCCGGAGCTGTCGCCGACGGGAGCCATCATGCCGAAGCGATCCGTGGTCACCGACCCGGTCCTGCTGGGTCTGGTGGCGCTCGGCGTGCTCCTGGTCCCCTGGTTCCTGCACTACGGCGACCGGCCGGCGGCCTCCTGGGGCCTGCAGACCATCATCGACGCCGCGAATGTGTACTTCACCTTCCGTACCGCCACCCACCCGGCCATGTCGGCCGCCGGGCGTCGGTTCTGGCGGGCCGCGGTGATCGCCTGCGCCGGCTGCCTGCTCGGTGACGGATATCAGACCGTCCTGATCCTGCTGGACCCGTCGACCACCGCGGTCAGCCCGGTCCAGACCGGCCTCGTCGTGCTGGGCATGGTCATCGTGGTCGGGGCGATGCTGCGGCACCCGCTCGGCGGCGCCGGGCGGCAGCGGCTGCGGCTCTGGTTCGACGCGGCCACGGTCCTCACCGGCGTGGCCGTCTTCCTCTGGTACTTCGTGCTGGCCACCGACCTGAGCGGGCGGCAGGCGGCCGACCGCTGGGGCGCCGCGGCCACCGCCGTGGTGATGCTCCTGATCACGTTCGGGCTGCTCAAGCTGATCCTCAGCGGCACCGCCCCGTTCACCCGTTCAGCGGGCATCGCGGCCGCCGTCGGGGTGTCCGGCACCGCCTTCGCCGGGCCGGTGACGCTCGGCCTGATCGGCGACCCGGGCCCCGGCGGCGGCGCGATCGTGGCGCTGCTGCCCTGCGTGCTGGCGTCGGCGGCCTTCCGGGTCCAGCAGCTGCAGGTGTGGCGGCTCGCCGAGACCCGGTCGGCCGGGATGGGCGGCCGGTCCAGCCGGCTCCCCTACTTCGCGGTGATCGCCACCCAGATCCTGCTGGTCGTCTCGCTCCGGGAGGACGAGGTCGACCTGCGGGTGTGGGGTGTCGCGATCGGGGCCGTGGTGATCACCGCGCTGGTCCTGGGCCGCCAGGTGGCGGCGCTGCGCGACAACGAGCGGCTGCTCACCAAGATCGACGGGCAGGCCGAGCGGTTCCGGGCGCTGGTGCAGAACACCTCCGACCTGACCCTGGTGATCGATTACAACGGGGACATCAGCTACGCCACCCCGGCCGCGTTCCGGGTTCTGGGCGTGCCGGCCGACGAGCTGGTCGGCAGCTCGCTCTACGACCGCACCCACCCGGACGACGGGCCACAGGTCGCCGAACTGACCGAACTGCTCGCCAACGACCCGGGCGCCGGTGTCAGCGCCCAGGTCAGGTGGCAACACGCGGACGGGTCGTTCCGATGGCTCGACCTGGTGATCAACGACCTGAGCGACAACCCGAACGTAGCCGGGGTGGTGCTCAACGCGCGGGACGCGAGCGAGACCCGGGCCCTGCACGACGAGCTGCAACGGCAGGCCACCCACGACGCGCTGACCGGGCTGGCCAACCGGGTGCTGCTGCACCGGCGGCTGAACGCCGCGACCGAGCAGGTCAGCATGCTGCTGATCGACCTGGACGGCTTCAAGGAGATCAACGACCGGCACGGGCACCACACCGGCGATCAGGTGCTGAAGGAGGTCGCGCAGCGGCTCGGCGGGCTGCTCGGCGCCGGAGAGCTGGCCGCCCGGCTGGGTGGCGACGAGTTCGCGGTGCTGCTGCCCGGCACCGACGCCACCGCGGCCGGCCGGCTGGCCGAGCGGATCGCCGCCGTGGTCGCCGAGCCGATGCCGATCGGGGGCGAGCTGCTCACCGTCGGCGCCAGTGTGGGCGTCTCGGCCGGTGTGCCGGGGGACGGCGACGGCCTGCTGCGTGAGGCCGACGCCGCCATGTACCGGCGCAAACACGAACGCAAGGAACGACGTGCCCAGGCCGTCGGTCAGGGAGCGGTCCAGCCCGCCGGGACCTGACCGATCCGTACCCGCTGGGGGTGATCGCCGACGGCGACCGAGGCGACCGCCTGGCCGGTCGCGAAGCTGATCGCGGTGACCCGGTCGGCGCCGGCCTCGGAGATCACGCAGTCCCGTCCGTCCGCGCTGACCGTGGCCCAGTAGGGCTTGATCGCGGTGACCAATGGACCCGGGGTGAGGGTGGCCCGGTCGACGACCGTCGCGTAGTCGTCCATGGTCCCGGCCACGCAGAGCTTCGCGCCGTCCCGGCTGATCGACAGGCCGTGGTGGCGGGAGTCGTTCACCCATGTGGTGCGGTCCGGGTCGGTGGCCGGGTTCTGCGGCAGGTCCTTGATCCGGGTGATCCTGTCGGTGGCCACGTCGTACTCGATGAGCCCGGCGAAGAACGAGACCTGGAAGTAGAGCTTCGACTCGTCCGGGGTGAAGACGGCGGGCCGGACCGCGTCGGACAGGTCGCTACGGCCGAAGGCGTCCAGCCGGGTCCGCATGTCGACGGTACGAACCACCCGGTACGTGCTGGTGTCCGCGATCGTGATCTTCCGGTCCCCCTTGGTGAAGTCCAGCCAGGGGTCGTCCAGGTCGGTGTTGACCTCGCCGATCGAACTGTTCCAGAGGTACCTCCCGCCGTCGGTGTAGATGTTCTCGTGCGGCTTGTCGCCCGTCGCGAACGAGCCGAGCTGGCGGCCGGTGACGATGTCCAGCACGTGCACGGTGTTGCCGGTGGAGGCGGAGACCGCGACCGAACGGCCGTCCGGGGCGACCGCCATGTGGTCGGAGCGGAAGCCGCTGACCGCGAAGCGCCACTTCAGGGCGCCGGTGGCCAGGTCGATCGAGACCACGTCGGCGAAACTCGGCCGGGAGACGACCAGGGCGTCCCCGGCCGGTGTCGTGTACATGTCGTCGACGAGCTGGTCGTGCCCCTCCCCCGGCCCCTGCTGGATGCCGAGGTAGAAGGCGAGCCGGATCGGGTTGAGGTAGATCTCGGCGAGCCGCTGCGAGCGGTCCGGGATGACCGACAGCCGGCCGATGCGCGTGTAGCCGCCGCTCGGCTCGATGACGTCGACCGTGCCGTCCCAGTTGTTGCCGACGAACATGACCTGGCGCAGAGCAGCCGCGGCCTGGGCCGGAGCGGTGAGGGAACCGAGGGCGAGCAGGCCGCCGACGGTGGCGGCGATCAGGCGGCGAAAGGGTACGGGTGAGGCCATCATTTGACTCCCATCAATGCGTTCCACTGTGTTACCAGCAAGTAACGACCATGAGACACGAGGGCCGTTCACATTGATAGATGTCGTTATCTACGATTCCCGGGAACGGCAGAGCCGGCGCCACCCGCTCGGGTCGCGCCGGCTCTGTCCGGATCAGGCCTCAGATCACCAGTACTTGCGGTAGTCCGTCTGGGTCTGGGGGTTGAACTGCCAGGTCCACTCCCGCTCCGCCTTGTCGATACGGCGGTCGCTGATCTCCAGAACGTCGAAACCCTTCTGGATGTCGTTGGAGTAGATGTGGCCGTTGTACCAGTACGCCGACCACGAACCGCCGACGATCAGGCGCTCGGTGCTCAGCGGGCCCCGCTCCCAGTACGCGATCTCCACCGGCTTGCGCGAGTTGGTGAAGTCCCACACCGAGATGCCGCCCTGGTACCACGCCTGGACCATGATGTCGCGGCCCTTGACCGGGATCAGCGAGCCGTTGTGGGCCACGCAGTTCTCGGTCGCGGCGTTCTCCCGCGGGATCTTGTAGTAGCTGCGGAACTCCAGCTTGCGCTTCTTGCCGTGGCCGGTGATGTCGTAGATCGCGTCGGCGCCCTTGTTCGCGCCGATCGACGGCAGACACTCCGCGCCGCCGCCGCCACCGAGCTCGTCGGTGAAGACCACCTTGGTGGCGTCGTTGTTGAACGTCGCCGAGTGCCAGAACGCGAAGTTCTCCGCGTCACGGACGGTGGTGATGACCTTCGGGGCCGCCGGCTTCGAGATGTCCAGCAGCACACCGTCACCCATGCAGGCGCCGGCCGCGATGTCCTTCTCCGGGTACGCCGTGATGTCGTGGCAGCCCGAGGTGGTGCGGGAGTCCGCGTCACCGGGGAAGCCACCGTCCGGGAAGAGCACCGGCGCAGCCACCAGGGCCGCCTCGGCGGGCTTCTTCAGCGGGACCCGGACGATCGAGATCTTGTCGTGCGGCTGCGCGCAGTTCGGCAGGTCGACGACGTCCAGGTTGTACGAGGACACGTAGGCGTACACCGAACGGTCGTGGCCCTTGCCCGGCACCAGCGTCAGCGTGTGCGAGCCGCAGTCGGTCTTGACCGCGGTCACGTACTGCGGGTTACGCGGGTCGCTGATGTCGAAGACCTTGATGCCCTCCCACCGCGGCGTCTCCGGCGGAGCGCTGTTCGGCACGCCGACGCTGTTGCAGGAGTTGTCACTGCGGATGCCGTCGGTGCCGAGGAACAGCAGGTTGCCGTAGACCGAGACGTCGTTCTGCGCGCCCGGGCAGAGCACCTGGACGGCCTGGACCGGGTCCTTCGGGTTGCTGATGTCCCAGACGGTGAAGCCGTTGTAGTTACCGGCGAACGCATACTTGCCCTGGAAGGCCAGGTCGCTGTTGAGTGCGTTCTCCGGAGCGAACGGGCCCGTCTTGGGCTCGTTGGCGATCAGTTTGATGTTGGGGCTACTGACGATCTCGTCCACACCCGGGATCGTGGCCGGGTCGGCCTGGGCGGGCGCCGTGACCAGGAAACTGGTCAGGACCGCGGCCGCCCCGATACTCGCCAGGCGCTTGAACCGCCCTCGTGGGGCAGGATGCCTCATGAAGATCCTTCCGCGCTACTTCCGGCTTGCTGGCACCGGAAACGCACGGCGAGTCGTGTCGCCAAGTACCCCCGGTGATAGCGATGTCGATCGTTACGATAGTCGTCGTGACCCTCTCATGGGGACGCTTGCTGGAAAGGAAATACATGCAACACCGACGCGCATGGGCCCTGACCGCCGCAACCCTGGTCCTTCTCGGCACGGTCGGACTCGCCCTGTTCGCCCGGTTCTCCAACGACGAGCCCGAGCCGGTCGCCGCGCCGTCAGCGTCCTCCTCACCGGCCCGGGTCCTGGTGCCCGGCAAGCCCGGTGAGTCCGCGTCGGTCACCGACTCCGATCACGTGCAGGCCCCCGAAGCCTCGCCGTACAACAAGGCCGACGTCACGTACGCCCAAATGATGATCGCCCACCACGCGCAGGCGCTCCAGATGGCAGATCTTGTACCCGACCGGGCAGCGGATCAGGGCGTGAAGAACATCGCGAGCCGGATCACCGCCGCTCAGGGACCGGAGATCGCTATCCTCCGCACCTGGCTCAGCGACCGTGGGCAGCCCGAGTCGGACCCCGCCCACGACCACGCCACCATGCCGGGCATGCAGTCCGCGGCGGCCCTCACCGAGCTGACCGCGGCCCGGGGCGCCGACTTCGACAGGCGCTTCATCGAGATGATGACGGCACACCACCGCGGCGCCCTGGAAATGGTGAACGTGCTGTTCAAGAGCGGCTCGGAGGAGCGGCTGGCGAAGATGGCCAAGGAGACCGCCATCGAGCAGGACATCGAGATCCGCCGGATGGCCGACCTCGGGGTGAGCTGACCTCAGGCCCGGCGCAGCACCGCCTGGACCTGCTCGGCGCCTGCGGCGAGCAGGTTGAACGCGTCACGGCTGACGTCCTCGTCCTTGCGCACGTCACGCAGCTTCTTGAGGAACTCGTCAATCTTGCGGGCAGCCTCCTTGACGTCACCACGGGACAGCCTGGTCGCGGCCTGCTCCAGCCGCCGGGTCAGGGCCTCGGCCGCGTCGTCGTCCAGCTCGCCCTCGTCCTCCAGCGCGTCGATCAGGCCGGCCAGGCCGGTGATCAGGTCACCGGGCTGGGCCGGGCGCGCGGACGGCGTGGTGGTGGTCACGGTCGGCTCGGGTTCCGCGGACTCCTCGGTCGCCTCGGGCTCCGGCGACGCGGTGGCCTCGACCGACGGGGGCGCCGCGACCGGGATCGGCGCCGGCTCGTCGTCTCCGCTGAACAGCCACACCACCAGCAGGATCAACGCGGCGGCGGCAGCGCCGGCCACGATCAGGGCGGTCCGGCGGTGGTTGGCCGCCCGGTACACGCCGCGCGGCTCGACCACGGGCAGCTGCGCGGTCGGCTGGTGAAGGTCGTGAGGCTCCGGCACGGCCGACATCATGCCAGGTCAACCCCGCGGCTGGGTTTCACAGCAGTACGGGCAGCCGGTGCAGGCCTCGCAGGAGGGTGCCGGGGCGCCAGGCCAGCTCGCCCGGATCGGTGGCGAGCCGCAGGTCCGGGAACCTGTCCATCAGGGCGGTGAACGCGATCTGCGCCTCCAGCCGGGCCAGCGGCGCGCCCAGGCAGTAGTGGATGCCGTGCCCGAACGCCAGGTGGGCGTTGTTGGGCCGGTCCAGCCGCAGCTCACCGGCGTCCGGGAAACGATCGTCGTCGCGGTTCGCCGAGAGCAGGACCACCACCACCGGATCACCGGCTGCGATGGTGACGCCGCCGATCTCCAGGGACTCGGTGGCGATCCGGAACGTGGAGGTCTCGACCGGCCCCTCGAAGCGCAGGAACTCCTCGATCGCGGCGGGCAGCAGAGCCCGGTCGGCGCGCAGCCGCTCCCAGCGCTCGCGCTCGCTCAGCAGCAGCCAGGTGCCGTTGCCGATCAGGTTCACCGTGGTCTCGTGACCGGCGATCAGCAGCAGGAAGACCATCGAGGACAGTTCCTGGGCGGAGAGCCGGTCGCCCTGCTCGCCCACCTGGATCAGGCCGGAGAGCAGATCGTCGCCGGGGCTCTGCCGGCGCTCGGCGAGCAGCGCGGAGATGTACTCGACGAGCGCGGTGATCGCCGGGGCCAGCCGGTCGGCCGCGAACGCGCCGGAGACGATCACATTGGACCACTCGCGGAACGCGTTCTGATCCTCGGCCGGGACGCCGAGCAGCTCGCAGATCACCTGGATGGGCAGCGGGAAGGCGAAGGCGTCGATCAGGTCGGCGGACCTCTCACCATCCAGCGCGCCGAGCAGGCCGGCGGCGATCTCCTCGATCCGCGGGCGCAGGCTCTCGATCCGGCGGGCGGTGAACGCGGCCGAGACGAGACGGCGCAGCCGGGTGTGGTCAGGTGGATCCACCGCGAGCATGTGCCGGGAGATCGCCGCGGTCAGGCTCGGCTGCCCGGCGCCGGTCGACCCGACCGCCGACGTCGACTTGGACAGCCGTGGGTCGGTCAGCGCCCGGCGGCCGTCCTCATATCTGGTGACCAGCCAGGCGTCCAGGCCGCTGGGCAGCTTGACCCGGCGGACCGGGCCGGTGCGGCGCATCTGGGCGTACACCGGATGGGGGTTGTTCTGGAACGCCGGGTCGGTGAAGTCGATCTGGAGATCCTGGGTCATAACGCCCTCCGGGGCCGCCGGGAACCGGATTCCGACGATACCCGTCGATACCGCTCCCGGTGGGTCCGTCCGGCGTTCAGACCGGGCGGCGGCGCGGCGCCCGCGGTGACCGGGGCGGCCGGATCGGCAGGTGCGGGCGGCGGGCGGTGGGTCGCCGGGGGCGGCGCGGTCGCGGTTCGATCGAGGCCACGACGATCACGACGTACGCCCGGGGCTGCGCGGAATCGGCCACTGGCATGGATCACCTCCAGGGAAGGTGTCCACTATCCGCCGGATCGGGGCTTGCACGGTGTCCGTTCAGACTTTCTTAATGATCATCTGTGCGAGAGGTAAGCAACCTCCAAATCCGGTGGACGTCTCAGCCGACTACCCTTCCGGGAACCCCCTCACCGATGGAGTAGCCGCGCCACCATGAGCTTCCGCACCCTCGGGTACACCGCCGTCGTCGCGGCACTACTGGTCACGGCCGGATGCAGCGCGAGCTCCACACCGCCCGGCTCGGCCGCCGCAGCCAAGCCCCTTCCGTCGGTGTCCGTCACGTCACCGTCACCGTCAGCGTCGACCACGCCGGCGCCGGCGGCGGCCGCCCGGCCGAACATCGTGTTCGTGCTGGTCGACGACCTGTCGATGAACCTCGTGCAGTACATGCCCAACGTGCGCAAGCTCCAGCAGGACGGCGCCACGTTCACCAACTACACGGTCACCGACTCGCTCTGCTGCCCGTCACGTGCCTCCCTGTTCAAGGGCCAGTTCCCGCACAACACCGGGATCGTGAAGAACCACGGGTCGGACGGCGGCTTCCTGCTCTTCCACAGCCGCGACCAGGAGCGGTCCACCTTCGGCACCGACCTGCAGAGCGCCGGCTACCGGACCGCGTTCCTCGGCAAGTACCTCAACGAGTACCAGCCCGGGATCCGGATGGGCGGCCCCGGCCCGTACGTGCCGCCGGGTTGGGACCAGTGGTTCGTGGGCGGCAACGCCTACCCCAACTTCGACTACAAACTGAACGAGAACGGCCGGGTCGTCTCGTACGGGTCGAAGCCGAAGGACTACCTCACCGACGTGCTCTCGGCGAAGGCGGCGAACTTCATCACCACCACCGCGGCGAGCGGGAAGCCGTTCATGATCGAGGTGTCCACCTACGCGCCGCACCACCCGTACACGCCGGCGCCACGGGACGCGGACCTGTTCCCGGGACTCAAGGCGCCCCGGACCGCGGCGTACAACCGGGCGCCGTCGGGCTCGGTGTGGCTGACCGGCACGAAACCGAAGTTGACCAAGGCACAGAAGCAACGGCTGGACGAGGAGTTCCGGCTGCGGGCCCAGTCCGTGCAGTCGGTCGACCGGATGATCGGCAACCTGCGGTCCACCCTGGCCAAAGCGGGTGTCGCCGACAACACCATGGTGGTGTTCAGCTCGGACAACGGCTACCACATGGGTGAATACACGCTGCCGTCCGGCAAGCAGACCGCCTTCGACACCGACGTCAACGTGCCGCTCGTGGTGGCCGGGCCCGGCGTGCCGGCCGGCCGCAGCCTCCCGCAGGTGGTGGCCAACATCGACCTGCGGCCCACCTTCGCCGACTGGGCCGGGCTGCCCGCGCCGGCCGAGGTCGACGGGCACAGCCTCACCCCGCTGCTGTCCCGGACCGAGCCGGCCGAGTGGCGGCACGGCACCCTGATCGAGCACCACGACCCGGCCACCGATCCGAAGGACCCGGACTTCACGAAGGACAGCGCGAACATCCCGCCGTCCTACGACGCGCTGCGGACCGGCACGTTCACCTACATCGAGTACGTGAACGGCGCCGTCGAGTACTTCGACCGGACCACCGACCCGGACATGCTCAAGAACGTGGCCGGGACGCTCAGCCCGGAACGGCTGGTCGAACTGCGCTCGGCGGTACGCGGCCTCGCCACCTGTGTCGGCGCCGACGCGTGCTGGGCCGCCTCGCGAGCGGTCAGCTGAGCCACTTCGGCGCGCTCTGCCCGCTGGCGTGGCCGAACGGCGACCCGCCCGACCCGTCCGGGCGCCGCACCACCGGGTAGACGCTCGAGTGCGCCTGCCAGGACGGCTGCGGCCGCGGGCGGGCCTCGGACAGCGCCCGGACCAGCGTCTCCAGCATGTCCTGGAGGGCCACGTGCAGACGGCCGTCGGTGATGATGCCGGCGGCGTCGATCGAGGCCATCTCCAGTGGCAGCCGGATGCAGGCCGGGCGCAGCAGCCGGGCGCCGCCGTGGTCGAGCACCGCCTCCAGGCCGGCCCGCGCGCCCTCGTCGACGCCGGGCCGGACCACCGACAGCCAGGCCGCCGGTTTGCCGCCCAGTTCGCCACCGTCGACCAGCCAGTCGAGCAGGTTCTTCAGGCTGCCGGGGAGCGAACCCGCGTACTCCGGAGTGCTGAACAGCACGGCGTCGGCCGCGTCGACCATGGCCCGCAGCTCGGCCACCACACCCCGGGGCGTCTCCCCCGGCACGAACGCGGGCAGGTCGCGCAGGTCCTCGTACAGGGTCGCGTTGATCTCCTGCGGGGCGAACCGGGCCGCGGTGCGCAGGGCGGCGGTGTGCAGGGAGCCGGTCAGGGTGCTCCCCGAGATCAGCAGGACGCGGGTCATGCCGCCGACGATACGACCCCGCCGGGCCGCGCCCCGACGCCCGGAAGGCTTACGTTGTGGCCGGTTTCCGACCCAGCAGGCGTACGGCCAGAAGCACTGCGATCCGTCTCACCCGCCAAATGATTGTCAACAAAGTCGTCGACAGAAGGAGGCTGGGCCGTCTTCACAGCAAGTCACAGATAGCAACGAGGCCCCACCTGAACAGGTGGAGCCTCGTCATGCCGTGCGCCGCGTAGGACTCGAACCTACAACCCGCGGATTAAGAGTCCGCTGCTCTGCCAGTTGAGCTAGCAGCGCCTTCCGACGGGCAGAACACTAACACACCAGGCTGAAAGCCCTTCAGCTAGGCCCGTCCTCGAAGAAGAACCGGTAGGCCTTCTCGAACTCCGAATACATCTCCTCGTCACTGTCGAACTCCGCCCGGGTGGCCTTGCGGAACTCCTCGGCCGTAAGGGCGCGCTCGCGCAACAGTGTCTGGAACTCGGCCCGAACCTCTTCCCGGCCACCGGCCGGCGCGTTGTCGAGGCTGTTACGAAGGCGCGGACGCGAACCGGCGAGCTCCTCGTCGAAGTAGGCGCCCAGCAGACGGATCACCGCAGATTCCATGACACTCCTCAAGAAGCCTTCGGCATGGCATACATCGTAACGAAATGGAGTTTCCCGTCCGCCCCGTGCTCGTAGACGGCCTTGATCGATCCGCCTTCGAGGTCGACTCGCTGCGGGTCGCCGGTCTGCGGGTCGAGGGTGTAACACTTGATCCGCTCATGCCCATCCTCGCCCAGCACGTCACTGATCGGGAACTCACCGACCGGGATGGTCTCGCCCTTGAGCAGCTCGCGTGCATGGGCGTCGGCGGCCGCGTAGTCCTCGGCCGAGTCGAAGGTCGAGGTCTCCTTCGCGCATTTGTGCTCGCCGCCGCTGACACCGTCGGTGTTCGAGCCGGTCATCGGATCGATCTTGCTGTTGTCCTCGACCTTCACCTGGCCGCTCGTCTTCAGTTCCGGCGCGCCCGTGTCGTCCCGCACCGGCTCGCCCAGCCGGTTGATCGCCTGCTGGTCTGTCGAGTCGAGGTGACGCTGCACACCGTGCCCTTCGGCCCGCATCTCCTGGATGCGCTCCGTGGTCTCCGGATCGACGTCCATCCGGTCCTCGATCGGTGTCGCCTTCAGGTCCTGCTCAGCGCTCTGGTCCGGCTCGGGTTCGGCGTTCTGGTCGCCGCCCTCGTGGGCCTTGGCCAGCTCGGACTGGAGGGTGTTCGCGGTGTCGTCGTGTGCGTCGACCTGGTCGCCCTGGCCTGAGGAGCCGTTCTCGCCGGCGGCGTTCTGCGCCTGATCCCCGGTCTCGACCGGCTGCCCCTCGTTCACATCGACGGACTGCCCGGTCTCCGCAACCGACTGGTTCTCCGGCAACGGATCCGGCGTCTCAGGCAACGGATCCGGCTGCTCCGCCAACGGATCGGGCGTCTCAGGCAACGGATCGGGCGTCTCAGGCAACGGATCCGGCTGCTCCGCCAACGGATCCGGCGTCTCCTGCTGAGCCTGCGGCGTCTCCTGCGGGATGGTGGCGGCTTCCGGGTCGGGCTCGGCGCTCAGGTCCTTGTTCGCCTTGAAATCGTCCAACTGGGACTGGACCTCTGGCGTGGGCTGTGCCGGGTCGAGGCCCAGCTCCTGGCGGGAATCCAGCTGCGCCTGGAATTCCGAGGTCGGCTCCAGGCCTTTCGGCTCGCCACCGTTCGACTCGCTACCGTTCGACTCGGAGTTCTGCGAGCCGTTGCCGGAGTCGTCCTCGGCCAGCGCCTTGGCGTACTCCTGCTGGGCCGTGTTCCTGGTGTCCTGCTGGGCTTCCTGCTGGTTCTCGTCGACACCGACCGGATCGGCGCTGTTCTCCGCCTTGACCTGCTCCTCGGTCGGTTTCGGCAGCTCCGGCGGCGGGGGCGGCGGCTCGGGCGGGCGTGTCTCCTGGACGTTCTCGGCCATCAGCCGCCACTCCGCACGGACGGTAGGAGGAAGCGGGCCGGCCAGGCGCAGCCGGCGAAGTCGCCGTCGATCAGCGCACCGGCCCGGGCGGCCCATTCGGGCTCACCGAACGAGCACCCTACCGCTCTCTCCAGCGCGCTGGGGGCCCGTCGACCGAGTGCGACGGTACGCCGTACCTCCGGATCGGAGATGTCCTCGTCGAACCAGACCCGGACCGCCGCAGCCTGCGCGCCCACCGTCTCTCCGGGAATGTCCCGGCCGTTGGCCTGCCGCCACTCCGCGGAGCGGGGATGGCGCGCGGCGGCGGAGTCGGCGCGGGCCGCGGCGCCGAGGACGTCGGCGATCCGCGACCACCGGTAGCGACGCGCCAGGAACTGCGGCTCCTCGGCCGCGCAGGTGAACTCGCCGCGCAGGAAGCCGTTGAGCACCCCGGTCACGTGCCCGGCCAGCGTCGCCGGATCGGACCTGTCGCTGAGCGCCGCCGACCGGGTCTCGACGGCTTCGTCGACCGCGTGGGAGAGGGCACAGTCCCGCAGCCGGGGCGGCATGGCCAGCAGGGGCCGGAGTCGATGGGCCCGGGGTACCGGGGTGGGCCAGCCGGTGAGGTGCCCGAGGACGGCGAGTTCGGCCCAGGCGACGAGCCAGGGCTCGTCCTCCAGCAGGCGCTGCGCCGACCGCATGTCACGCAGGGTGCACGCGCTGGAGAGGCATTCGCCGCCGCAGGTCGCGCTGCGCCGGCCGATGACGGCGCCGGGGCCGGCGGTCGGGGTGAGCCCGCCGCGTTCGCGGGCCGAGCCGTCCGGCATCCGGACCAGCACCGGCTGGTCCATGCCGTCGGCGAAGACGGCTGCGGTGCCCGGCTGCAAGGTGACCAGGAACTGGGACTGCCGTTCGGTGAGGTTGGCGGTGGCGCCGACGGCTTCCCGGTCGTCGGCGGCCGGCAGCCGGTGCATGATCTTGACGGCGGTGTTCTTGATCACGTCGGGCAGCAGCTTGCTCGGGATCTGCTCGGCCACCACGAGACCTTCGCCGTAGGCGCGGATCTCGGCGAGCAGCGCGGCGAACAGTTCGACCGCGTGCGAGGCGGGCCCGCCCTCGGTACGCCGCAGCAGCCGGTGCGCCTCCTCGAAGACACTGAGGTGCCGCAGCCCGAGCCGGAGCAGGGCCGGGTCGCGCCGGGTCTCCACCCGCAGGTGCTCGGTGAGCTGGATGAGCAGCCCGCCCATCAGGAACGCCTTGTCCCGGTCGTCGCCGACGTCCTCGATCTCGAACACCACGTTGCGGCGCATCAGCTCGGCGAGGTTCAGTGGGTGCCCGCCCTCGAAGAACCGGCCGGTGGTGCCGAGACGCAGGCTGGACAGCCGGACACGGATGAAACCGCGGACGTTGTCGGTGATCTCCTTGCCGTACCCGATCTGGTCGACGACGAGTTCCGCGGTGCGCTGGAGGTCGCCGAGCGTCGGGTACCGGGGCCGGTGTCCGGCGGTTCGCGGCTCGCCGAGCGCCAGGTCCCAGCCGAGGTCCTCGTAGCAGCGGGTCAGGGCGGCGCTGAGCACCTGCGGGAACGGCTCGTCGGCCTCGAACGCGGCCAGGAAGAGCGAACGGGTCAGGTCCAGGTGGGTCTGCAACGGGAATCCGGCGGCCGGTTCCAGCGGGTTGAACCCGGCCGGCGGCGCGTCCGGGTCGCCGGGCCGGATGGTGATCACCCGGTCGCCGCCGATCCGGTCGGCCATCTGCCGGTACTCGGCCTTGGCCGGTTCGACGACGAGCCACGGCAGATCCTGGGCGCTGGCCGATTCGAGCAGGTTGCGCACGGTCTGGGACTTGCCGGCGCCGGTGGCCCCGGTGACGAACGTGTGCCGGTTGAGGCTGGTCCGGGGCACCTCGAGAACGCCGGCCGGGGCCTCCGCCCGGTCCAGCACCGCGCCGACGGTGACCGCCGGGCCGCCACGGCCGGTGGTCTCCGGGGTGACGTCGAAGTCCGGCCGGGTGGCCAGGCGCAGGCCCGGCACCTCGTCGATCGGGGCGACGGCGAGCGAGGCGAGCAGGTGGGAGCTGCCGAGCACCGGGGAGTCCGGCACGTCCTCAGCGGCGAGGATCTTGTCCAGGTCGCCGAAGACCCCGGAGGGCATCAGGGCGTACGGCTGGTGGCTCAGGTCGGCCGAGGCGCAGAGCAGCCCGGCCACCGCGGCGGCGGACGCCGGAGTGTCGCCGCCGGCCAGCAGGTGCACCCGCCACATGCCGGTGGACCGGCCCTGCTGGAGCTCGCGGTGGCGGCGCTGGAGCCGGGCCGCGGCCACCGCGTGCTCAGCCGACTGGGACTTGGACTGGGCCTGCCGTTCCTCCAGCGCGATCTGCCGCGCGGCGGTGGCCAGCTCGGCGGCCGGCTCCGGGATCGCGAGCACGAACCAGCTGAACGGGCCGTGCCAGACGTGCAGCAGGCCCTCGTCCAGGGTGGGTCGCAGGTCGCCGTCGCGTAGCGCCTCGTCCTCGACGAGCAGCCCGTCGGTCAGCCCGGCCACCCGGGTCCAGACCGGCACGGCGCGCAGCCGCCCGGTCAGATCGCCACCGGCGTACCGGCGGCCGACCCCGCCGGGCGGCACGGAGAGTGGGATCCGCTGGTCGTGGTCCGGTTCGCCGGTGACGCCACCGGCCGCGAAGACCTCGATCGGCCCGCCGACGGCGGCCCGGTGCCAGCCGAGCAGCAGCCCGCCGCCGGAGTGGTACGCCGAGACGATCGCGGCCAGCCGTTGCCGACGTACCGAGTCGCCCTGGTCGTCACGGCCGTTCGGCGGGCGCCGGGGCAGTTCGAGCACCCGGGTCACCGGGAACTGCTCGAACAGCCCGGCGGCGCCGGTCGTCACTGCTGGCCACCCCATGGGCCCTGGTACGGCTGCTGCTGCTGTTGGTACTGGGGCTGCTGCGGCATGGCGTTGCCCCAGCCGTTGAGCGCGGTGTCGGCGTCCTGCGCGCCGGTGTCGTGCGCGGCCAGCGGCTGCGGCTGGGACGCGGTGACCTGGCTCGGCTGGCGGGTCGCCGGGTGGACGGCCTCGGCCCGGTCCGGCAGGGGCAGCAGGTCGATCGGCTGCATCGACACCCGCGGGAGGGTGACGATGTCCGGGTTGACCTCGACGGCCTGCACCACGGCGCCCCGGCCCTCGCTCTTGACCAGGACCATCGCGTACTCGGGGAGGTCCTGGAGGACACGCGGCTCCACGGTGTACTCGTAGACGCGCTGGGCCGCCTGGGCGTCGCTCCAGTTCTTCCCACGGGCGTTGGACTCGGTCTGGCTCCAGTTGCGGGTCTGGCTCCAGTTGGTGCCGCCGCTGCTGGAGTAGGTGCTGCTGCCGCCGCCGTGGCCGCTGGTGTGGCTGCGGCTCCAACCGGACGAGCCGCCGTGCGTCTCCGACTCGCCGTGCGTGTCGGCGATCGTGTGCGTCTCGTTGCCGCCGAGCGTGCGGGTCAGCTGGGAGAGCACGAACTTGTGCCCCTTGCCGATGAAGTCGGCGGCCTGGCCGGCCTCGGTGTGGTTGCCGAGCCGCATCAGCGCGACCTCGCCGCCGCCGATCGTCTGCAGGGTGTGCTCCCGCAGGTGGGCGTAGAACAGCACGAGGCGGATGCCGCGCCGCTCGCAGAGGGTGCTGAGGTTCTCGATGGCCCGGTGGTTCACCTCGTCGGCGCCGATCAGGACGAGCGAACCCATCGGGCCGCTCTCCTGCCGGACCCGGCGGGCCAGCCACTGCACGAGCAGGTCCTTGAGCAGCTCGGCCTGGGCGTTGCGCCGGTTGCCCTCGGCGATCAGGCAGGTCAGGTCGGCCTCGCCGGGCGCCGCCGACTCGGTGCCCATCTCCTCCAGCGGGTGCAGGAACGCCTCGATCCGGCGCAACTGCTGGTGCATCTGCCGGCGGGCCTCGTCGGGCTGGAGGTCGAGCAGGCGGTCGACCTCGTCCGGGGTGAGCGCGGCCTGGACCGGCCGGTCGGTGAGCACACGCAGGGCGGCGAGCAGGCGGCCGACGCTGATCGACGGCTCGAGGACGGCGCAGACCTCACGCAGCAGCATGGTGTCCTGGCTGCGCTCGGCCCGGGTGGAGCCGGTGGCGTCGCCGAACATCGACTCGACGAGGCAGTCCACGAACTCGTTGGCGCCGAGGCCGGCGACCAGGTCGAAGCGGGACATCTCGGAGGGCAGCCGGAACTGCTGGACGGTGCGCTCGGTCATCGACGCGAGCGTCAGCAGCTCGCCGCAGAGCGCTTCGCCGGTGAAGTCGACGAGGACCATCGGGCCGCGGGTGGCGAGCAGCGATCCGCCGAAGACGGTGAGCACGGCCTCCCAGCCGTACGTGGTGCCGCCGATGATGTCGACCCGGCGGGTGCTGTGCGACGGGGTGGCCGCACCCCACTCGTTCATCGCGTCGACGGCCTGGCGCTGCTGGTACTCGTGGTGCTGGCGGCGCTGGTCCCAGGCGGCGTAGGCCTGCTGGTACTGGTACTGGAGCTGCTGCTGGGCGTTGGCGATCTCGGCCTTGATCCGGCCCGGCTGGAGACCGAGCCAGACGGCGCCGCCGATGCCCGCGGCAAAGGCCAGGAAGGCGAGGAAGCCGACCGCGCCGCCACCGCTGCTGCTGCTCGCCGCGGCACTGCCACCGCAGCAGCTGATCAGCACGGCGAGGCCGACACCGCCGCCGGCGACCTGGAGCATCTTCTTGGTGAGGTTGTGCTGCGCGCGGGCCAGTTTGGCGAACAGGTACTCCGGCGCGGCGGGCGGCTGGGGCACCGGCTCCATGAACTTGCGCAGGTACAGATTACGGTCGTTGAAGATCCATCCCAGTCGTTCCCCGGGGGTGGCCAACTTGGGCAGATGATCGGAGATCGGCACAGGAGTGGTCATATTGGCGAACGCCCTCCGAAAGCGCGCAGACGGAATGTACTCAGGTCGGCAGTCTCGCCGCAGGCCCAGGCACTTGAAAAGGTCTGTTGGTTGAAAGTCGGCATTGATTGACCGAACGGTCCTCCCCCCAGTAGTGACACCAGCCGACGACATCGACCCGCCCGGCCTGCAAGATGGCCGCATGGAGTGGGTCCTTCTGGCTGTCGTAGTGCTGGTGCTGATCGGGGTGGTGGCCGTACTGGTCGGTGTCGCCAGGGTGGGCCGCTGGCTGATCCACATCGTCGGGCGGATCTTCGGCATCGGCCGACATGGATGGAGTGTGCCACGCCGGCAGCCGCGGTGCCTGCGCTGCCGCGGCACCGGGTGGCTCAACCAGGAGCCGGAACGCACCTTCAACTTCACCGGTGACGGATTCGAGGACCGGCACTCGCCGGCCACCGTGTGCCCGGACTGCGGTGGCACCGGCCGGGTCGACACGATCGGCCCGTGACACGCAAGAAGCCCCGACCGGGGCCGGGGCTTCTGTGTCGTCGAGAGAGTGCGCCGCGTAGGACTCGAACCTACAACCCGCGGATTAAGAGTCCGCTGCTCTGCCAGTTGAGCTAGCAGCGCGCTGTCGTGCAACGAGAAAAACGTTAGCACGGGCTGTGAAGATCCTTGAAATCGGCCGCCAACCCCCGGAAGGGGGACCCGTCGGTTGCGCCGGTGCGTCAGTATGTCTGCGCTGAGAACTAAAGAACGGGGCTTGACGATGGTTGTCCTCCGCCGCTCACTGGCGACGATCATGGCGATCGGCCTGATCGCTTCTACCGCCGCGTGCAGCGACGACTCCGAGCCGGCCTTCGCCGAGCCGGGCCCGTCCGCCGGCGCCAGCTCCGGGGCGTCCGCCCCGGTCACCGAGAGCACCACCGCCGCCGGGCCGGTCACCCTGGCCATCACGCCCGCCGCCAACAAGAAGGATGTGCCGGTCAGCGCCGAGATCGGGGTCAAGGTCGGCAACGGCGAGGTGTCCTCGGTCACGCTCACCGACGCCAAGGGCAAAGCGGTCGCCGGCAAGCTGCGCGAGGACAGGTCGGCGTGGGTGCCGGACAAACCCCTCAAGACCAAGCAGCGGTACGCGGCCAAGGTCGTCGCCACCGGCACGGACGGCACCAGCACCACCGCGACCACGTCGTTCACCACGATGGGCGCGCCGGGCCGGGAGACCGGGACCGGGCTGTACCTGTTCGACGGCAACACCTACGGCGTGGCGATGCCGGTCGTGGTCGAGTTCAACCCGGGCATCAAGAAGGCCGACCGGGCCGCGGTGCAGAAGCGGATGTTCGTCGAGACGTCGCCGGCCCAGCCGGGTGTCTGGTCGTGGACCGAGGCCGGCACGCAGGCGTACTACCGGGCGCCGGAGTACTGGCAGACCGGCACCACGATGAAGGTCCGGATCGCGGTCGGCGGCCTGCCCACCGGCAGCGGGCGGTACGGCGACCAGGACCGGTCGGCGACCGTCAAGATCGGCCGCAAGTTCGAGATGAACGTCGACAACGCCTCGAAGAAGATGACGGTCGTGCAGAACGGCCAGACGGTCAAGACGATCCCGGTCAGCCTGGGCAAGAAGAGCACCCCGTCGTCGAGCGGCCACATGGTGGTCATGGAGAAGAAGGCGGCCACCGTCTTCGACACCACCGACACCGACGGCGCGAGCGGTTACCGCACCAATATCGAGTACGCGCAGCGACTGACCTGGAGCGGTCAGTACATTCACTCGGCTCCATGGTCGACCGGCTCGCAGGGACGCACGAACGTGTCACATGGATGTGTCAATGTGTCCCCGTCGAACGCCCGTTGGCTCTTCGACAAGTCCCTGATCGGCGACCCGGTCGTGGTGAAGGGCACCGGAGACAAGCTGGACTACGGCAACGGCTGGACGCCGTGGGACGTGAGCTGGGAGAAGTTCAAGGCGGGCAGCGCCCTGTAAGAGATCGCTCGTGGTTTCTTCTCCCCGGTGGGGTACATCGATGGCGTAAGGCCGGTCACGGCACGAAACCGGGATTGGTGCGACGCTGTTTTAGGAGCACTATTGGGCGCCGGGGAGAACGACGCCGTGAGGGGACCATGGAGATGTATGGAATTCGGTCGGCAGGGCGATCCCGAGGCCGGGGGCGCCTGCGCCTCGCGGTGGCCGCGGTGCTCGCGGGCACACTGCTGCTGACCACCGCGTGCAGCGGCGACGACGAACCCTCCTGGCAGGGCGGTGGCAACACCCCCGAGGGGACCAGCGCGTCGCAGGCCCCCGCGGCCGAGCCGACGCTGAGCACCGTCGCGGTGACCTCTCCCGCGGCCGACGCGAAGAACGTCGAGCTCTGGTCCGAGGTGAAATTCAACAGCGAGGACGCGGCGAACACCGAGGTCAAGGTGACCAACGCCAAGGGCGCCGAGGTCAAGGGCACCCTCGACAAGGATGAGAACGTGTGGCGCCCGGCCGAGGGCCTGGCGTGGAACACGAAGTACACGGTGAACGTCAGCACCCCCGGCGCCGAGGGCAAGACCAACAGCGTCACCAGCTCCTTCACGACCATGAAGGAGCCGTCGAACCTGGTGCGGGTGACCAGCTTCCTGGCCGACGGTCAGAAGGTCGGCGTGGGCATGCCGCTGATCATGAAGTTCGGCCGGTCCATCCCGGAGAAGTACCGGGCCGAGGTGGAGCGCCGGATGGTGGTCACCGCGACGCCGGCCCAGGAGGGCGCGTGGCGGTGGATCAGCGCGACCGAGGTGCAGTACCGGCCGAAGGTGTACTGGCAGGCCAACTCGAAGATCTTCTACGCGGTCAACCTCAAGGGCGTGAAACTCGGTGACGGGTGGTACGGCCGGTCCAACCTGACCGTCGACATGAGCGTCGGCCGCGAGATGATCATGACGGTCTCCAACAAGACCAAGAAGATGACCGTCAAGCAGGACGGCAAGGTCATCAAGACGATCCCGGTGAGCCTGGGCAAGGCGAGCACCCCGTCGTCCAGCGGCACCATGGTCGTCATGGAGAAGGCGGCGCACACCGTCTTCGACACCACCGACGAGGACCCGGTCAACGGCTACAAGACGCCCATCGACTGGGCTCAGCGGATCACGTACAGCGGCCAGTTCATCCACGCCGCCCCGTGGTCGGAGGGTGTGCAGGGTCGGCGGAACGTCTCGCACGGCTGCGTCAACGTCTCCGAGGCGCTGGGTGAGTGGCTCTTCCAGCGGACCATGATGGGTGACGTGATCACCGTCTCCGGCACCGAGGAGAAGCTGAAGAACGGCAACGGCTGGACCGTCTGGAACATGAGCTGGGAAGAGTTCAAGAAGGGCAGCTACCTGAACTGACGGCTCTTCCCCGGCACGCCTCAGGGCGGGCTCCCGATCACTCGGGGGCCCGCCCTGAGTCATTTCGGCGGGAACGCGCCGGTCACGACGGCCTGCCCGGACGCGGCGGTGGCCAGCGCCCCGTAGGTGTCGGCGGCCGCGCTGCGTTCGCCCGCGGCGTGTGTGTACTGCGCGGCGAAGACATAGCTGCCCGGCGCGAGCGTGCCCTGCTTCAGGGTGAACCGGTAGACCAGCCGGTCCTTCTCGTCCGCGACCGTGATGGTGATCATGTCGGCCGGGATGGTGGACCACTTCCCGGCGTCCTCGACCCCGGCGGTCTTCGCCACGTTGATCACCATGTCCAGCGCGGTCATCGGCTCGGTGGTGGTGAGCGTGACGTTGCCCTGCGCCCAGGTGCCCACCGAATGCGTGTCGAGGGCCGCGGCCGAACTGAGGAACCTGTCGGCCGGCTGCCAGGCCGGGGTGACTGTGGACGGTGGGGGCGGCGGCTTCTCCACCGGCCCCTGATGGGCGGGCGCCTCCCGCTGCGGCGTCTTGTCCCGGGCCGGCGGGGACGGCGAGGCGATGCCCGGCGCCGGTGACGGCGAACCCTCGGTGGCCGCCGGTGTCCGGTCCTGGTCCGGGCGGTCGCCGGCCAGCCTGATCCCGGCGAACCCGACCACCAGGGTCGCCACCACCGACGCCGCGGCGGCGACCGGCCGCAGCGACAGCGCCCACCGGCGGGCGGCCGGCTCGGAGCGGCGCACCACGATCCGGGTCAGCATCACGCCCCGGTCCGGCAGGTGCCGGTCGGCCTCGTGGCGCAGCACCGAACCCAGATCGGGCTGGGGGCGCTCAGCCATGGTGGCCTCCCATCATCAGCGGCATCCCGCGCAGGAACTCACTCAACTGGGCCGCGCCCCGCGAGGTGTGACTCTTCACCGCACCGACCGAGATGCCGAGGATCGTGGCGACCTCCCGCTCCGGCACGTCGAACGCGTACCGCAGCACCACGCACTCGCGGCGCCGCTGCGGAAGTCGCTGGAGCGCCGCCCGTACATCCAGCACCGCTGGGGTGTCGCTCTCGCCGCGCTCGCGGCGCAGCAGGCCCAGCCGCAACAACCCGGACCGTTCCCTGGTCTGCTTCCTGATCCACTGGCGGGCCAGGTTGGTCACGATGCCGCGGGCGTACGCGATCGGGCTGTCCGCGGCCTGGACCCGTTCCCAGTGCCGCCACACCTCCACGAACGCGTCCGCGGCCAGGTCGTCGGCGGCCTGCGAGTCACCGGTCACCAGGTAGGCGAGCCGGGACAGGTCGACGTGATGGTCGTCGAAGAACCGCCGGAAAGCGTATTCGGTGCCAAGGTCGGACAACTCATCGTTCCTGACCGTCGGTGGATACGGGGCGGCCGGGATCAGCCGATCTTCACGGAGTACGCGGTGGTGTCCAGCCGGCCCGAGCCGGTGAAGATCTCGGTGCCGGCCTGCACGCTGGACAGATACTTGGTCTTGGCGAGCCATCCGCGTGCCACCAGATCGTCGGTGAAGCCGGTCAGGTCGAGAGCAGCCGCCGAGGTGTTCGAGGTACGCACGAACGAGTACACCTCCCAGCCGATGTTGCCCCGGTAGAGATCCCAGGTGGTGCCGGCGATCGTCACGGTCGCCTGCTTGGTGCCGACCGGGCCCGCGCCGCCGGACTTGTACAGCCACACCATGACCTCGTCGGTCGGGTTGTTCTGCCAGTCCGGGTTCGCGATGTCGTGCAGCCACAGGTCGTAGGCGACGTTCATCACGTTGCCGGTGGTCTGGGTGACCTGGAAGTTCCAGTTGGTGGTGACGGCCTTGCCCGCGCTGAGCTGGACCGGCAGGCCGGTGCCGGTGGGCACCTTCCAGCCCCAGTGCCAGCCGAGGACGGCGCTGGCGTACGACTTGACCTTGGTGTTGTCGCCGGCCCAGGTCCATCTGGTGCCCCAGCTCAGGTTGTCGCCGCTCAGGCCGTTCTCCCAGACGCACTGCGAGCCGGTGCCGTCGGCCTTGCCCCAGACGTTGTTGTTGACCCAGAACTTGCCGCGGACCAGGGCGGCGAAGTCGGTGCAGTCCTCAGGCCCGGTGGCGCTCGTGCTCTTCGAGGCTGACGGCGAAACGGACGGGGAGGTTGTCGGCGTCCTCGAAACCGAGGGCGAAACCGAAGGCGAGGCAGTTGGGGAGGCCGCCCGGGAGGCTGTTGGGGAGGCCGCCGGGGAGGCCGGGACCCCGCCGCAGGTCACCCCGTTGACGGTGAAGGCCGTCGGGATCGGGTTGGCGCCGGTCCAGGTGCCGTTGAAGCCGATCGTGACGTTGCCGCCCGGGTTGATGCTCCGGTTCCACCCGGCGTCGGTCACGCTGACCTGGCTGCCGCTCTGGGTCCAGGCGCCGTTCCAGCCGCCGGCCACGGTCTGCCCCGACGGGAAGGCGAACCCGAGCTTCCAGCCGTCGATCGCCGCCCCACCGGTGTTCTTGATCTTCACATCGCCGGTGAACCCCGAGCCCCACTGGCTGACGACGGAGTACGTGACCGAACAGGCGGTGGTCTCGGCGGCGTCGGCGTTGAGGACACCGAAGACGGCGGCCGCGCTGCCGACGGCCAGCACCGAGAGCGGTACGACGATGCGCTTGGCGAGCATGAGGGGAGCTCCTGGGGGACGACGAGTGATCCACACCCCTGTGGCTCGGCGCCCGTAAAAGGTTGCGCGCTCCCACGAGAAATTTTCCGGACTTCCAGATGATGGGAGCGAGTCCACAGGAAATCCGACTTCCGGGAACAAAACGAAAGGCCCCGTCTCATGACGAGGCCTTTCACATGGGGTGATCGACGGGACT
This sequence comes from Actinoplanes sp. NPDC026670, assembly GCF_040638175.1. NCBI lineage: Bacteria > Bacillati > Actinomycetota > Actinomycetes > Micromonosporales > Micromonosporaceae > Actinoplanes > Actinoplanes sp. NPDC026670. The sequence continues at coordinate 86,298 of NZ_JBEZXU010000015.1, forward strand.
CGAACCCGCGACCCCCGGGACCACAACCCGGTGCTCTACCAGCTGAGCTACGACCACCATGCCCTCACGGGTATCCAACCCCGTGGTGCCGCCCAATCATAGCGACCACCCCCGGGGACCCGTCGAGCGGGTTACCTACAGCTCGGCGGCGACCGCTTTCGCCGTCTCCACATCCGGGCCGGGCTGCGGGACGAAGATGGTGCGGCGGTAGTACTCCAGCTCGCGGATGCTCTCCCGGATGTCGGCGAGCGCCCGGTGCGAGAGGCCCTTGGCCGGCTGACCGAAATACACCCTCGGGTACCACCGGCGGCACAGCTCCTTGATCGAGGACACGTCGATCATGCGGTAGTGCAGGTGGGCGTCGAGAGCAGGCATGTCGCGGGCCAGGAAGCCGCGGTCGGTGGCGATCGAGTTGCCACAGAGCGGCGCGGTCCGCGGGTTCGGCACATACTCCCTGATGTACGCGAGAACCGCCTCCTCCGCCTCGGCCATGGTGATGGCCGAGCGCCGCACCTCGTCGGTGAGGCCTGATTTGGCGTGCATGTCGCGCACCACCGGCGGCATGGCGTCCAGCGCCGCGTCGTCGGCGTGGATCACCAGATCGACGCCTTCACCCAACACGTTCAGCTCGGGATCGGTGACCAGAGCCGCAACCTCGATGAGCTTGTCCTTGCCCAGGTCGAGACCGGTCATCTCACAGTCGATCCACACCAGAAGATCCGCCACGCCGACAGCCTACGCCGGGCGACGCGCCGCTGTTCGGCACGTTCCTGGCCCGACCCACTCAACGTGCTGTTTGTCCGGTTTGTTGCCCCGACTTCCCACTTCGCCGAATGTTGGGTAAAGTGTACTTAACGGACGAAGCCCCCCTTCGGTTACTCCGTTCCCCCCGGTAAAGGGCCCTCCGTGTCGGCAGCGCGGAGGGCTCTTTCATGCCCACCGGATCCGCGCCCGCTCCCCCGGCGCCACGAAACCCACCAGCCGCTCCGCTTCGGCCTCCACCGCCGACCGGTCCGCGGCGGCCAGCGGGCGGAACGGGGCGATCTCCACCTCCGGGCCCGTCCGGGACCAGGTGGCCGCCACGAAGCCGTCCACCAGCACCGTCGGCCGCACGATCGACCAGCCCGGCATCACCAGCGGCCGGTCACCCGGATGCAGGATTCTCGACCGGTCCGCGTGCCCCAGAACCGCGTTGTCGAACTCGGGGAGCAACACCACCGGGGCAGGGGCGCCGGCATCCTCGATCGGCGCGTGCGGGACGTCGTACAACTCGATGCCGTTCTCGTCGCGGAAGACCCGCAGCCGCGGCCGCAACGTCCGGAACAGCTCCGCCATGCGGGTCAGACCCGACCAGACCTGGACGTCCTTCACCGACGCCGGCCCGAACGCGGCCAGATACCGCAACACCAGCGTCTCCGCGTTCGGCCCGGCCAGCGGCCGCCGCAGCCAGTCCTCGGCGGGGACGCAGGCGATCCTTCCGCGATGCCCCCAGGTCCCGGCCGGCGGCGGATGCAGGAGAGCAAATCGCAGGTGTACGACGAGAGCCAGCTCCCCGAGGTCCGCCTCCGGAAACCGTGCCGCCAGCCGCCGGGCGAGCTCCGGACGGGTCATCGGCCCCTCCGCCATGATCTCCCGCCCGGCCGTGTCGAACGCCTCCGGATCACAGCCGCCCAGCCGCCCGGCCCGCCCCGCCATCCGTTCCAGGGCCGGTTGCAGCGTCGGCCGCAGCCAGGCGTAGTCCGCACCGGCGCACAGATGCTGGGTGCCGCGGAGAAGCGCGCTGCGCACCACTGTCCGGTCGTGCAGCAGCCCGGTCAGCTCCCCGATGGCGAACCCCGACGACCGTGCCCACAGCCCCACATAGGGCGAATCCGACTCCTGCCCCTGAACCGCCACCAGCTGCCCGACGATCTCTTCAGCCGACCGCGGAACCCGCTCGGCAAGCAGCTGACGCCGCAGATAGGTGCGGTTCAGGACACGCGTGGAGAGGACTGTCATGCCTCGACGGTAGAGCTCTTTGCGGCCACTTCCTGACCGCAAAGCGAGACGGGCCGCCCCTTCCGGGACGGCCCGCCTCCTTCTCAAGCCTTCGGTTCCTCGGTCTCGGCGGACTTGCTGTTCTTCCGCCCGCCGCCGGCGGGTTCGGTCTTCGAGCGGTTCTGTCCGGCCACCGTCCGCCGGCGGCGGGGTTCGCTGCCCGCCGCCGCGGCGAGCAACTCGGCGGCTTCCTCCCGGTAACTGAGCGGCCGGTTACCCGCGCCATGACCGGAAACCGCCTTCTGTGGTACGCCCTCCGCCGCCCCGCCCGCAGCCTGACCGCCACCGGAACGGCCGCTATCGGATCGGCCGCCACCGGATCGGCCGCCATCGGATCGGCCACCGCCGGCCTGGCCACCGCCGGCTGCCGTTCCGCCGCCGGCTTGGCCGGTGCGCGCGGCCACTGATTCCGCGGCCTTCTCCGTGGCCTTTTCCGCGGCCCTCTCCGTGGCCTTCTCCGTGGCCCTCTCCGTGGCCCTCTCCGCCGCTCTCTCTGCCGCCTTGATCCAGGCCGCCGGGGCACGCCGTGCTGTCGGAGCCGGGCGAGCCGGAACCGTCTTGCTGCCGACCCGTCCCTGCGCCCGGGCCAGCAGGCCGTCGCCGGCGTTCCCGGCTCCGGCGCTCTTCCGGGCTCGGCCGGTCTCGTTGCCGTCGCCCCGGCCCGGCTTCTCCGGACCAGTGACCGGTCCCGCTGCCGCTTCCCCGCCGGAGGCCCTGCCCGCGGCCACTTTCCCGGTCGGAACCGGGTCTGCGATCGGGCCGGCGGACCTACTCGGAGCTGCGGGTTCTCCGACCGGAAGGCCCTGGGCGGGTGCGACGCTGACGCGGGTGGGGACCGGAGACGGCTTCTTCGGCAGCGCGCCGAGCCCCTGCGCCTCCACCGTGTGCACTGATCGCCGCGGTCCGCTGGGGTCGGGCATCTTTGGAGTCGACTCAGGCGATCCGCTCGCTACCGGGACGCCTGCGGCAGGCTCGGACCGGACCGGACTCGCGGCTTCCACGGCGTGGATCGACGAGTGGCCGGTTCCGGCCGGGCTGTCCTTCAGTGCCGAAACCTTCGCTGCCGACCCGCCCGCAACGATTCCAGCCGCGGTCTCGCCAGGTCCGGTTGCCGGCTGCCCGGCCGGGTCCTCTCCGGCCGCCTTCGATCCCGCCTTCTCAGGCTTCGCCGTCTCGGCCGGGGCCTTTCCAGCCCGGTCCTTTCCAGCCGGGACCGTTCCAACAGGGACCGTTCCAGCCGTGACGGTTCCAACCGGGACTGTTCCAGCCGTGACGGTTCCAGCCGTGACGGTTCCAACCGTGACGGTTCCAACCGTGACCGTTCCAACCGGGACCGTTCCAGCCACCCCCGACCCGGCCGCCACCGTCGCAATCGCGGCTTTTGCCGTCACTGCCGGCTCGACCGCAGGATTCTCCGCCTGCACCGGCCCAGCCACAGCTTTCTGGGACTGCTCGGCCGGGGCCTTCTCGGCGGGTTCGCCCGGGAGCGGCCACTCCGGTGGCGCACCGATGGGCGATTTGTCGGACGGGGCGGATCTCTGGTCCTTTTCAGGTTCGGGCCTCTTCTGCGGCGGAGGCTGGGGGGCGTTCCGGTTCCTGGTCTCGAATTCGGCGGCGGCCGGCGGACGGTTTCCCTTGGCCGGCTTCGGCGACGGACGCTGCGCCGGACGGGAACCGGTGGCCGGGGCCGAACCAGGCCCGGGAACCGAACAAGAAGCCGCCGTCGTCGTCACGGGACCGGAATCCGACCGAGAAGCCGCCGTCGCCGTCACGGGACCGGAATCCGACCGAGAAGCCGCCGTCGCTGTTACGAGACCGGAATCCGACCGAGAAGCCGCCGTCGCCGCGGGACCTGACGCCGGACGAGGAACCTCAGTCACCGTCTCGGAATCCGGTGCCGAGCTGGTGCCTGCGGCCGCCGTCGCGCGGCCGGCAGCCGAGCGGGAATCGGTCGTCGCTGTTTCAGAGCCGGGAACCGAACGAGAACCAGCCGTCGGGTCGGGACCGCGAACCGCACCGGAAGCTGCCGCCGGAACGGGCTCGAGGGCTGGACCGATACGGCTGATCGCGGTCGCGGTCCAGTCGGTGACCGCCGGGCCGGTGTGCAGGGCGAACCTGGTCGCCGGCGGTTCGTTGGCGCGGGTCTTCCGGCCGGACGCCGCTTCACCGGCGGGGCCGGCCGGGTTGTCCGAGATCACCTTCGCCGGAATCCCCACAGCGATCTCCGCCGCAGTCTGCTCGGGCGTTGCCGCGACCGTCTGCTCGGAGGTTGCCGCCGTGGCCTCAGCCGGAGTCACCACGGCGGCCTCGGGGGTTGCCTCCGCCGGAGTCACCACGGCGGCCCCGGGAGTCGCCTCCGCCGGAGTCACCGCGGCGGCCTCGGGAGTTGCCGCGGCGTTCTGGCCGGTGATTGCCGGGACGGCCGGTTCCGGCTGAGGTGCCGCGGCGGTCTCCCGGGTGGCGGGCGTGGTCTGGCGGGTGGGCGGGGTCTGGCGCGTGGGCAGGGCCTGGCGGGTGGGCGTGGTCTGACTGTCCGCCAGCTTGTGGTCTGCGGGCTGCGGGGTGGGTGTGTTCTTCGTCTCTGGGGAGGGGGTCTGGGTGGGGACCTCGCCGTCGTCGCGGCGGGGGGCGGCGATCGGGATGCGGACGTTGGCTGACTTGTTGCGGCTGCCGGGCTGGGTGGGTGCGAACTTGCCGGCGTTGCGGCGGGCGGCCTCGGCCAGGCGGGCGGCGGCTCGGGCCTCGGTCTGCCGGGCCCGTTCGGGGGCCGTCGCGGCCACCCACGCGCCGACCGCGGTGGCCTGGAACTGCGGCACGTCGGCTGCGGACTGCGGGCGGCGTTCACCGCGTCGGGCCGGGACCTGACCGGCTTGGAGCCCGGCGAGCGCGGAGGTCTCACCCAGCATGCTCAACGGCTGACCGGGCGCCGGCGTGCGAGCCCCGGCGGAAGCCCCGGCCAGGCCGGCCGACGGCGTGCGAGCCCCAGCGGGAGCCCCGGCCAGGCCGGCCGACGGCGCGCGAGCCCCAGCGGGAGCGCCGGCCGGGTCGGCCGTCGGACCAGCCGCGATCGCGGTGGACGAAACGCCGGCGGACGGGCCGGACACAGTGCCACGTGAGCCGGCCGACGGAGCGGGAGGCGCGCCGGCCGTCGTCGTGGCGGACGGGGCGGCAGCGGGAGTGGTGGCGCCGGGCAGGGGGACGGCCGGGGCGGTGAGGGTGCCGACGGCGGTGCGGCGCTGGGGATAGCCGGGGCCGGGCCGATCGTCGTCGTCGTCGAAAGTGGGGGCGGTGGGCGTACCGCTGCCGGGGGTCGGGTCGAGGGTTGCGGTGGAAAGGGTGACCGGCTCGCCTGCGGGGAGTTCGGGAACTGTGGCCTGGGCGTTCGGTGGCCAGGCGAATTGCGGGAGCGCCGGCGGGCGGGACCGGACGTCGGCGAGGGTGCGTGGGCGGTGGGCGCCGCCGTTGCGGACGCCGGAGAAGTAGGCGACGCCGCTGGGCAGGGGCAGGGGTGCGCCGATGGCGTGCATGAGTTCGGGGACCTGGCTGGGTTCGACGACGTAGACGATCTCCCGGCGGCGGCCCGGCCAGGCCAGCACGATGACGCCGGCCATCACCAGCAGGGTGCCGAGGGTGAGCAGGCCCCAGGTGGTGGTGTTGAGCCAGCCGGGGCGGACCTCGGCGATCACGGCGAGCCGGAGGACGGGAGCGCCGCCGGGATTCATCAGGACCAGGCTGTACGGGCGGTCGGTGAGCCGGCCGGGGGTGAGGCTGATCTGGCCGGGGCCGCTGGCGGTCCAGAAGTCCTGTTCGGCGGGGGTTCCGGTGGGGGCGTGCCGGCCGCCGACGCGGGAGGTGGTGACCGGCAGCAGGCCGGTCCCGATGTCGATCGCGTCGATCTCGGTGTGCGGGACGCCGGCGAGGTATCGGGCGACCTGGTCGGACGGGGCGAGGCCGAGGAAGGCCCGGCCGTCGACGGTGGCCGCGGAGAGGCGCAGCTGGGTGTCGCCGATCCGGGCGAACGGGGCGTCGTCCCCCAGGAGTTTGCCGATGTCGGGGACGACGACGGCGTATCCGGGGACGGTGAGCCGCTGGAGCTCGCCGCTGAACGCGCCGCCGGGATCGCGATGCTGCATGACCGCCCACAACCCGCCGCCGCCGAGCAGCGTGGGTAGTCCGACGGTCAGTAACACCATGCCGAGGATCGTGCGGAACACCCGCATCTTCTCTCCCCCTTCCCGGGCCCTACCTCGCGCACCATACAGACGCAAATAACCCCAAAGTGGTCAAATCGGCACGCGTTCCCCGATAGATATGAAACGAGGCCCGAACCCCCACCGGGGCCGGGCCTCGCCGAACGCGTCGAGTCAGGAGATCTTGGCGGTCATGGTCAGCGTGTCCTGGTCGATCTCGCTGGTCCGGGCGGTGAACTTGAACGTCCACTCACCCGCCTGCGGCAGCCCGATGTCGCCGATCGCGTGGGAGTCGGTGATCCGCAACAGCGGGATCTCGATCGCCTCGATCCCCTTGGCCGGCAGCGAGGCGGTCGCCTTCCACTCCACGACCGGCAGCGGCTTGCTGTCGAGCGTGTACGCGTACAGGTGGATCGAATTGTTGCCGACCGTCGCCGGGAAGATGCTCACCTGCAGCGACATGTTCTTCGAGGAGATCGTCTGCGCGACCGTGGTGCTGATCGGCCCGGTCTCGGCGGCCTGCGCGGTCCGTGGCGGCGGCTCCTGCACCAGGAACGACGTCACGCCGAGGATGACCGCGATGATCGCCAGCTCGGCCGCGACGATCCGGCGCAGCGGGCCCGGCGAGTCGTCGTCGGCCCGCTCCCCGACCAGCTTGCCGACCAGCTTGCGGGAGAACGCCGCGACCCCGATCACCAGCGCCGCCAGACCGATCTTGGCGAGGATCATCCGCCCGTACGTGCTGTTGAGCAGCCCGTCGAGGTCGGACACCTCGATCAGCGCCTGCACCACCCCGGCGAAGACCAACACGCCCACCGCGGTCATCGCCCAGCGTGACCAGATCGGCAGGATCGCGCCGAGCTCGCGGCCGGTCGCCTTCGGCAGCAGGAACCCGAAGAGCATCACCAGACCGCCCACCCATACGGCCATCGCGGCCAGGTGCAGGGCATCGATCACAACCGACACCCCGGCCACCGGCGAAGCCGTCGGATGACCTGTCAACGGCCAGGTCGCCAGGGCTGCCACGCCGAGCACGCCGAGCAGTGCCAGGTCCAGTCTCGACTCGCCGCCACCGGGGCCGTCGAGCAGCGGGCGCAACAGGAACGCGGCGGCCACCACCACGCCCAGACGCACCAGCATGACCGCGCCGAAGGTGCTGCCCAGCACGTCACGGATGTCACTCACAGTCACTTCGAACAGGCCGGTGCCGAGCGTGTACGGCGCCTGGAGCCACAGTCCGAGCAGGGTGCTGCCGGCGACCAGCCCGATACCGGTCCAGACCACCCGGCCGGGGCCGCGACGGTCCAGCCGGTGCGGCCACAGCAGCGCCAGCACCAGCACCGGGCCGACCAGGAGCACCAGTCCGGCGTACCCCAGATATTTTCCGACCGGGATCAGGGCCTTGACCACCGGATCAACCGTGACGTCCGCATCCGCGTCGGCCGCCGGAGGCGTCGACGCCGCGCCCACCGAATAGGTGATCGTGCCCGCCACCGGGTGGCTGTCGGCCGAGGTCACGCGGTAGGTGACCAGATACGTGCCGCGTTCGCCGCCGGACCGCAGCGGGATCGTCACCTCGGCGCCGTTGACGGCCGGATCGCCCTGATCGGCGCGGGAACCGTCCGGCGCGAGCACCTGGATCTTGCCGGAGATCAGCTGGACCGACTCGCTGAACTTCAGCGTCACCCGGTTGGGCGCGTCGGGCACGACCGAGTTCGCGGCCGGGTCACTGCCGACCAGGGCCGCGTGCGCGCTCGCCGGAGCGGCGGCCAGCAGCGACCCGAAAAGTCCGATCAACAGCCCGACCAGCGCAGTTGTCACCCGGCGTCGGTCCATGGTCATGACTGGCATCCCTGCATGGTTCCAGATCGCCACTCGCATTGCCTGAGCGCGTACCATGACGCCTCGTGACGGCAGGCGACGGAGAAACGGACGAGACCACCGCGCTGGCCCTGGCCGCCCGCGACGGCGACCGGGCGGCGCAGGCCGCGTTCGTGCGCGCCACCCAGGCCGAGGTCTGGCGATTCACCGCCGCGCTGGTCGACCCGGGCGTCGCCGACGACCTCACCCAGGAGACGTTCCTGCGGGCGTTCCGGGCGCTGCACAGCTTCGAGGGCCGGTCCAGTGTGCGGACCTGGCTGCTCGGCATCGCCCGCCGCGCCTGCGCCGACCACCTGCGGTCGGTGGTGCGCCGCCGCCGGCTCGACGCCCGGCTCGCCGCGCAGGCCGTCGTCGAGTCGCCGTCGCCCGACCCGGCGCACCGGCTCAGCAGCAACGACCTGCTCAGCCGGCTCAGCGAGGACCGGCGGACCGCGTTTCTTCTCACCCAGGTGCTCGGTTTGTCATACGCGGAGGCAGCCGAGGTCGAGTCCGTTCCGGTCGGCACCATCCGCTCCCGCGTGGCCCGCGCCCGCGACGAGCTCATGGACGCGGTGACACAGGCCCGGGCGAGTTAGGACTTCCTGCCCTGGTTCTGTGAAGAAGCTGCGGATCACGATGGTCGGGGAACTCACGCGGAACGGACCCCGACTAACCCAAGGTGACCATGGAAACCTCACGGCAGACCCGGATGGCGGTCGCCTGGCCGTGGATCGGCACGGCGGCACGCGTCGTCCTCGGGGTGGTCTGGCTGATCGCCGGGGCTCTCAAGGTCGGTGACCTGGCCGCCTCGGCCCGGGCCGTGCACGCCTACCAGGTGATGTCCTACGACACCGCCCAGGTGGTCGGCGCGGTCCAGCCGTTCCTGGAGATCGCGCTCGGCCTGCTTCTGCTGATCGGCCTGTCGACCCGGCTCACCGCCGCCATCTCGGCGGTGCTGATGGTGGTCTTCATCGCCGGCATCGCCTCGGCGTGGGCTCGCGGCCTGCGGATCGACTGCGGCTGTTTCAGCGACGGCGGCGCGCTCGGTCAGGGCGAGAGCACGGCGTACGGCATCGACATCCTGCGCGACCTGGCGTTCCTGGCACTCTCCGGGCTCCTGGTGTGGCGGCCCCGTACCCGGTTCTCATTCGACGGCGTACTGCTGGGGGAAAAATGAGCAAAGGTAAGGATCGCGCCGCCAAGGCGCGGCAGATCGTCGCCGACCAGAAAGCCGCCGAGCGCCGTCGCACGGTGACCCTCTGGACCTCGGTGGCAGTGGTTCTGGTCCTCTTCGTGGCCGGCCTGATCGGCTACACCACGCTCAACGGGCAGGACGAGGGCCGGCTCGTCACCCCGAGCGTCGCCGTCGACGAGGGCACCGCGTTCGCCGTCGGCACCGGCCCGGTCGTCGTCGACGTCTACGAGGACTTCATGTGCCCGGCCTGCGGAAGCTTCGAGACCGCCAGCGCACCCACGCTCAAACAGCTCGCCGGCTCCGGGAGGATCACCCTCCGGTTCCACCCGGTGGCGATCCTCGACCGGTTCTCCAACGGCACCGAGTACTCCACCCGTGCCGCCGCCGCGTCCGCGGCCGCCGCCGAGGCCGGCAAGTTCACCGAGCTGCACGACGTGCTCTACGCCAACCGGCCGGAGGAGAACTCCGACGGGCTCAGCAACGCCAGGATCATCGAGCTGGCCGCCTCGGTCGGCATCACCGGCGACACTTTCACCAACGCGGTGAACGAGGGAACCTACAAGGCGTGGGCCACCCAGGCGACCGAGACGTTCACCAAGCGGAACTACACCGGCACCCCGACGATCCTCGTCGCCGGGCAGCAGGTCGACAACCCCACCACCGAGGCGCTCACCGAGGCCATCGACAAGGCAGCCGGGTGAGGCGACTCCTCAGCACGATCCTGGCGGTGGCCGGCGCGATCCTCGTGCCGGCCACCCCCGCGTCCGCCCACGCCGGCGACACCACGTCGGTCAGCGACTACCGGGTCACCGTCAGCGGGCTCAGCAACCCCCTCGACGGGCTCACCGTCCGTGTCGTCGAAGGTGGGGCACGACTCGAACTCAGCAACGACAGCGGGCGCACCATCGAGGTCCTCGGGTACTCCGGCGAGCCGTACCTCGAAATCCGGCCGGACGGCACCTACGAGAACGCCGGCTCGCCGGCCACGTACATCAATCAGACCCTCGGCGGCGAGACCCCGATCCCACCCGCCGCCGATCCGACCACCGCGCCCACCTGGCGCCGCGTCTCCGGCGACACCACGGTCCGCTGGCACGACCAGCGCACCCGCTGGACCGAACCGGCGCCGCCGCCCGAGGTCACCGCCGCTCCCGGCCGGCCGCACCGCCTGCGGGAATGGTCGGTTCCGCTGCGCGACCAGGTCCGCACCTTCGAGATCCAGGGCACGCTCGACTACGAGCCACCCCCGGCGGCCTGGGCCTGGTGGCTCGGTTCGGCCCTGCTGGGCCTCACCGTCGCCATTCTCGCCCGGCGGTGGCCCAGGTCCGCGGGTCCGCTCGCCTTCCTGGGTGGATCAATCACCTTGGGGTACGTGGTGACGACCGCACTGGACGGCGCCGGCTGGGCGCCCGTGCCGATCCTGGCCGGGCTGCTCGCCTGCGCGGCGATCTGGCGGAGCCCGCCGTTCTACCTGACGCTGTCGGGTTTCATCCTGGCCGCGTTCGCCGGGTTCGGCAGCGCCGACGTGTTCTTCGCCGCTGTCGTCCCGGCGGCCGGGCCGGCGTGGTTCCCGCGGGTCGCGGTGGCGTGCGCCATCGGCGTGGGCGCCGGTCTCGCCCTCACCGGCGTCCTACGCCTCCGCGCCGCGACCCCGTCGCCCGTCGCCCAGGGCTCTTGATCAGACTCCGGCGATGTCGTCCACGTTGACGTTCACGGCCAGCACGTTCAGGCCGTAACCCTGGAGCGCCGCGGTCACCGCCTGCTGAACCGCCGCGGTGACCTCGGCCACCACCCGGCCGGCCTCCAGGACCAGCACCACGTTCACCGTCACGTCGCTGCCGGTCACCTTCGCGGTGACACCACGGCTGCCGTCACCGACCTGGTCCAGACCGACCTTGTCGAGAACGCTGTTGAAGAAGCGGGCCACGTCACCGCCCAGCTCCGCCACACCCGGGACGGACTTCGCCGCCGCGACCGTGATCTTCTCGACGACCTCGCTGGAAACCGTGGTGGTGCCCGGCTGGGTCGTGCCGTCCGTAGCCTCGCTCATCGCGCTGATCTCCACTCTCGACGCCTGTGCCGCGCAGCGTACTCACGCTCGGCGCATCCCGGCCATCCCGGTGTCCGTGAAATTCTCGCGAAGGCTGTCACTCGGCGCGCAGAACACCCTGCCGAACGGTGCCGTTTCCGTTCCCGAGCGGCATTCGGATCACCCGAAAACCGGTTTCCGAAAGGCCCGCGAAACGGAATCCACGGGGCCCGATTATTGGCATGAACGATTACGGACACGGGGCGTGAACAATTGCTAACGTTCAGTTATGTCCAATGCTATCGACCATTACGGGGACGAACTCACCCTCCGGCTCTCCGGCATAACCGAGACCCGGCTCCTCGACGACGACGCGGCCCTCACCCGGTTCATGCGTGAGCTGGTCGACCGCATCGGCATGACGGTCATCGCCGGGCCGCTGGTGGCGACCGAGAACGGCCCGCCCGAGAAAGCCGGGAAATCAGCCGTCGTCATCCTCGCCGAATCACACGCGGCCATCCACACCTACCCGCACCTGCGCGAGATCTTCGTGAACATCTTCTCCTGCAAACCGTTCCGCGAAGCCGACGTGCTCGACGAATTCCACCGGCTCGTCGGCGACTACGAGATCACCGAGCACACCTTCACCCGCCGCGGTGAGGAATGGCCCCGCGACCTCACCGCCGCCCGCGAACTGTGGAGCACACAACGAATCCCCGGATGACCCGCACTATCGTCGGTTCCATGACAGACAACGTGCGTCTCAGCGCCGGCGACGCCGCGCCCGACTTCACCCTCCCCACCGACACCGGCGACAGCCTCTCGCTCAAGGACCTGCGCGGGCGCAAGGTCGTGCTGTACGCCTACCCGGCCGCCATGACGCCCGGCTGCACCAAGCAGGCCTGCGACTTCCGCGACAACCTGGCCTCGCTGAAGGCCGCCGGATACGAGGTCGTCGGCATCTCCCCCGACAAGCCGGCCAAGCTCGCCAAGTTCCGGGAGCACGACGCGATCACGTTCCCGCTCGTCAGCGACGAGGACAAGAGCGTCCTCACCGCCTACGGCGCCTTCGGCGAGAAGCAGCTGTACGGCAAGACCGTCACCGGAGTGATCCGCTCCACCTTCGTCATCGACGAGAACGGGGCGATCGAACGCGCGCTCTACAACGTCAAGGCCACCGGCCACGTCGCCAAACTGCGCCGCGACCTGGGCCTCGACTGACCATCGTCCCACCGGCCGAAACGCCATCCGTCTCACTGGTCGAAACGTCAGCGGAAAAGCCCTAACTCCGGGCAGCCCCGGCCGATGGTGAGGAGGAACCTCCCCCGGCAAGCGGAACCCGGACTCACGGCGGTCGTCATGCGGTACCAACCCGCAAGGCGGCCGCCGTGCACGTTCTCCGCCTCTGTACATTAGTCACCATGACGTACGCCAAGTACACACGCGACATGTTGACAGAGGCGGTCGCCGCTTCGACCTCGATGGCGGGCGTCCTGCGTCACCTCGGCCTCCGCCTCAACGGCGGATCACACGCCCACCTGCGCCGGCGGATCACCCAGCTCGGCATCGACACCTCGCATTTCCTGGGGTCCGCTCACGCCCGGGGCACACGCAGCCCGCGCCGCCGCCGACCGGAGGAGATCCTGATCGAGCGCCCACCCGAATCCAAGCGGCAGGCGCCGACCCTGCTGCGCCGGGCGCTGGAGGAGACCGGCCGGCCGTATCTCTGCGCCGAGTGCGGCATCGACGGCAACTGGAACGGCCGATCGCTGACCCTGCAGGTCGACCACATCGACGGCCGGTTCTGGAACTGCCAGGCGGAGAATCTCCGGTTCCTCTGCCCGAACTGTCACAGCCAGACCGCGAACTACGCCGGCCGCAACCGGCCCCGCTATCGGATCGCGGTGGTCCGGGTCGACGAGCGGGGCGATCCGGTGACCCCCGCGGAGCCATCCGGACCGGTCACCGAGGAGAGCCGGATCGATGTGATCCGCCGGGTCGCCCGGAAGGACCTGTCGGTCGCCGACGCCGGACGGGCCCTGGGCTGCAATGCCGGCCACGTGTACACGTTGATGCGGCGGTGGCAGAACACCGGGACGCTGGCGCCGGCTCAAGCGCCACGAAAACCCCGGATCCCCGCCGCCACCCGCACCGAAATCGCCGCGTTCGCGGTGGCGAACCCCACATTGGGCCCGCGCAAAGTAGCCGCCGCCCTCCGGTCAAGGCCATCAGTACCGATCACGGTCTCGGCATCCACGGTGGAGAACATCCTCCGAGAGGCCGGATTGAACACCGCCGCGGCCAGATCGGCCGCGAGCAGTGCGCGGGAGAGACATCCGACCGATTACACTCTTCACAACGCTTTGCCTTGACGGGCAAATCGGGCGGGAGTGGCGAAATAGGCATACGCGCGGGTTTTAGGTACCCGTGCCCGTGAGGGCGTAGGGGTTCAAGTCCCCTCTTCCGCACCAAACAAAAGCGGCCCGGCATACGCCGGGCCGCTTTGTCGTGCTGCGAGTCAGGTCGCGCGGCTGGTCAGGTCGCGCGGCTGGTCAGCAGGATGATGGGGCGCCTTCGGCGGCGGCCAGGTCCACCAAGGGCTGGTCGGCGGCGGTGGGGTCGGCGCTCGGGGCCGTGGCGGACTCCGTCAGCGGGGGCGTTGTGGTCGCCGACGCGGTGGGGGCTGCGGACTTCGCGGTCTTGGCGGCCGGGGACGTGGTGGCCTTCGCCGTGGGGGTGGTGGCCTTTTCGGCGCTGGTCACCGTTGTCGAGCCGCCGGTGATGCGGGCGCTCGTCTTCTGGACGGCGCCGGGGGACATCTTTATGCCGGAGACGGTGGCCGTGTTGCCGTACACATCGGTGATTTTGATCTTGAAGGGTCCGGGGCCGGCCCCGGCGTCGATGAGCCAGTAGTTGTAGTCGGTGCGGTGGGCCGTCTTGAAGCTGCCGCTGCCGCTGGCGACCTGGACCTTCGAGAGCAGGTTCGCGTGGTTGTCGATGCGCGCCGCGAACCAGTACTGGGAGGCGCCCTCCTTGATCCGCACGCTGATGCCGGCGGGGGTGGCCGGGTTCGTCACCAGCTTGTACTTGATCGGGATGATGCCGTCGATCTCGTTGCCGATCTTCTTGAACGCGGTGCGGCTCAGGTCGATGTGGCCGGCGGGGCACTCGGGGCAGGAGTCGAAGACCTTCACGCGGACCTTGCCCTTGGGGCCGGTGACGTCGAGGTAGGCGCCGCAGGACGCGCCCTCGGAGTACTCGGACGGGCCGAGCGCGACGTAGAGGTCGTCGGCGGGCACCTCGAACGAGCAGTTTCCGGAGGCGCCGGCGAGGTCGTAGAAGGTGGCCTTGCCGGATTTCTGGGTGGTGCTCGGTGGAGCGGCGCAGGCCGATCCGCCGTTCGTCAGGAGCATGGCGACGCCGAGGATGCCGGCGAGGACGGCGGCGCCGCCGGCGGCGAGCCATCGGGCACTGAACGGGGATCGATGAGCGCTCACGACCTGGCATCCTGGTCGCCCGGCGGGGGTGGGGGCAAATCTTCTAAGACTCTCCTAAGGCTGGCTCACCCTCCACGGTGACCTGGTCACCCACTCGGATGCGGCCGGTCTGGCCGGCGGTGAGGTCGGGGATGAGGTTGACGGCGAAGAGGAGGCCGCCGTCGATGCGGCGGTGGCGGCCGAGGACGTGCAGTGGCTGGCGCCCGGTTTCGCCGGTTTCCTGGTCGACGGTGGTGACGCGGCATCTGGCGCAGGCCTTGGCGACGCGGAAGGCGAGGTCGCCGATGCGCAGGCGATGACCGATCCAGTCGTCCTCGGCCCAGGCGGGCGCGCCGGTGACGACGAGGTTGGGGCGGAAGCGGTGGATGGGGACCGGGTCGTCGCCGGACTCGAGGAGCCAGTCGTTGACAGCGTCGAGGGAGGCGGTGTTGGCGAGCAGGACGGGGTAGCCGTCGGCGAGGCTGACGCGGTCGTCGGGCTGGGCGGAGCCGGACACGATGCGGGTGGTGGGGTCGGCCTGCCAGATCAGGCGGGCGTCTCGGCCGAGGAAGGCGCTGACCCAGGTGGTGTCGGCGATGCGGGCGGGGACGGGTGGCTTGGCCCGGAAGATCCGAACCTGGATCTTGGGCGCGTCGGCGGGCTCGGGCACGTCGATGTCGGGCATGCCGGGTGCGCTCAGATGGAGGCCGCCGGGGTGTGGGCGGGCGGTCAGCTGGGTGAGGACGGTGGTTTCGCGCTGGGTGATGCCGACACCGTCGGCATCGACGATCATCCAGCGGCGGTCGGCTGCCAGGCCCCATGGTTCGACGACGGCTTCGTCGTGGTCAAGGCGGTGACATCCCTTGACCGGGTACGTGTGGAGCGAACCGATCCGCATGTCAGCAAGCCTGCCACAGTGCCGCTGAACAGCAGCTGAATAGCGATCGGCCGATATCGGCGCGCCCGGGGTGATCGCGTGCTCCGGGAGCCGGCGTGCCCCGGTCGGGCGTTGAACGGACACGAAGTCTGGTTTTCTGAAAGAATTTATGCATAAGCTGACTAGGTGAATGACGGAGCGGTCAAAGCGGCCGGGCGGGTGCTGGATCTCTTTCAGGGCGCGCGCCTCACCCCCACCCAGCGACGCATCGCGCACAGCCTGGTCGAGCACGCGGCGAAGGCGGCCTACCTGTCCGCCGCCGAGGTGGCCGAGCTCGCCGGGGTCAGCCAGCCGTCGGTGACCCGGTTCGCGATGGCGCTCGGTTACTCCGGCTATCCGGCGCTGCGGCGGGAGCTGCGGGTCCGCACCGACGACGCGCCGGCCGAGCCGGCGGCGCGCAACGCGATGCAGCGCGCGGTGCATGCCGAGACCGAGCACCTGCGGCGGCTGGCGGATCAACTGCACGACCCCGATGACGTACGCCGGGCGGCCGCCCTCCTGATCGGGAGCCGTCCCCTGCCGGTCCTGGGCCTGCGGGCGGCGGCGCCGCTGGCGGCGTACTTCGGGTATTTCGCCGCCAAGGTGTTCCCCGGCGTGCGGGTGCTCGACGGCGGTGGGACCAGCCTGCTGGACCGGCTCGATCAGGCCCGCGCGGACGGCGCCGGTGCGATGCTGGCCATCGTGCTCCCCCGCTATCCGCGCGAGTCGGTGGAGGCCGTCCGCGAGGCACGGGCGGCCGGACTGTCGGTGGTCGCGATCACCGACTCGGCGGTCAGCCCGGTGGCCGAGCACGCCGACGTGGTGCTGCCCGCCGCGGTCGGCACCCAGCTCGTGTTCGACCTGCACACCGGGCCGATGGCGATGGCCATGGTGCTGTTGCAGGCGATGTGCGACGCGGCCCCGGAGCCGGTGCAGCAGCGGCTCGAGGAGTTCGAGGCCACCGCCGCCCGGCGACACATTTTCCTGGCTTGAGTTCTGGCCCCAGTGGAGGAGACGAGGATGTCCGAGATCCGGGCGCCGCGCGGCACGGCGTACACCGCACAGGGTTGGCCGCAAGAGGCCGCCAAGCGGATGCTGATGAACAACCTCGACCCGGAGGTGGCCGAAAGGCCGCAGGATCTGGTCGTCTACGGCGGCACCGGCAAGGCGGCGCGGGACTGGCCGTCGTTCCACGCGATCGTGCGTGAGCTGGACGCGCTGAAAGGCGACGAGACGCTGCTCGTGCAGTCCGGCAAGCCGGTCGGTGTGCTGCGCACCCACGAGTGGGCGCCGCGGGTGCTGATCGCGAACTCGAACCTGGTCGGCGACTGGGCGACCTGGCCGGAGTTCCGCCGGCTGGAGCAGCTGGGCCTGACCATGTACGGCCAGATGACCGCCGGCTCGTGGATCTACATCGGCACGCAGGGCATCCTCCAGGGCACCTATGAGACGTTCGCCGCGGTCGCCGCCAAGAAGTACGGCGGGGACCTGGCCGGGACACTGACTCTGACCGGCGGCTGTGGTGGCATGGGCGGCGCGCAGCCGCTCGCGGTGACCATGAACGGCGGCGTCTGCCTGATCGTGGACGTGGACCGGACCCGGCTCCAGCGCCGCGTCGACACCCGCTACCTGGACGTGATCGCCGACTCGCTCGACGAGGCCGTGTCGGTCGCGCTGAAGGCCAAGACGGAGCGCAAGGCCCTGTCGGTGGGTGTGGTCGGCAACGCCGCCGAGGTGTTCCCGACGCTGCTGGCGAACGGTGTCGCGATCGACATCGTCACCGACCAGACCAGCGCCCACGACCCGCTCAGCTACCTGCCGGTCGGCGTCGAACTCGCCGACATGGCCGAGTACGCGCGGACCAAGCCGGAGGAGTTCACCGACCGGTCCCGCGTCAGCATGGCCAAGCAGGTCGAGGCGATGGTCGGGTTCCAGGACGCCGGGGCCGAGGTGTTCGACTACGGCAACTCGATCCGGGGTGAGGCGAAATTCGCCGGGTACGAGCGGGCCTTCGACTTCCCCGGGTTCGTGCCGGCGTACATCAGGCCGCTGTTCGCCGAAGGCAAGGGCCCGTTCCGGTGGGCGGCGCTCTCCGGTGACCCGGCCGACATCGCCGCCACCGACCGGGCCGTGCTCGAGCTGTTCCCGGACAACGACCCGCTGGCCCGGTGGATCCGGATGGCCGGCGAACGGGTCGCCTTCCAGGGGCTGCCGTCGCGGATCTGCTGGCTCGGTTACGGCGAGCGGGACAAGGCGGGTGTCCGGTTCAACGACATGGTGGCGCGCGGTGAGGTGAGCGCGCCGATCGTGATCGGCCGGGACCATCTGGACGCCGGTTCGGTGGCGTCGCCGTACCGGGAGACCGAGGCGATGCTCGACGGCTCCGACGCGATCGCCGACTGGCCGCTCCTGAACGCGCTGGTCAACACCGCGTCCGGGGCGAGCTGGGTGTCCATTCACCATGGCGGTGGAGTGGGCATCGGGCGCAGCATCCACGCCGGGCAGGTGTGTGTCGCCGACGGCACCGCGCTGGCCGGGCAGAAGCTCGAGCGGGTCCTGACCAACGACCCGGCGATGGGTGTGCTGCGGCACGTGGACGCCGGATACGAGTCGCACTCGGCCGGTGGCGTGCAGATCCCGATGGCCCGATGAGTGAGTTCGCCAAGCTGTGGGCCGAGATCGCGCCGATCGGGCGGGCCGACAGCGGTGGTTATCTGCGGTTCGCGCTGACCGAGCCGGAACTGACGCTGCGCGACTGGTTCCGCGGGCAGGCCGCCCAACGGGACATGACGGTCACCGAGGACGGGAACGGGAACCTGTTCGCGTGGCGTGGTGAGCCGTGGGCGCCGGGAACCGTGCTGACCGGGTCGCACTTCGACTCGGTGCCACACGGGGGCGGTTATGACGGCCCGCTGGGGATCGTCAGCGCGTTCCTCGCCGTGGACCGGGTGCCGGCGGACCGGAAGATCGGGATCGCGGCCTTCGTCGAGGAGGAGGGCGGGCGTTTCGGCGTACCGTGCCTGGGGTCGCGGCTTTTGACCGGGGTCATGGACCCGTCTCGTGCCGCTGCGCTGACCGATCGTGACGGCATCTCGTTCGGCGAGGCGCTCGGTGCCCGGCCGGCCGGGCGGATGGCACAGGTTGCCGACATGGCCGCGGTCGTTGAATTGCACATCGAACAGGGTGTCGCGCTGCAGCGGCCGGTCGGGGTGGCCAGCGCGATCTGGCCGCACGGCCGCTGGCGGATGGACTTCGCGGGCGTCGGTGATCATGCCGGCACCACCCGGATGACCGACCGGCACGATCCGATGCTGACCTTCGCGTACACCGTGCTCGCGGCGAACGAGGAGGCCCGCCTGTCCGGGGCGCACGCCACCGTCGGCCGGGTCCAGGTCGAACCGAACGCCACCAATGCCATCCCGTCGCTGGTGCGTGGCTGGCTCGACGCCCGCGCCGCCGACACCGCGACCCTCGACCAGCTCGTCGACACGGTGGTGAAGACCGCGACCGAACGGGCCGGACGGGACGGCACCACGCTGTCGGTCACTCCCGAGTCGGTGACCGCGGAGGTGTCCTTCGACAGCACGCTGGCCACCCGGCTGAGCGCCCTGCTCGACGACGCGCCGATCCTGCCCACCGGCGCCGGGCACGACGCCGGGGTGCTGTCCGCGCACGTGCCGACGGCGATGCTGTTCGTCCGTAACCCGACGGGTGTCTCGCACTCCCCGGCCGAACACGCCAGCGACGCCGACTGCGAAGCCGGCATCGAAGCCCTGGCCACGGTGCTGGAGGACCTCTCATGAGGTCGGTCTTCCACGCGCGGTACGCCTGGGTCGGCGACGGTGTCGCCGAGGACGTGCGGATCGAGATCGAGAACGGCCGGTTCACCGCGGTCACACCCGGCTCGCCGGCCGAGGGCGAGCCACTGCCCGGCCTGGTGCTGCCCGGCCTTGCGAACGCCCACTCGCACGCCTTCCACCGGGCGCTGCGCGGTCGCACGCACAGCGGCCGGGGCAGTTTCTGGACATGGCGGGAGCAGATGTACGCGGTCGCCGCGGCCCTCGACCCGGACAGCTATCTGGCGCTGGCGCGGGCCGTCTACGCCGAGATGGCGCTGGCCGGGATCACCTGCGTCGGCGAGTTCCACTACCTGCACCACGCGCCGGGCGGGGTCCGGTACGCCGACCCGAACGCGATGGGCGCCGCCCTGATCCAGGCCGCCGACGAGGCCGGCATCCGGATCACCCTGCTCGACACGCTCTACCTCACCGGCGGTGTGGACGGGACGCCCCTGCAGGGCGTTCAGGAACGGTTCGGCGACGGCGACGCCCTCGCGTGGGCGTCCCGGGTGGCCGGCCTCCGCGGCGGGCCGCACTCGCTCATCGGGGCGGCGATCCATTCGGTACGGGCGGTGCCCGCCGACCAACTGGCCGAACTGGCCGGCCGTGCCCCGTTGCATGTGCACCTCTCCGAGCAGCGCGCCGAGAACGAACAGTGCCGGGCCGTGCACGGCTGCACGCCCACCGAACTGCTCGACCGGCATGGTGTCCTCGGGCCCGGCACCACCGCCGTGCACGCCACCCACCTCACCGACGGTGACGTCAAACTGCTCGGCGACAGCGGCGCCGGGGTCTGTTTCTGCCCCACCACCGAACGTGATCTGGCCGACGGCATCGGTCCGGCCCGGCGGCTCGCCGACGCCGGGGTGCCGCTCAGCCTGGGCAGCGACAGCCATGCGGTGATCGACCCGTTCGAGGAGCTCCGCGGGCTGGAGATGAACGAGCGGCTGGCCAGTGAGAGCCGCGGCCATTTCCCGGCCGCGTCGCTGGTGACCGCGGCGGCCGCTCATGCGGCCCTCGGCTGGGACGATGCGGGCGTCATCGCGCCGGGCATGCGGGCCGATCTGGTGGCGATCTCCCTTTCCACGGTACGGACCGCGGGCGCCCGCCCGGACCAGGCGATCCTTGCCGCCACCGCCGCCGACGTGACGCACGTGATCTCCGGTGGCCGGCGGATCGTCGCCGACGGCGTGCACACCCTGGTCGACGTCTCCCGCGAACTGGCCCAAGCGCTCGCCACCCGCACGCCCGTGCCTTCTCCCAGCCCCGCCTCCTCGTCCGCCGGCCCCGCCTCCTCGTCCGCCGGCCCCGCTCGTTCCGCTGGCCCTGCCCTCTCCCCCGCCGGTTCGCCGGTCCTGGACGGTCCGTCATGAGCCTGCTCGTCACCAACATCGGTGAGCTGGTCACCAACAGTGACCGCCGTCTCGGGCTGGCCCGGGACATGGCGGTGGTGACCGAGAACGATCGGATCACCTGGGTCGGCCCGGCCAGCCGCGCGCCGGCCGCCGACGACATCCTCGACGTGGACGGCGCCGCGGTGCTGCCCGGATTCGTCGACAGCCACGCGCACCTCGTCTTCGCCGGTGACCGGGCAGCCGAGTTCGCGGCCCGGATGGCCGGGGAGCCTTACACCGGCGGCGGCATCCGCACCACGGTCGGCGCGACCCGTGCGGCCGGCGACGACGAACTGCGCCGGGCCACCGCCCGGCTGGTCACTGAGATGCGCCGGCAGGGCACCACCACCGTCGAGATCAAGAGCGGTTACGGCCTGAACGTCGACGACGAGGCTCGCTCGCTGCGGATCGCCTCGGAACTGACCAGCGAGACCACTTTCCTCGGCGCGCACGTGGTACCGGCCGAACACGCCGGCGACCCGTGGAAGTACGTCGCGATGGTCACCGGCCCGATGCTCGCGGCCGCCCGCCCGTACGCCAAATGGATCGACGTCTTCTGCGAACGCGGCGCCTTCGACGAGGACCAGTCGCGCACCATCCTCGCCGCCGGGCAGGCCGCCGGACTGGGCCTGCGGGTGCACGGCAACCAGCTCGGTCCCGGCCCCGGGGTGCGGCTCGCCGTCGAGATGGGTGCGGCAAGCGTCGACCACTGCACCCACCTCGACGACGCCGACGTGGATGTGCTCGCCTCCACCGCGATCGACTGCATGTGCGCCGACGGCGGCCACTCCACCACGGTGGCCACCCTGCTGCCGGGGGCCGAGTTCTCCACCCGCTCGCCCTACCCGGACGCGCGGCGGCTCCTCGACGCCGGGATCACCGTGGCACTGGCCACCGACTGCAACCCGGGGTCGTCCTACACCTCCTCGATGCCGTTCTGTATCGCCCTCGCCGTCCGCGAGATGCGGATGACCCCGGCCGAGGCGGTGTGGGCGGCGACCGCCGGCGGCGCCCACGCGCTGCGCCGGGACGACGTCGGCCGGATCACGGTCGGCGCCCGCGCCGACCTGATCGTTCTCGACGCGCCGTCCCACCTGCACCTGGCCTACCGGCCCGGTGTCCCCCTGATCCGTTCCGTCCTGCACAACGGAGTGCTGCAATGATCGTCACCGTCCAATCCACTGGCGTCTCCGCGGCCGACGTCGTCGCCGTCGCCCGTTCCGGAGCCTCCGATTCCTCCGCTGCCGACCTCGGCGGCGCCGGCAGCGGCGTCCGCGTGGAGATCTCCCCCGAAGCCGTCGAGGCCATGGCCGCCAGCCGGGCCATCGTCGACGGCATCGAAGCGTCCGGCCGTCCCGTGTACGGCGTCTCCACCGGGTTCGGCGCCCTCGCCAGCACCTCCATCGAACCGGCCCGCCGTGCCGAACTACAGCACGCGCTGATCCGCTCGCACGCCGCCGGCATCGGCGCGCCCATGCCCCGCGAGGTGGTGCGGGCCATGATGCTGCTGCGGGTCCGGTCGCTGGCGCTCGGCCGGTCCGGGGTCCGGCCGGTCCTCGCCCAGGGTCTCGTCGACCTGCTCAACCACGACATCACGCCGTGGGTGCCGGAACACGGGTCGCTCGGCGCGTCCGGCGACCTGGCGCCGCTCGCCCACTGCGCTCTCGTGCTGCTCGGCGAAGGCTGGGTGCTCGGCAAGGACGGCTCGCGGGTCGCCGGCGCCGAGGCGCTGCGCGGCGCCGGTCTGCACCCGCTCGACCTGGCCGCCAAGGAGGGGCTGGCGCTGATCAACGGCACCGACGGCATGCTCGGCATGCTGCTGCTGGCGATCGCTGACGCCCGCCACCTGTTCACCATGGCCGACGTGACCGCGGCGCTGGCCATCGAGGCGATGCTCGGATCGGACCGGCCATTCCTGCCCGAACTGCACGACATCCGGCCGCACCCGGGGCAGGCCGCCTCGGCCGCGAACATCCACCGGCTGCTACAGGGCTCGGCGATCATGGACTCGCACCGCGACGACCTGGCACATGCCGTGCAGGACGCATACTCCATGCGCTGCGCCCCGCAGGTGGCCGGCGCGGCCCGGGACACCCTCGACTTCGTCATCACGACCAGCGGGCGGGAGCTCGTGTCGGTGGTGGACAACCCGGTCGTGCTGCCGGACGGCCGGGTCGAGTCGACCGGAAACTTCCACGGGGCGCCGCTCGGTTTCGCGGCCGACTTCCTGGCCATCGCGGCCGCCGAGGTGGGGGCCATCGCCGAACGCCGGGTCGACCGGCTCCTCGACGTCACCCGATCCCGGGAACTGCCGCCTTTCCTGTCGCCGGACGCCGGCGTCAACTCGGGGCTGATGATCGCCCAATACACCGCGGCCGGGATCGTCGCCGAGAACCGCCGGCTCGCGTCGCCCGCATCGGTGGACTCACTGCCGACCAGCGGCATGCAGGAGGACCACGTATCGATGGGCTGGGCCGCCGCGAAGAAGCTGCGCACCGTCCTGGACAACCTCACCAGCCTCCTCGCTGTCGAACTGCTCTCCGCCGTCCGTGGCCTGCAACTACGTGCCCCGCTGACACCGTCGGCCGCCGGTCGGGCCGCCCTGGCCGCGGTCGCCCCGTTCGCCGGTGAGCCCGGCCCGGACGTGTTCCTGGCCCCGGTCCTGGAACAGGCCCGCGCGGTCGTCTCCGGCCCGGCCCTGCGCGCTTCCATCGAGGCTGCGGTCGGCCCCCTCCGCTGACGGAGTGCCCGGGTCAGGAGCCGGCCGCCCGGCCTGCTCCGCCCGGGACGGCGCCGTAGCGCCCAGGAGGGCAGGCCGCAGTTCGACGCCGCCGGGCTTCGAACCGCTGCCGGTCTGTGCGGCGGAACCGCTACCGGTCTGTTCAGCGGGCCCCGGAGCCGGGCGAGAGGCCGCCGCCCGCCTGGTCTGTTCGGCGGAGCCCGGAGCCAGGCGAGAGGCCGCTGGCTGCCTGGTCTGTTCGGCGGAGTCCGGAGCCGGCCGAGAGGCGGCCGGCCGCCTGGTCTGTTCGGCGGAGTCCGGAGCCGGGCGGGAGGCGGTCGGCTGCCTGGTCTGTTCCACGGTGCTCAACTGCGGGACAGCGCGGAGGGTGGCCACCACCGCAGCCACCGTGAGCAGGCCGCCGGCGATGATCGCCGGGCGTGGGCCGATCACGGCGCCGGCGGCTCCGTGCAGCAGGTTGGCCAGTTGGGGGCCGCCGGTCAGGACCACGGTGAGCAGGCCCTGGACCCGGCCGAGCAGGGCATCGTCGGTGTGCGCCTGGGTGATCGTGTTGCGATGGGTGCTGAGCACGAAATTGACCGCGCCACCGAGCACCAGGGCGGCCAGCGCCACCCACAGGTGGGTAGTCAGGCCCAGGACCACCACTGTGGCGCCCCAGGCGATCGCGGCGGCGGCCATCGTCCGCCCGGGGCGGCGAACCCGGGTGAACGTGCCGGAGAAGAGCCCGGACATGATCACCCCCGCGGGGTAGGCGGCATAGAACAGGCCCAGCACGGGACCGCCGCCAGGCGGGTCGCCGTAGGTGTGCGAGGCCAGCTCCGGGAAGAGCACCACCGGCATACCGAGAACCATGGCGGCCAGGTCCACCGCCAGGACGGCCATCAACAGGCGGCTCGTCCGGAGATGGCGCAATCCGTCACGGAGACCCCGGCCGGCACGCCGCGAACGCTGCGCCGAAGCATCCTGAGCCGCTGATCGACCCGGCGACGGCGACCGCGACGCTCGAGACGGTCGCGCGGTGGCGCCCGCTCCGGGCGATCGCACCGCGGAACCGCTTCCGGACGGGTGCGTGGTTGCGCCCGCTCCGGGCGATCGCACCGCCGAACCGCTTCCGGACGGGTGCGTGGTTGCGCCCGCTCCGGGCGATCGCACCGCCGAACCGCTTCCGGACGGGTGCGTGGTTGCGCCCGCTCCGGG
>NZ_JBEZXU010000015.1:111269-200298 GCF_040638175.1 Actinoplanes sp. NPDC026670
GCGATCGCACCGCCGAACCGCTTCCGGACGGGTGCGTGGTTGCGCCCGACGAAGGCGACGACGGTGTCTGTGGGGGCATTACGGGCAGGCGGAGGGCCGCCCAGAGGACGGCCAGCAGGGTGGCGGCGTCGCAAAGATAGAGGGTGCTCAGGCCGGCCACCGGGATGAGCAGACCGCCGAGGACCGGGCCCAGGATCCAGCCGCCGTAGCGAACCAGGGAGTTCAGGCTGTTGGCGGCGGCCAGGAGCTCCGGTGGCAGCAGCCTGGGCAGGACCGCGCCGGCAAGGGTGGAGATCGCTCCGAAAGTCAGGCCCTGACAGGTCACCAGAGCCAGCAGAATGGGCAGCGGACCGTCAAGGGTGGCCTGCGCCCACAGGCCCACGTAGGTAGCGGCGAGACCGGCCTGGGCCGCCAGCAGGACCAGCCGCCGGTCCCAGCGGTCGGCCAGGGTGCCCGCGGTCAGCGCCCCGATCACCAGACCGGCGAACGACAGCACGGCGGAGCCGCCGAGCGCCGCGGACGAGCCGGTCGTCGCATAAAGCTGAGCCGGGACCGCGACCACGCTGAACGAGCCGCCGACCGCGGTCACCAACGACGCGATCCACCAGCGGCGAAACGCGGGAACCGCGAGCGGGCGGCGGTCGGCGAGCGCCGCCCTCACGGCGACACCGCCGGAGCGGGCGCACCACCGCCGGCGAGGGTCTCAGTCATGCCGGGACCACGTCGGCGACGACAGCGGCGACGTTGTCGTGGGCGCCGGCCGCATAGGCGCGGGAGAACAACTCGTCGAGCGCCTGGGCCGGGTCGCCTGGAGTGGCCAGGACGGAGCGCAACTCAGGCTCCGGGACCGTGGTGGCCAGGCCGTCGGAGCAGAGCAGGTAGCGATCGCCGGCGGCGGCCTCGTGGAGGGAGAGATCCGGGGTTTCGTCGCCCGCGCCGGTGAGGGCTTTGACCAGCAGTGACCGCTGTGGGTGGACGGCGGCCTCGGCCTCGGTCAGGCGGCCCTCCGCCACCAGTGACCGGACATAGGTGTGGTCGACGGTGATCAGGCTCAGCTCGCCGTCGCGAAGGCGATAGGCGCGGGTGTCGCCGATGTGCGCGAGCGCCAGCTGTGAGCCGGACCAGTAGAGGGCGGTCAGCGTGGTGGCCGCCTCGCCGTCGAGCTCGCCGACCGACTGGGACGCCGCCCGCACCGCCTCGGCCAGCGAGCCGAGCAGGTCGCCGGCCGGGATCGTCACCGTCTCCAGTGTCTTCAGCGCGTCGACGGCGGCTGAGCTGGCCCGGTCACCGCCGGGGCCGCGCATCCCGTCGGCCACCGCCATCAGGCGGGGGCCCGCGTAGGCGGTGTCCTCATTGCTGTCGCGGACCAGGCCGGTCTCGGACCGCGCCGCATAACGGAGCCCCAGTGTGCCCATCGTGCTGCCCCTCCCGGAGAGATAGTCGACGAGGAAGGTGGCGAGCCGGCCCCGCTCGGCGGTCTCGGCGAGCACCTGATCCCAGTAGGCGCCGATCTGGGCCGCCTGCTCCGGCGCGGGCAGCTCGCCGACCTGCCGGATCCGCTCCAGCGGCATGCCGAGCCGGCGCAGCCAGGCGATCAGGCGGGCCTGCTCGAGCTGCTCGGGCGCGTAGAGCCGATAGCCCGAGTCGTTGTCGACCTCGGCCGGTCTCAGCAGGCCCAGCTCGTCGTAGAGCCGGAGCGCCTTCGGCGACAGCCGCGCCGCCCGGGCGAACACGCCGATCGTCAGCAGCTCACGCACCGTGTCTCCCCCGCGTCATCGACCCGGCCCTGATGACCGGTACCGAAATCCTGAGCCCTTCCCCAAGGGCAAGGTCAAGCCGACGCCGACGCCGCCCGACGACACGGAGGACAAGGGTCGATCCGGCTCCCGTCGGCGGCCGTCGATACGGGAGGCTCGGAGGATGATTCATCGTCACTCCGGGCTCGTCTTCGTCGGGCACACGCTGGCCGTACCACTGAATCATGCGGATCCGGACGGACCGCGCATCGAGATCTTCGCGCGGGAGGTGAGGGAGACGGGATCAGCGGCCGAAGGCCGTCCGTTTCTGGTGTATCTCCAGGGTGGGCCGGGAAGCCGGTCGCCGCGTGATCTGCCGGTGTGGCTGCGCCGGGCGGCACGTGACTACCGGGTGGTGCTGCTCGACCAGCGGGGAACCGGGCGCAGCACGCCGTTGACCAGGCAGACCCTGGCCGGAATCGAGGACCAGGCCGGGTATCTGGCGCATTTCCGGGCGGACAGCATCGTGGCCGACGCCGAACTGCTGCGCGCCCGTCTGGCCGGGGATCGGCCGTGGAGTGTGCTGGGGCAGAGTTTCGGCGGGTTCTGCGCGGTGACGTATCTCAGTTTCGCGCCGCACGGCCTCCGCGAGGTGATCATCACGGGTGGTCTGCCGGGGCTGACCGCGACGGCCGAGGACGTCTATCGGGCCGCCTATCCGCGGGTGCTGGCGCACAACGAGCGGTTCTTCAAGCGGTATCCGGAGGACGAGGCGATCGCCAGGCGGGTCGTCGACGCGCTGCGTGACCAGGACGCCCGGCTACCTGCCGGGGACCGGCTGACCCCGCGCCGTTTCCAGACGATCGGCATCAACCTGGGATCGAACGCCCGCTTCGACCTGCTGCACCATCTGCTGGAGGAGGCGTTCGCCGGCAACGAGTTGTCCGAATTGTTCCTGCGCCGGGTGGACGCCGCGGTCTCCTTCGCCGAGCAGCCGCTGTTCGCGGTGGTGCACGAGGCGATCTACGGTCAGGGCGCGGCCACCGGATGGGCGGCGCACCGGGTCCGTGACGAGTTCCCGGCCTTCGACCTGGATGCCGGCGGGCCGGTCCGGTTCACCGGGGAGATGATCTACCCGTGGCTGTTCGAGGAGGACCCGGCGCTGGTTCCGCTGGCCGCCGCGGCCGATCGGCTGGCCGGGAAGCCGGACTGGGCGCCGCTGTACGACGTCGACCGGCTGGCTGCCAACGAGGTGCCGGTGGCGGCCGCGGTCTACTTCGACGACATGTATGTGGACCGGGACATGTCGCTGGCCACCGCGGCCCACATCGGGAACCTGCGGCCGTGGGTGACCAACGAGTACGCTCACGACGGCCTCGGACGTGACGAGCACGTCCTCGACCGTCTCCTGAAGATGGTGCAGGACTAGCGGGGCAATTCCTTGGCGATCACCTTCGCCAGCTCGCGGAACGCCTTGCCACGGTGGCTGATGGCGTCCTTTTCCGCGGGGCTGAGCTCGGCGTTAGTACGCTCCTGGCCGTCCCCGACGAAGATCGGGTCGTAGCCGAAACCGCCCTCGCCGCGCCGGCTGCGCAACAGCCGGCCGGTCTGGCGGCCCTCCACCAGGTGCTCGCGCCCGTTCGGCAGCACGAGCGCCGCGGCGCAGACGAACGCCCCGCCCCGGTGCTCGTCGGCCACGTCGGAGATCTGCGCCAGCACCAGGTCGAGGTTGGCGTCGTCCTTGTCGTCGCCGGTGGTGCCGGACCAGCGGGCGCTGAACACGCCGGGCATCCCGTTCAGCGCGTTGACCGCGATGCCGGAGTCGTCGGCGACCGTGGGCAGGCCGGTCCGCTTCGCGCCCTCACGGGCTTTGATCAGCGCATTTTCCCCGAAGGTGAGGCCGGTCTCGGGCACATCCGGGTAGCCCGGGAAGTCACCGAGCCCGACCAGCTCGATCTGGGCGACACCGAGCGCGGCGTCCAGAATGCGCTGTAGTTCGACGAGCTTCTTCTTGTTACCGGTGGCGAGCAACAGCCGTGCGCTCACGCGGCCAGCGCCTTCTGCTGAAGGATCGCCAGCTCG
Source organism: Actinoplanes sp. NPDC026670 (assembly GCF_040638175.1). Lineage (NCBI taxonomy): Bacteria > Bacillati > Actinomycetota > Actinomycetes > Micromonosporales > Micromonosporaceae > Actinoplanes > Actinoplanes sp. NPDC026670. The sequence goes on from NZ_JBEZXU010000015.1 coordinate 115,088, forward strand.
GCGCAGCCCTGCACACCGAGGTCGAGCATCGCGTCGAGCTGGGCCCGGCGGAACACGCCGTTCTCTCCCGTGCCCTGCACCTCGACGAAGTCGCCGGCGCCGGTGCACACCACGTTGAGGTCGACCTCGGCCGAGACGTCCTCCTGGTAGTCCAGGTCGAGGCGCGCCTGGCCGTCGTGCATGCCGACACTGACCGCCTGGATCGAGGTGTGCAGCACCTTCTCGATCTTGCCGGCCAGCGACTTGCGGTCGGCCAGCCAGGTGACCGCGTCATACAGCGCCACATAGGCGCCGGTGATCGCAGCAGTACGGGTGCCGCCGTCGGCCTGGAGCACGTCACAGTCGAGAACGATCGAGTTCTCCCCGAGCGCTTTCAGGTCGATGCAGGCTCGCAGGCTCCGGCCGATCAGGCGGGAGATCTCCTGAGTCCGCCCGCCGACCTTGCCCTTCACACTCTCCCGGTCGCCGCGGGTGTCGGTGGCCCGGGGCAACATCGCATACTCCGCGGTGAGCCAGCCGAGCCCGGAGCCCTTACGCCAGCGGGGCACCCCCTCGGTGACGCTCGCCGTGCACAGCACACGGGTGTTGCCGAACTCCACCAGCACCGAACCTTCGGGGTGCATACTCCAGCGCCGGGTCAGCGTCACCGGTCGCAGCTGATCGGCCGTCCGGCCGTCGGGTCGCGCCATGCTACGTACCTTATGCGTAGCGTGCTGCGCCCGCTTCGTCCGCCCCGGATTCCCGCCCGGCGGCACCGAACCGGCGGGGCGACGGCAGGCCGTTGAACGGCGCCGCGGGCCGGATCAGACCGGTCACCGGCGCCGGGTTCGCCTCGTGGGCCTGGAGGAAGCCCTCGACCGATTTCGGCCATCCATACTGCTCGGCCTGGGCCCGTGCGGCGGCCCGGCGCTCCACCCGCGGGCGCTCCATGATCCGGCTGACCGCGTCGGCGAAGCCCTCGGCGGTGCCCGGCACGGCCACCCCGGCGTCGCCGACCACCTCGGGCAGGGCGCTCTGCTCGTTTACCACCACCGGCGTCCCGCAGGCCAGCGACTCCAGCGCGGCCAGGCCGAACGTCTCGATCGGGCCCGGCGACAGCACCACGTCGGCGCTGGCCAGCAGCGCTGCGACATCGGCCCGCTCGGAGATGTGCCCGGCGAACCGGACCGGGAGCCGGGCGGCGCGGTAGGCCAGCGCGGTCCGCCGGGTGCCGTCACCGGCCATCACCAGCACCGCCGGCACCTTGCCGTTGCGCAGCGACGCCACCGTGTCCACCGCGAGCTCGGGGCGCTTGGCCGCGGACAGCCGGCTGCAATAGACCATCAGCAGCTCGTCGGGCCGGGCGTAGCGGGCGCGGACCGAGACGTCCATCTTTCCCGGGTGGAACAGGTCGAGGTCGACGCCGAGCGGCACCTCGACCAGGTTGGGCACACCGATCCGGCGGAACTCCTCGGCGGCGAAGGCCGTGGTGCATACGATCGTGTCGAACGCCTCGGCGGTGCGCCTGTTGAACCGGTCGGCGAGGGCGTCACGTTTCGGCATGCCCCAGACGCCGAGCAGGCCGGCCAGGCTCTCGTGGGAGACCATCATCGATCGCACCCCGCGCTGCCGGGCCCAGCCACCGGTCCAGCGCAGCGTGGTGCGGTCGGAGACCTCGATCCGGTCCGGCTCCAGGCTGTCGAGCAGTTTGACCAGCTCACGGCGGCCGGCGAGCACGCGGTAGCCACCGGTGCGCGGCAGGGGCGCGCTGGGCAGCGTGATGACACGCCCCTGGCGGGTCATCTTGTCGGAGTAGCGACGCCCGGGAATGACCAGGACAGCCTCGTGGCCGGCCTCCTGGTAACCACGGCCGAGTTGACGCAGCGCGGTCCGCAGGCCACCGGTATGAACCGTGACGAAGTTGGCCAGGCGAACAATGCGCATGCAACAACTCCAAGGTCACGACAGCCGGTCCCTTACCCCCCGCTCCGGCTCAGAGATCGTATCTGGCGCCGGGGCGGACGACTTCGACCGGTCCCGCATAGGCGGCGGTAGCCGCCTCCACAATAGATGCCTCACTGGCCCAGGCCGGAACGAGATGGGTCAGCAGCAGCTTGCCGACATCGGCCTTCGTCGCCGCCTCACCCGCTTCCCCGCCGGTCAGGTGCAGGTCAGGCGGGTTGGCCACACCGTCCTGGTAACTCGCCTCACAGAGGAACAGATCGGCGCCGGCGGCCAGGCGCAGCAGCGCCTCACAGGGCGCGGTGTCCGACGAGTAGGCCAGCACCCGGCCCTCGTGCTCGATGCGCACCCCGTACGTCTCGACGGGGTGGTTGACCCGGTCGACGGTGACCTGGAGCGGCCCGATCGGGAACGTGCCGGGCTGGAGGCCGTAGAAGGTGTAGACGTCGTCGACCGGCTCGCCCTCGGTGCTGTACGCGGCGGCGATCCGCTCGGCCGCGCCCAGCGGGGCGTAGACCGGCAGGGCCGGCAGCGGACCGGCCGGGTCGTAGCGCCGCACCACGACGTAGGTGCACGCGTCGAGCATGTGGTCGCAGTGCAGATGGGTGAGGAGGATGGCGTCGACACGACGCATATCCGAGTATCGCTGGAGGGCGGAGAGCGACCCGGAACCGAAGTCGATCAGGAGCCGGAACCCTTCGGCTTCCACGAGGTAGGCCGAACACGCCGACTCGGGACCGGGAAAACTGCCGGCACAACCGAGAACGGTTAGTCGCATCCCGATCCCTCTGGCTCACACCGGGTTGCCCCACCGGACCGGCCGATGCCCGGCCTGAAGCTGGCCGAGCCGGACTTGTCTGACCAGTCAATCACGGAGCGAAGCGTACGCCGCGACCAGCGCTTGACGTTAACAACTGATCGATTTGTCGCTAAATCGACAACGCACATCACAGCCGTGATGACCAGGCTCATCACGTTTGCACCGTCACGTCCGGTGATCCATTCGCGTTGCTCAGGGTGAGTGCTCTGAAGATCATCGGATGGAGGCGGAGTGACCGCGCTGGAGCAGGTCCCCACGACGCGGGCCGTGACGCCCGCGGACATCCCGCACCGGCTCGTGCCCGAGGAGCCGGTGATCTTCCGCTTCCCGGCGCCCGACGATCCGCCACCCGGCGCCGCACGGATGCTGGCGGTCGCTATCTACAGCGCGGGACTCGGCCTGTGCGGTGTCGCGGTGGGCCTCTACGCGGTGGTGTCGGTCTTCAGCGGGGCGCCGGTCTGGTACCTGCCCGCGCTGGCGCTGCTCACACTGCTGAGCGTGGCGCTGGTGGTGGCCGCGTTCCTCGCCATCCACCAGCGCGCCCTGCCCTGGATGCTGCTCCTGGCCGCGGCCGTGCCGATGGCCGCCAACCTTTACATCGCTGTGATGTATTAGGCCCAGAGCTGGCCTTCGAGGGCCTCTTCCGCCTCGTTCAGGGTGCCGCCGTAGGCGCCTGTCGACAGGTATTTCCAGCCGGCGTCGGGCACCACGAAGGCCACGTCGGCCCGGTTGCCGGCCCGGACCGCCTCGTGCGCCACCGCCAGGGCGGCGTGCAGCACCGCCCCGGTCGAGAAGCCCGCGAAGATGCCTTCGACTTCGATCATTTGGCGGGTACGCAGAACCGCGTCCCGTGTGCCGACCGAGAAACGCCGGGTCAGCACCGAGGCGTCGTACAGCTCCGGCACGTAGCCCTCGTCGATGTTGCGCAGCCCGTAGACCAGTTCGCCGTACCGCGGCTCGGCGGCGATGATCTGGATGCCGTCGACCTTCTCCCGCAGGAACCGCCCGGTGCCCATCAGCGTGCCGGTGGTGCCCAGCCCGGCCACGAAGTGCGTGATCGTGGGCAGGTCGTGCAGCAGCTCGGGACCCGTGGTCTCGTAGTGCGCCCGGGCGTTCGCCGGATTCCCGTACTGGAAAAGCATCTTCCAGTCGGGGTGCTCGGCGGCGATCTGCTTGGCGGTGGCGACGGCCTGGTTCGACCCGCCCGCCGCCGGCGAGAAGATGATCTCCGCGCCGTACATCCGGAGGATCTGGGTCCGCTCGGCCGACACGTTCTCCGGCATCACGCAGACCAGCCGGTAGCCCCGCAGTTTCGCCACCATGGCCAGCGCGATGCCGGTGTTGCCGCTGGTCGGCTCCAGGATGGTGTCACCGGGGCGCAGGTGCCCGGACTCCTCGGCCTCGCGCACCATGAAGAGCGCGGCACGGTCCTTGATGCTGCCGGTCGGGTTGCGGTCCTCCAGCTTGGCCCAGAGCCGCACCGGCGGCGCCCCCTCGGGCACCGCCGGTGAGAGCCGGGGCAGGCCGACGAGCGGCGTGCCCCCGCACGCGTCCAGCAGGCTCTCGTAACGAGCCATCGAACTTACAGACCGCCGAGCAGCGCCGCGGCCGCCGCGAACCCGAGCGCGCCGCCGGCGACCGCCGGGAGGATGGTGATCGAGTCGCCGTCCTTGACCTTGGCGTCGAGCGCGCCGAGGAAGCGGACGTCCTCGTCGTTGACGTAGATGTTGACGAACCGGTGCAGGCCACCCTCGGGGGTGATCAGACGGCCCTTGAGGCCGCTGTGCTTGGCGTCCAGGTCGTCGATCAACTCGGTGAGGGTGTCACCGGCGCCCTCGACGATCTTGGCGCCGCCGGTGTAGCTGCGGAGGATGGTGGGAACGCGAACTTCGATAGCCATGGCTGAATTTCTCCTAGAGGAGTCGACTTGAAAGGGCGAAAAGGGTCGGTCTGGTCGGGTCGCACGCCTTAGCGGCAGCGACACTCATAGAAGACCGACGCCGGGCTCTGCCCGAACATGAACGACTGCACTGCTGCGGAAATCACGCCTTCACCGTCGCATCCACGATGTTGACCTCTTCTTCGGTCACCACACCGTCCACGATACGGAACGACCGAATCTCCTCGGAGTCGGGCTCGCGGGTCGAGACCAGGAGGTAGTGCGCGTTGGGCTCGCCGGCGAACGAGACGTCGGTGCGCGACGGGAACGCCTCGGTGGCGGTGTGCGAGTGGTAGATGACCACCGGCTCCTCGTCGAGGTCGTCCATCTCGCGCCAGACCCGTAGGTGCTCCATCGAGTCGAACTCGTAGAACGTCATCGAGCGCGCGGCATTGTCCATCGGGATGTGCCGGGTGGGCACGTCACTGTCAATCGGGCCCGCGACGACGCCACAGGCCTCGTCCGGGTGGTCCCGGCGGGCGTGGGCGACGATCGCGTCGACGATCGCACGGTCGATGGTCAGCACGGCGTTCACATTACCGAAGCAATCGGCTGCCTGACCGGTGGCGGTGCACACACCCGCAATCATTGAATGTCGGGTAGCGCGTTCAACAGGGACTCCTGTAGGTAGCCCAGATACGCGTACACCGACAGCTGGAAGACCCGGCTCGACCCCGGATCGTCGAGCACCGCCTGGTCCAGCTCGTCGCCGAGATCGGTGTCGGCGTGGATCTCCAGCCGGGTGCCCATGGCGAGGCGTGCGTCGTTGATCGCACGGAGCCAGGCCTCGGCGGCCTCGCCGTCCAGCCGTACCTCCCCCTCGCCCTCGTCCGGAAGGGCGGCGAGGATCGCGCCCGCCTGATCGATCTTGCTGGTCTTCAGGTCGCCCTCGGTGTAGAGCCGGAACTCCTGCGAGTCCTCCGGGCGATCGGGGTAGATGTCCGGGAAGAGGCGGGAGACGACCGGATCGGTGTGGTCCATCCCGTCGGTCAGCAGGCCGACCACCTCAGCGGCCACCTTGCGCAGGACCCGCACCTCGTCGTGCGCGAACGTGGCAACACAGTGGCTACCGTTGCGTCGGAACATGTGCTTTACCCCACCCGATCGCCGATTCGTCTATCCGGCCGGCCTGCGGTCAACCCCTGTCGACCGTGGCCCAGAGACCGTATCCGTGCAGTTGGTTGGCGTCCATCTCCATGCGCTCGCGCGCGCCGATGGAGACCACCGCCTTCCCTTTCGTGTGCACGTCCATCATCAGCCTCTCGGCCTTTTCCTTGCTGTAGCCGAAGAGCTTCTGGAAGACCCAGGTCACATACGACATGAGATTGACCGGGTCGTCCCAGACGATGGTCACCCACGGCCGGTCCTCGGCCGGTACTTCCTCGATCTCCGGCGTCTCCACGGGAGCAACCTGAGGCAACGCCATGCCCACCATGGTGCCACCGGATCCGGCGAACTGGTGAACCAGGCATCCAACCCCAGGTCAGCGGCCGCGTCACGCCTCGGCATCATCCTCGTCGTAGGGTATGACCGTGGAGACGATCGCGCCGGCCCTGATGACCGATCAGTACGAGCTGACCATGGTCAGTGCCGCGTTGCGAGACGGCACCGCAGACCGCCACTGCGTCTTCGAGGTCTTCGCCCGCCGGCTGCCGACCGGGCGGCGCTACGGCGTGGTGGCCGGCACCGGGCGGCTGATCGAGCTGATCCGCGACTTCCGGTTCGAGCCGGGCGAGATCGAGTTCCTGCGCTCCGCCGGCATCGTCGACGAGACCGCCGCGAAATGGCTCGCCGACTACCGGTTCAGCGGCGAGATCGAGGGGTACGGCGAGGGCGAGCTGTTCTTCCCCGGGTCACCGATCCTGACCGTCTCCGGCAAGTTCGCCGAGTGCGTGGTGCTGGAGACGCTGATCCTTTCGGTGCTCAACCACGACTGCGCGATCGCGGCCGCCGCGGCCCGGATGGTCACCGCGGCCCGCGGGCGCCCGATCATCGAGATGGGCTCCCGGCGCACCCACGAGCACGCCGCGGTCGCCGCCGCGCGGGCCGCCTACCTGGCCGGGTTCGCCTCCACGTCGAACCTCGCGGCCGGCCGCGCCTACGGCATCCCGACCACCGGCACGTCGGCGCACGCGTTCACGCTGCTGCACGACGACGAGCCGGCCGCCTTCGCGTCCCAGGTGGCGGCGCTCGGCAAGAGCACCACGCTGCTCGTCGACACCTATGACATCAGCCAGGGCATCCGCAACGCGATCGCGGTCGCCGGACCGGATCTGCGGGCCGTCCGCATCGACTCGGGTGACCTGTCCGTTCTCGCCCAGCAGTCGCGTGAGCTGCTCGACTCGCTCGGCGCCACCGAAACGAAGATCATCGTCTCCGGCGACATGGACGAGTACTCGATCGCCACCCTGGCCGCCGAGCCGGTCGACATCTACGGCGCCGGCACCGCCGTGGTGACCGGCTCCGGCGCGCCGACCGCGAGCCTGGTCTACAAGCTGGTCGAGGTCGACGGCCGCCCGGTGGTGAAACGCTCGGAGAACAAGGCGACGGTCGGCGGCCGCAAGACCGCGATCCGCCGGCACAAGCCCACCGGCACCGCCACTGAGGAGATCATCTACTCCCAGGGCGTGCCCGACCACCACACCAACGACCGGCTCCTGCAGCGCACCTACATCGCCGGGGGCGAGGTGCTCGAGACGCCGAGCCTGGCCGAGTCACGCGAACACCTCCGGCAGAACCTGATCTCCATCCCGTGGGAGGGCCTCAAGCTCTCCGCGGGCGACCCCGCCATTCCGGTCGTCATAGTTCCCACCGCCTAGGGGGCAATCCCATGTCACGCGCTCTGATCATCGTGGACGTGCAGAACGACTTCTGCGAGGGCGGCTCACTCGCGGTCGCCGGTGGCGCGGCAGTCGCCAAGGGCATCTCGCTGGTCCTCGACAAGGCCGGCGACCGCTGGAAGCACGTCGTCGCCACCAAGGACTGGCACATCGACCCGGGTTCCCACTTCAGCGAGACGCCCGACTACGTCGACTCGTGGCCGGTCCATTGCGTCGCCGGCTCGCCCGGCTCCGACTTCCACCCCGAGCTGGTCACCGACCGCGTCGAGGCGGTCTTCCACAAGGGCGAATACGAGGCGGCCTACTCCGGCTTCGAGGGACACGGCGAAGGCGGCGAAACTCTCGCCGGGTGGCTGCGGGGCAAGGGAGTCACCGAGGTCGAGGTGGTCGGCATCGCCACCGATCATTGTGTACGGGCGACCGCCCTCGATGCGGCCAAGGAGGGTTTCACCACCACCGTGCTGCTGGAACTGACCGCCGGAGTGGCCCGTGCCACCACCGACGCCGCGATCGAGCAGCTCCGCGCCGCCGCGATCGAGACGACCGGGAGCCCAGTCGTTGACGCCTGAGATCCGCCCGTTCACCGACTCCGACTGGCCGGCTGTGTGGGCCATCGTCCAGGACGTGATCAAGGCCGAGGAGACGTTCCCGTACGATCCGGCGATGCCCGAGGCCGTGGCCCGGGCGATGTGGGTCGAGCAGCCGCCCGGCCAGACCGTGGTCGCCGTGGTGGACGGGCAGGTCGTCGGCACCGCCAAGATGGGCGCCAACCGGCCCGGCCCGGGTTCGCACGTCTCCACCGCCAGCTTCATGGTGGCGGCCGCGGCCCGTGGGCGCGGGGTGGGCACGGCGCTGTGCCGGTTCGCGGTCGGCTGGGCCAGGCAGGCGGGTTTCGCGGGCATGCAGTTCAACGCGGTCGTCGAGAGCAACACCAGCGCCGTCGAGCTGTACCGGCGTGAGGGTTTCGAGGTGATCGGCACGGTTCCGCGGTCCTTCCGGCACCCGGTCCACGGCCGGGTCGGGCTGCACGTGATGTACCTGGAATTCGACGTCCCATGAGCTTCCTGCTGCTGCACGGCTGGCAGAACCGCCGGCCGCCCGGTCACTGGCACCACTGGCTCGCCGGGGAGCTCGCCGCGGCCGGTCGGCACGTGACCTATCCGCAACTTCCGGAGCCCGATCAGCCGGTCCTCGCCGATTGGCTGGCTGCTCTGCGTACCCACCTCGCCGCTCTTCCCGACGGCGAACGCACCGTGATCTGTCACAGTCTCGGTTGCCTGCTCTGGCTGCATGCGGCCGCGGCCGGGGAGGTTCTGACGCCTGTCGACCGGGTGCTGCTCGTCGCGCCACCCGGGCCGGACGTCACCGCCGGGATCCCGGAGATCGCCGGCTTCCAGGCGCCGCACGTCACCGCGGGGCAGCTCGACACCGCGGCCCGGAACACGCGCCTGGTGTGCTCCGACAACGATCCCTACTGCCCGTCCGGGGCCGCCGCCGACTACGGGGTGCCGCTCGGCATCCCGACCACCGTCCTGGCCGGCGCCGCCCACCTCGACATGGAGGCGGGATACGGGTCGTGGCTGTCGATCCGGGACTGGTGTCTCAGCGGCTCACCGGACACGCCACTCACCGCCTGACCCGTTTCGGTCGCGCCATCACCCTTCCACATCCGATGTGGACAATGCCCGGCATCGATATCATGGGCCGATGGCGCGACGGGGCCGCTTGTCGGACAGCAGATACCGGCTGTCCTATCTGTACGCAGCGATCGGCGCGCTCCTGCTGGTGACCGCGTTCGTGCTGCTCTACCCGGTCCGGCACACCGCGGGCTTCGCCGACGAGCTGCGGATCAGCATCGGCGCCAATCTGATCGACCTCACGCTCGCCGTGCTCGTCCTTCAGCCGCTGGTGCTCTACCTGAGCCGCAACGCCGTCCGGCGGCGCAACCGGCTCGACTACCGGGACGTCATCGGGCGCATCGAAACCGCCGACGACCGGGTCGACCTGTGGAAACACTGGACCGGGCTGCTGGAGGGCCCACACGAGGCACGGTTCACCGAAGCGGTCCGGGGCGCTCTCGATCGCGGGGTCCGCTTCCGGATCATGCTGACCGACCCGTCCTCCCCCGACGCCGCCGAACGTGCCCGCCAGGTCGCCCCGACCGACGCCATAGCCGCGATCCGGCAGAACATCGAACGACTCGACCGTTTCATCACCTCACTGCCGACGCGACATCACCCCGGCTTTGAGGTGCGGATCAGCGCCACCGGGCCGGCGCACGCGTTCTACCGGGTCGACGACTGGCTGTCGTACGGCATCTTCCGCGACCGGCGGGTCAGCGAGAGTTCCCAACGCGAGGTCCGGGTGCGTGGCGACCTGGGTGAACTCGCCCTGGAAGCTTTCGAGAACCGCTGGAACGGGGTCGGCTTGCAGAACATCACCGACCACTACCGGATGCGGTTGCGGGTCACCGTCCCCAACGACACCGCCGAGTACGAGCTCCGCTACGTCACCCACGACGGCGAACACTGGGTCAACGTCAATCCGGCGGCCCTGCCCCACGCCTTCCATCCCGACCACCGGGTCAGCGCCCCCGACGACGGCGCCGCACGGTGGATCCTGGCCACAGCAGCACCGGAGACCCTGGACCGGATCACCACTTTGTACGCGGCCAAGTACGGCCCGGGCGAGGGCCCAGTCCTGCTCCGCCTGACAGCTCCCTGATCCGCCCCACCCCGAACCTCCAGCCCCGCCCGCACCCCGGACCGGTCACGGTCCACGCCCGTCCACCCCGTCCCGACACGCCTGCGTCAGCTGTCCGACGGTAGCCGCCGCCACGTTTCCACAGGTAGACGGTTACCTGGTGGGCCATCAGGGTCACCGCTGTCCCGGCACGCGCGAGGCAGCCCTGCGAGACCTGGGGCTGAGATCGAGCGGAGTCCTCGACAGTGCGCCAGATTTGGCAGGATACATACCGTTCGGGATTCGGGTGGTTCCGTAAAACTCCAGCGCTTCCGCCAGTCGAGGCCTAGGAATCTTGCACGGTTCTTCACCCTCGCGCCGATCTTGCAGCCTTCTCCGCGTCCCGACGGGAAGAAAGCTGCAAGGTCGCCCCGGCGCAGTAGACCTTGCACGATAAAACACACCCAGACGTGAAGAATGATGCAAGATCGCCTCGAAGGTGGAGAAACGTGCAAGATCTACGCGACTGGCCGGGGCCGAAACCTCTGCATGCGCGACATTTCGTCCCAGTTTCCCGGTCGACGGCGTGACCGGTGCGATAGTCCACAGGCCGGGCACGAAGTCATCGCCCGGCAGGGATTGAGATCGGATACAGCGAAAGCCTTGAAGACGCCTCCATGAAGTGCAGCATCATGCAAGGTCCACACCCCGGCGTGGACCTTGCACACGTTTTCCCGCTGGGACGTGTCTGCTGGGACGTGGAGACGTGTCTGCTGGGACGTGGAGATGCCCGCAAAATCGGCCCCGAGGTGAAACTCGTGCAAGATCGGCTCAGCGGGCAGGCTGGTGCGCGGGCGGTCAGCTCTCCGGGTCGACCCTCCAGTTGATCGAGAAATCCTCACTGCCAGCGCATACGTGCCCACGGTCACCATCGCGAGGCGTTGCCCCGAGGCCATCGGCCAGCGGACCCACGTTCAAGATCCAAAAGCCTACCTCGACTGCCCGGCGGCAGCCACCGCCACGTCTCCGCTGGTAGAGGGGTTCCTCAAATGGCCATCAGAGTCACCACTGTCTCGCAGCACCCCAAGATGGCGGCCACGACCAGCCACCCTGGCAGGCGGGCTCCTCAATTAGCCATCAAAGTCACCACTGCCACGAAACGCCAAGGCAACGGCCACGACCAGCCGGTACTTCGCGGCCGGCTCGGGCCGCTGCATAGAAGCGCGCAAGACAGCGGCCACGACCAGCCCAGCGAGATTCACCCCACGGTGAATCCGGCCGACCCGAGTACTGAATCCAATTCAGCGTGGGCCCGGCATCAGCTGCCAGGCCGCAGGCTGGGAACCTGCGCGATGCGCGAGCCGGAGGAAGGAACCGGGGCGGTGACCGGATCTGCGGCGGGAATCAGGCTGGTGCTAGCGGAAGGGCGACAGGCGCGGTGCCAGCAGCTGAATCGGCGACGGGAGCCGGGGCAGCAGCGGGAGTCGGGGTGAACTGCGGATCTGGGGTGGACGTGAGCCGTGGGGTGGCCGGCAGGTCTGGGGCGGACGTGAGCCGCGGAGTGCCCGGCAGGTCTGGGGCGGACGTGGGCCATGGGGTGACCGGCGGGTCTGGGGTGGGTGTGGGAGGAGTGCCACGACGGTGGCGGATCTCGGTGGGGAGCACCAGAAGGGCGACCAGCACGCCGACCGCGCCCACCGCCACGAACCCCCAAGCCGGGCCCCAGTGGTCAATGGCGAGGCCCGCCAACGGGGCGCCGCAGGCCACGCCCACGGTGAGTGCGGAATTGTGCAAGCCCATCGCCTCGCCTCGGGCGCCGGCCGGGATGAGGCGGCTGATGGCGTCGGTGCTGGCGGTGATGGTGGGGGCACACAGGGAACCGGCCGGGATCAGCAGGAGGGCCAGCAAGGCCCAATGATCGCCGCCCAGGCCGACCGGGATGGTCAGCACCGCCATCGGGGCGAAGAGCGGCAGCATCGGCAGGCCGCGCCGGATCATGCCGTAGAGGAAACCGCCGATCAGCGAGAAGAGCGCCCACAGGGACAGGACCAGGCCTGCCCACTCGGTCTGGCCGGTCTCGCGCAGCACCGCGACGACTGCCACGTCGGTGCCGGACAGGACCAGCGTAGCCGCCATCGTGACGGCGAGAATGGCGACGAAACGGGCATTCAGCCAGCTGCGGCGGGGCACCCGCTCGCCGGAGACGGGCGCCTCGTGGGCGGCCCGGACCGGTGGGTCGAGCAGCCACAGGCCGACACCGGCGAACAGGATGCCGACGGCCAGGGTGACCATCGCGAAGCGGGAGCCGGCGGTGGTGACGATCAGGACGCCGAGGGCCGGACCGGCCATGAAGGACAACTCGGTGGTCATCGAGTCGAGGGCGAACGCGGGCAGCCGGTGCGACTCCGGAGTGAGCGCGGCGATCGCCTGCCGGGCCACCGAGAACGCGGGCAGCGCCAGGAAACCGCCGACCGCGGCGACGGGCAGCAACGCCCAATACGGCAAGGCCTGGGCCACCAGCCAGTAGACGACCTCGGCCACGGTGGTCAGGACGAGCACCGGCCGCAACCCCCAGCGGTCGATGAGCCGGCCCATCACCGGCGCGCCGATCGAGCCGCCGATCGTGGCGGCCGCTCCGACCAGGCCGGCCGCCCCATACGTCAGGTGAAGCCCCTCGACGACGTGCAGGGTGAGCACCACCGCGGCCGCCGCGATCGGAATGCGGGCGAGCGTGGCGACGACGAGAACCGACGTGATCTTCGGCAGCGCGAGTGTTTCGCGGTAAGGCGTAAGCGACATGGTGGATCCTGACCTCCACCGCACATCCTGCCGTGGGGGTATGACACAACGCCAACCACTTCGAGCCGCGACCTGCCGTTCAAGCGCCCGGTGTGACGAGCGACGCATCGCAGGCGAGAGGACGAGAAGGCCGCGGGAAGAGAAGGCAGTGCCGGAAACGGAATCGGCCCGCACTCACGATGAGTGCGGGCCGATCCACGGCGACTACATACGATCAGCGATCGCGATCGGTGACCACGTCTTCCCGGTAGGTGGCGCCCCCGTCGGACTCCGCGGTGAGCGGCCGCGCGCCACCCTCCGGCGGGCCGGCGAGCGAGTGACCGGCCGCCAGCTCCGGGAACTTCAGGTCGAAGGCGGGCCGCTCGGAGCGGATCCGCGGCATCCGGTCGAAGTTACGCAGCGGCGGCGGGCTGCTGGTCGCCCACTCGAGCGAGTTGCCGTGGCCCCACGGGTCGTCGGCGGTCACGAGCACGCCGACCTTGTACGACTTCCACACGTTGTAGATGAACGGCAGGGTCGACAGGCCGAGGATGAACGCGCCGATGGTGGAGAACGTGTTCAGGAAGGTGAACCCGTCGGCCGGCAGGTAGTCGGCGTACCGCCGGGGCATGCCCTTGGTGCCGAGCCAGTGCTGCACCAGGAACGTGCCGTGGAAGCCGATCATGGTGAGCCAGAAGTGGATCTTCGCGAGCCGCTCGTCGAGCATCCGGCCGAACATCTTCGGGAACCAGAAGTAGATGCCGGCGAACACCGCGAACACGATCGTGCCGAAGAGCACGTAGTGGAAGTGGGCGATCACGAAGTACGAGTCGGAGACGTGGAAGTCGATCGGCGGCGAGGCGAGCAGCACGCCGGAGAGACCACCGAAGAGGAACGTCACCAGGAAGCCGACCGCGAAGAGCATCGGCGACTCGAAACTGATCTGGCCGCGCCACATGGTGCCGATCCAGACGAAGAACTTCATGCCGGTCGGGACCGCGATCAGGAAGCTCAGGAAGCTGAAGAACGGCAGCAGCACCTGGCCGGTGGCGAACATGTGGTGCGCCCACACCGACATCGACAGCGCGCCGATCAGCAGGGTCGCGGCGACCAGTCCCTTGTAGCCGAAGACCGGCTTGCGGCTGAAGACCGGGATGACCTCGGTGATGATGCCGAAGAACGGCAGCGCGATGATGTACACCTCGGGGTGGCCGAAGAACCAGAAGAGGTGCTGCCACAGCATCGGGCCGCCGGTCTCCACGTCGAAGACGTGGGCGCCGAGCACCCGGTCGGCGGCGAGCGCGAAGAGCGCGGCTGCCAGGAACGGGAAGACCATGACCGCGAGCAGCGCGGTGACCAGCATGTTCCACGTCATGATCGGCATCCGGAACATGGTCATGCCCGGGGCCCGCAGGGTCAGGATCGTGGTGATCAGGTTGACCGAGCCGAGGATCGTGCCGAGACCGGAGATCGCCAGGCCGACCACCCACATGTTTCCGCCGACGCCCGGCGAGTGCAGGCTGTTGCTCAGCGGCGTGTAGGCGAACCAGCCGAAGTCGGCGGCGCCACCCGGCGTCAGGAACCCGCCGATAGTGATCAGGCCGCCGAACAGGTAGAGCCAGTAGGCGAACGCGTTGAGCCGCGGGAACGACACGTCGGGCGCGCCGATCTGGATCGGCACCACGTAGTTGCCGAACGCGAACACGATGGGCGTCGCGAAGAACAGCAGCATGATCGTGCCGTGCATGGTGAACAGCTGGTTGAACTGCTCCGGAGAGAGCAGCTGCATGCCCGGCCGGGCCAGCTCGGCGCGCATCAGGAGGGCCATCAGGCCACCCAGCAGGAAGAACACGAAGGCCGTGATCATGTACATGATCCCGATCTGCTTCGCGTCCGTCGTGCGCAGGATCCGAGCAAACGCCGAACCCTTGACCTGCCGCCGCACCGGGTATGGTCGGGTCGCGATCGGCGACGGCGCAACGGTCGTCACGAATTGCCTCCGTTGTCTCGTTCGTCCCTCTCGGGTTTCCCCGATGATCGGGCGTACCTCGGTGGCAGAATAGTCCCCCGTGGTCGTTCGGCCTTCGCGGGGTGACCAAACGTCAGACCGGCGACACCAGGGCCCGATAGTGATCGGTGAAGATGCGGGCGCCGCGACGGCGCAGCATCGGGTCGCGCAGGGACGGTGGGACGTCGCGGGCACGGTCTCGCTCACGGGTCCGCTCGCGCACCTCGGAGCAACGCGGGCGCCTGCGGTCCTCATACGCCCGAAGCGCCGCCGGGATGTCGCCGTCGGCCGACCGCAGCTCCTGGCCGAGCACCCAACCGTCCTCGAAGGACATCGCGGCGCCCTGGGCGAGGGTCGGCGCGGTGGCGTGCGCCGCGTCGCCGACCAGCACGACCGGGCCTTTCGACCAGGACGGCAGAACCACCTCGTCGGTGCGCGCGACCTGCACCTTCTCGATCTTGTCGAGGATCGCCGGGATCGGGCCGCCCCAGGCGCCGAACAGCTCACGCAGGCGCTCGGCCGGATCCTCCGGGTTGGGCGTGTCGGGTGCGGTCTCGTCGGCATAGCAATACAGCCGGCGGCCACCCATCGGCATGGCGACGAAGGCCGACCGGCGGCCGAGCACCGCGGTCCAGTCGGTGAGCGGCGGGCCGCCGGTGACCACCGAGCGGTAGACGATCTGGCCGGTCGGGGTGGCCGGGCCACCCAGGCCGACCTTGTCGCGGATCAGCGAACGGCGGCCGTCGGCACCGACGACCAGGTCATACTCGGTCACCGCGCCGGTGCCGAACTCGACCTTGGCGGCGCCGTCGACGATCTGCACGTCGCGCACCTCGGTCTCGAAGCGGACCTCGCCACCCACCCCGGTGAGCAGGACCTGCTGGAGGTCGGCCCGGGACAGGGCGCGGGACTCGCCGACACCGGCCCACAGCCCCGCGACGTCCATTTCGAACAGATCGCGGCCCCGGGTGTCGAGGAAGACCTGCCGGAAGATCAGATCACCGAGCGGGCGCAGCGGGACATCGAGGCCGAGCAGCCGCAGGGCACGGGACGCGTTGCCGGGAAGATAGATGCCGGCCCCGGGCACCACGGAGGCGGGCAACGCCTCCACCACCTCGGGCCGGAAACCGGCGACACGCAGCCCCCGGGCCGCAGCCAAGCCGGCGATGCCGGCGCCCACCACGAGGATGCGCAAGCTCATCACACCAACGCTTTCTTGTCGATGGATACGCGTGGGAGCCAGAACACTACCCCCCGCAACCATCGTGGGGAACACCCGCGATCAGGCGGAGGTCCGATATGGGCGTGATCTTAGGTTGTGCAACCCGTGAGGACAGTCTCCTGTGGCGGAACGGATGAGTCGGCCGTCACGACGGCGAACGCACGGTCCGCACGGGCGAGGGCGACGGCCCGGCGGCGGGCGTAGAAGCGGTGCAGGGAACGCGGCGAGCGGTTCATGCCGACAGCAAACCATCGGGGTACGACACTTTCGGCTGACGCCCGGCGGCCCCGCGAATCACATCGGTGTATTTCTGTCGTACCCCGGGCAGACAATCGGAGCATGACCGACCGCCTCGATGAGTACCGGCGCAAGCGCGACGCCCGGCGCACCCCTGAGCCGGTGCCGCCCACCGCCCCGGCCAAGACCGACACCAGGCGATTCGTCATCCAGCAACACCACGCCCGCAGCCTGCACTGGGATGTCCGGCTGGAGCGTGACGGCGTTCTCGTCTCGTTCGCCGTGCCGCGTGGTCTCCCCCGCGACCAGGCCCGAAACCACCTGGCCAAACACACCGAGGACCACCCCCTGGAGTACCTCGGTTTCGCCGGCGAGATCCCCGCCGGGGAGTACGGCGGGGGCCGGATGAGCATCTTCGACGCGGGCACCTACGAGGCCGACAAGTGGCGCGACGACGAGATCGGCGTCACCTTCCGCGGGGAGCGCACCAACGGGCGTTACGTCTTCTTCCAGACCGATGGACCGGACTGGATGGTCCGGCGGATGGATCCGTCCGAGCCGGGCTGGGAGCCGATGCCGGATGCGGTGGAGCCGATGCTCGCGACCAGTCAAGCCGGGCTGCCGCCCGATGACGCCGACTGGGGCTACGAGATGGCCTGGGGCGGGCGGCGCGTCCTCGCGTACATCTCGGGTGGAAGACTGCGTCTCACCGATGCCACCGGAACCGATGTGACCAGGTGGTTTCCGGAGATCCGGCCGATCGGGCCGGCGCTCGCGCCGGTCGAGGCGGTGCTGGACGGTGAGATCGTCGCCTTCGCCGGCGCCCGGCCGGATCCGGGCCTCCTGGCCCGGCGCGAGGCGCCGAAGGACGCCGCGGCGGCGAAACGCGCGGCCGAGCGGACGCCTGTGCAGTTCCTGGTGTATGACCTTCTCTGGCTGGAGGGCCACGCCACGACGGAGCTGGTCCGGTATTCCGAGCGGCGCGAGCTGCTGGACGGTCTGGCCTTGGCCGGCCCGCACTGGCAGACGCCCCCGTTCTTCACCGGCGGTGGCGACTTCGCGTGCGAGACCGCCCGCGCGCAGGGACTACCGGGAATCGTTGCGAAACGGCTCGATTCGCCCTATCTGCCGGGCCGGGCCAGCCGCCTGTGGCGCACCATCAAGACGTGACAAAAGGCCACCCCGCACCATCAAGGCACGACGGAAGGCCACCCCGCACCATCGAGGCGTGACGGAAGGCCATCCCGCACCATCGAGGCGCGGCGGAAAGCCGCCGAGGTGTGACGAAAAAGCCACCCCGGTCGGCGGGCCGAGGGCCGCCGAGGCCAGAATGCGTGCGCCCGTTTTACTGGAGCCGGCCACCAACCGGCCGATGAGCCGGGCGGCCCAGTGGAAAGGCGAGTTGCCAGCATGCATCCCGTCCCGTCCCCGACCGCGCCAGTCGTCCCGGACATGTGCGCCGAGCTGTGGCGCTCGGCCGCCGGGGTGCTCGACGCGAACTGGACCGGCCACTACACGGTTCCGTCGCGGACGCTCTATCCGCACCAGTGGAGCTGGGACAGCGCGTTCGCGGCGATCGGCCTGGCCTATGTGAACCCGGCGCGGGCGTGGCGCGAGTTGCGGAGCCTGTTCGAGGCGCAGTGGCCGGACGGCCGGGTGCCGCACATCGTCTTCGATCCGGAGATCAGCGAGGACGCCTACTTCCCCGGGCCGCGGTTCTGGAACGTGCCCGCCTACAACGGCCGTCCGGCGCGGGGCAGCACCGGTCTGGTCCAGCCGCCGATGCACGCGCTCGCCGCCTGGGAGGTGTACCGGCACGCCGCCGCGCACGGGGCCGACGCCGTGCAGCAGGCCCGGGTCGAACTGGACTGGCTGTATCCGCGTCTGGTGGCACAGCAGGAGTTCCTCGGTGACCGGCGGGACGCGGGCGGCGGTGGCCTCGCCTCGATCGTGCATCCGTGGGAGTCCGGCCTGGACAACAGCCCGGCCTGGGACGATGCGCTCGCCTCGGTCCCGGCCGACCTGACCCTGCTGGACACCCACCATCGGCGCGACCTGGACGTCTCGGACGTCACACATCGGCCGACCGACACCGACTACGCCCGCTACCTGGGCCTGGTGGAGAACTACCGGGACGGCGGTTACTCGGACACCGACCTGGCCGAACGGCACAGTTTCGTCGTCGAATGCCCCGGTTTCAACGCCCTGCTGGCGACGGCCGAGCTGGCTCTGGCGCAGATCGCCGGAGTGCTGGGCCGGCCGGCTGAGGCACGCCGGCACCGGGAGCACGCCCGGGGCATCACCGCCGCCATCACCGATCGGCTGTGGGATCCGGAGACCAACTTCTTTCATGCCCTGGATGTACGGTCCGGGCGCCGCACCCCGGCCCGGAGCGTGAGTGGCCTGCTCCCGCTGATGCTGCCGGATCTCGACCGGGGCCGGGCGAACGCGCTGGCCGACGAGGCCGGGTCACCCCGGTTCGGGCTGCCGGCGCCGAGTTACGACCGGACCGGGCCGGCGTTCGACGATCGCCGCTACTGGCGCGGCCCGGTCTGGGTGAACGTGAACTGGCTGTTGCGCCGGGGTCTGCTGGTGCACGGCCGGCGCGACGAGGCGGAGCAGCTGCGGCAGGCCCTGGTGCGGCTGGTGCACCGCAACGGGCACTACGAGTACTTCCACCCGGAGGACGGCGGCGGCCTCGGCTCACCCGCTTTCGGCTGGACCGCCGCCCTCTGTCTGGATCTGCTGGCCGACCGGTCGGCGCCGGCCTATGCCCGCTCGTGACGGTTAGAAGATCACCACGGAACGCAGCACGTCACCGGTGTGCATCTTGGCGAACGCCTGCTCCACCTCGTCCAGCGCGATCTCCTCGGTGACGAACGCGTCCAGGTCGAGCCGGCCCTGCTTGTAGAGCTCGACGAGCAGCGGGAAGTCCCGGCTCGGCAGGCAGTCGCCGTACCAGCTGGATTTGAGCGCCCCGCCGCGGCCGAAGACGTCGAGCAGCGGCAGCTCGATCGTCATGTCCGGGGTCGGCACGCCGACCAGGACCACCGTGCCGGCCAGGTCACGGGCGTAGAAGGCCTGCCGGTACGTCTCCGGGCGGCCGACCGCCTCGACCACCACGTCGGCGCCGTTGCCGCCGGTGAGCGCCTTGACCGCCTCGACCACGTCGGCTTCGCGCGCGTTGATCGTGTGGGTCGCCCCGAAGCCGCGGGCCCACTCCAGTTTCCGGTCGTCGGTGTCGATCGCGATGATCGTGGTGGCGCCGGCCAGGGCCGCGCCCGCCACCGCGCCGTCGCCGACACCGCCGCAGCCGATCACCGCGACCGAGTCGCCGCGGGTCACCCCACCGGTGTTGATCGACGCGCCGAGGCCGGCCATCACGCCGCAGCCGAGCAGTCCGACCGCGGCCGCCCGCGCCGACGGGTCGACCTTCGTGCACTGGCCGGCGTGCACCAGTGTCTTCTCCACGAACGCGCCGATGCCGAGGGCAGGGGACAGCTCGGTGCCGTCCTCCAGGGTCATCTTCTGCTTGGCGTTGTGGGTGGCGAAGCAGTACCACGGCTTGCCCTTGTTGCAGGCCCGGCAGTTGCCGCAGACGGCACGCCAGTTGAGCACCACGAAGTCACCGGGCGCCACGTCGGTCACCCCGGCGCCGACCGACTCGACCACCCCGGCCGCCTCGTGGCCGAGCAGGAACGGGAACTCGTCGTTGATTCCGCCCTCGCGATAGTGCAGGTCGGTGTGGCAGACCCCGCAGGCCTGCACCTTCACGACCGCCTCGCCCGGTCCTGGGTCGGGGACCACGATGGTGGTCACCTCGACCGGCTTGCCCTTCTCCCGGGCGATCACGCCCCGCACCCGCTGACTCATCCCTGCACGCACCCTTCACCGGTCGGTGGTCCGATCAGGACAGCCTTGCAGATCTCACCGGGAAACGGGACGGGATCGCACCTCCAACGGTGACTCCAGCAGTGACTCGGCGAGCCTGGTCAACTGCCTGACCTGCGCGGTCGTCAGCCGATCGAAGATCAGTTGCTGGACCGCCTCGGCGTGGCCGGGCGCCGACTCGGTGACCTTGTCCCAGCCGGCGTCGGTGAGCACGGCGATCTGGACCCGGCCGTCCTCGGCGTCCCGTTCCCGGCGCACCCAGCCCTTCTCCTCCAGGCGGGCCACCACGTGGGAGAGCCGGGAGAGCGAGGCGCTGGCCCGTTTGGCCAGCTTGCTCATGGCCAGGCGGCGGTCCGGGCGCTCGGAGAGGGTCATCAGGACCAGGTAGCCCATGTGGGTCAGTCCGGCGTCGCGTTGCAGCTGCGCCTCCAGCGCGGCCGGGACCCGGACGAGCACTTCGACCACCTGCCGCCAGGCGTGCTGCTGCTCGTCGGTCAACCAGCGCGGCTCATCCATCCTGGCAGGTTAGTGGCGATCGACGGTTACGGTAGTGACCGGACAGGTGAGATCCAGCCAAGGCGTTACGGATGGCCCATCGATTCGATCGACTTCCGTGAACCTGGGCAGGTAGGCTGTCCGGGGACTTTAACCCCTGAACACGGCGCCGGAACCGGCTGGCTGGGGGGCCTCGGCCGGTTCCGGCGTCGTGACCTAATCACTCAGTCGGTGGGCGGTTCGTCCTTGCCGGCCTCTTCGAGGGCGTCGGCCTCCTCCTTCGTCTTGTGCACCGCGCCGTCGGCATGCTCCGGCGGGCCGTAGACGGTGTAGAGGACCAGCGGGTTCGGCCCCTCGTTGACGAAGTTGTGGGTGCGCCCGGCCGGCACCACCACCAGGTCACCCTGGGCGACCTTGCGGGTCTCGCCGCTGATCACGGCCTTGCCGACACCGCTCACGAAGGTCAGGATCTGGTCCACCTCGTGGACCTCCTCGCCGATCTCGCCGCCCGGCGGGACGGTCATGATGACGAGCTGGGTGTGCTTTCCGGTCCAGAGCACACGGCGGAAGTCGGGGCTCTGCTCGGCGACGGTGGCGATCGTGAAGTGCTCCATGAACCTGGTCGTTACCCAGGTCAGGGTTTACGCAACCCGCCCGGGACGACCGGGGACGGCCGGCCGATCAGGTAGCCCTGGACGTAGTCGACACCCAGCTCACGCAGCATCCGCAGGGTGGCCTCGTCCTGCACGAACTCGGCCACGGTGTGGATGCCGTACGCCTGGCAGACCTGCACCAGAGCCCGTACCAGAACCTGGTCCTGTGGATTGTCGACGAGGTCCACCACGTACTCCCCGTCGATCTTGACCAGGTCGATCGGGAAGAGCCGCAGGTAGCGGAAGGATGCGTAGCCGGAGCCGAAGTCGTCGAGCGCCAGCCCGCAGCCGAGGTCACGCACCCGGTCGGCGAACCGGCGGGCCTCGCTCAGGTTGCCGATCAGCGCCGTCTCGGTGATCTCGAAGGTCAGCTGCGCCGGATCGACCCGGTAGCGCTCCAGCAGCTTCTCCACCTCGTTGGTGAGCCGCGGGTCGCCGACCGAGCGGCCGGAGAGGTTCACCTGGAGGCACAGGCCGGGCTGCTCGGCGGCGAGGCGCATGGCCCGCTCGACCACCCACAGGTCGATGTCGAAGATCGCGTCGAGTCGTTCGGCGGTGTCCAGCACCTGGATCGGCGACTGCGGGCCGTCGGCCTCGTCGAGCACCCGCAGCAACAGCTCGTGGCGGGTCACCCGGTTGGTCTGGAGCTCCAGGATCGGCTGCGAGTAGAGGGTGAACCGGTCGGTGCCGAGCGCGTCGGCGACCCGGCTGCGGTACGAGCCCTGCCGATCGCGGACTAGCACCGGGTGCGCGACCAGGGTGATCGACCGGTCCGCCTCCCGGGACTGCCGCCACGCCTGCTCGGCGTCGATCAGCAGGCCGTGGCTGCCGGCTTCGGCGTCGCGCTCGAACCGGACCAGGCCACCCCAGCAGTGCGCCTGCTCACCGAGCGCGGTGACCAGGTCGCGGGCCTGCTCGCGGGCGGCACGCCAGGTGGTTCGCGCGAACAGGACACCTATCTCGTTCGGGCCGACCCGGCCGATCAGGTGTTCCGGGCGGGCTTTCTCCTCGACCAGCCGGGCCGCGTGGTGCAGCAGCTCGGCGTTGTGGTCCGGGCGTACCCCCTCGGGATTGTCCCCGGACTGGACCCGGACCACGAGCAGGGCGCCGCCCGCGCCGCGCAGCGCGCGGTCGATCTCGTCGGCGAACCGGGCGCGGATCAGCAGCCCGGTCGCCGGATCCGGCTCGACCAGGGAGGCCTGCACGGTCTCGCCGCGCCGGGTCAGGCGGGCCGACTCGCGGCGGGCCCGCTCGCGGGCCGAGACGTCGCGGACCGTGCCGCGGATGCCACGGACCGCGCCCTCCGGGCCGGCCATCGGCTCGATGGTGCAGTCGACGTCGAACCAGCCGCCGTCGGAACGCATCAGCCGGACCGTGGTGTGCACGACGGTCTGGCTGGTCCAGGCCTCGGTGATCGCGCCGAGCGCTTTGGCGTGGTCGTCGCGGTGCACGTGCCGGGCCAGTATCTGCCTGGTCTTGCCCTTCTCGGCGGGGACGCGGCCGACCATCGCGGCGAAGGCCGGCGACCAGACGATCTGATCACCGGCAGCGGTGTACGTGAACCAGGCCGCGCGTTCGTCAGCCGGCTGCCGTGGCTCCGGGAGGGCATGCGGCGGCGCGGGAGTCCAGCGCTCCCGTTCTTCGGGCACCGTCATATGCCACCACCTCCCCCCTTGCGCACGGCCGCTCCCCCTGCCACCCAGACCCCTTACCTATTACGACCTGTCACCGGGCCGTAGTAACAGTGGACGCGAGCGTCAAACTTTTACCGAATCCGCAAGCAAGGCCAGGAGCAGGGAATTATCGCCCATCCAGAGTAACGAAACAACCGAATGGATGACCTCGTTCCCTTACATTTACGTCGAAATACCCATGCTCAATCCATGACAGACAGTCACTACCTGTATTTGTTCTGAAACCTTCCGCATTTCCCTACCCGGTTCCTACCGTCCACATGCACCCAGAGCGGTCATCGATGCGCACTGCGTGAGCATCAGACCGGAGTGATCTCCAACTCATCGACACGCTGCCAGACCGGCCGCATCGCCACCTCCGGCTCCCGGGCGAAGACGCTGCCCCGGATCCGCACGAACACACAGTTACCGACGCGCTCGAGCACCGACTGCCGGCGCATGTCGCTCTCCCACTGTTCCGGCCCCTGATAGGCGTCGCCGTCACACTCGATCGCGAGCCGGCGGCCATCCGGCGCATTGAGGACGAAATCGATCCGATAGGCACCGATCCGAAACTGCGGAATCGGCCGGAAACCACGACCCACGAGCAACTTCAAAACCTCACGCTCGAAGTCGCTCTCGCAGTGCGCGGACGGATCGGCCGCCGCGGCCTCCGAGGGCAGATCGATGGCGTACGACAGAAGCCGCCCCCTGGCATCGTCGGCGAGAAGAGCGCCCGGCCGGGTCGAGTGGAAGATCCAGAGCTGGTCGCGGGCCCGGGACGCCGCCACATTGATCCGCCGGTGATAGTCGCGCTTGGTGAACGCCGCGATCCGTGGATCCTTCTCGGACACCACCATCGACACCAGCACCACGTCGCGCTCGTCGCCCTGGAAGGTGTACGCGTCACCGACCCGCAGCCGCCGCGCCTGGATCTCGTCCTCGCCGATCGCCTCGTGCAGCTGCTCCAGCAGGTAGCCGGCCTGCCCACTGCTGCTCAGCAGACTGATCACGCCGAGCGTGCGACCGTCGTACCGCGGATCGGCGACGATCTTCGTGACCCGCTCGACGAGCGCGGTGGCCTCCTCCAGGTTCACGTCGCCGTACCCGGCGATCGTCTGGCGCACGCCGTCCGGGCAGTGCACGGTCTGGATCGGCGGCAGCGCCGGCCGGTCCGCCCGCAACGGCCGGATCTTGCCGTCGTAGTAGTTACGTGACGAGAACTCGATGATCTGCGGAACCGACCGGAAGTGCTCGGTGAGCAGGATCCGCTCCGGCGACCGGCGCACCGCGTGGTCGTAGAGCGACGACTCCGGGTCGAAGTGCTCGGCCGACGGCACCCCGGTCAGGTGCCGTTTGATCAGGCCCTCGACCGAGCCGACGAACCCGAGCTGCGGGCCGATCTGCTGGTCGTCGCCGACCACCACGGCCCGCTCGGCCAGCGACAGCACCGGCAGCGCGAACAGGTCGGCCTGCGACGCCTCGTCGACGATCACCACGTCGAATTTCGCACCTCCGGCGAACTGCTCGATCGCCCGGTCCACCGACATGACCCAGACCGGCACCGCGGTGACCGCCGACTCCATCGCCCGCTGGGCGTGCGCCTGCCAGGTGGCCGCGCTCCGCCCGGTGCCCTTGCCGATCTTGCGCAGTGCCGTGGTCCAGTCGGCGAGCGCCGCCCGGCGCCTGTCGTCGAGCGCCCGGGACACCTCCAGCCACGCCGACGCCACCACGAGCTCGCTGGTCAGCCGCCGGATCCGGTCACGCGCCCGCTCCACCCGCCGGGCCAGCACGGCCGGATCGACCTCACCGACCACCCCGTCGAACCAGGTCTGCGCGCGCCGCCACTCCCACGCCTCCAGGCACGCCTGGCCGGAGACCACCGGGTGCTCGCCGCCGCCGATCTGCGCGGCCCACTCCGGCGCGGCCACCGCCAGCCTGCGGTACGCGGCGTCGAACCGCATCACATCCGGCTGCAACAGCACCAGCCGGCGCACCTCGGCGATCCCCTCGTCCCAGCCGTCCAGCGTCTGCCACGCCTCGGCCAGATGCGGCCACGCGGCCACCCGGTCGGCGACCGCCCGGTCCCGGGCCACCGTGCGTTCCATGGTGAACACCTCGGCCAGGGTCTCCAGCACCTCGGCCACCCCGGACAGCCGGGACGCGTCCACCGACAGCTCGCGCTGCGGCATCAGCACCGCGATCCGCCGGGCCAGCGGCGGCCACCGGTTCAGGTCGAAGTCGAGGGACTGCTTCGCGTCGGAGAGCAGGCCGCCGGCCCAGATCTCCGGGTCGCCCCAGCCGCCGTCCGGCTCCGGGATCGCCAGCCGCTGCACCCACTCGAACCACGCCTCGCCCAGACGCTGACGGGCCTGGGAACGGCGTACCGCCTTCTGGGCGACCTCTATGTCGGCGACCGTGCGCAGCGGCTCGCCGTCCACCCGCACCTCGTCGGCCAGCCGGTACAGGCCGGGCTGTAGCAGCCGGTTCAGGCCACGGCCGGCCTCGAACCGCTGACGGATCTCGGTAAGCCTGGTGAACAGCAGTTTCGGCTCGGCCAGGATCGGCTCCGGCATGGTGATCCGGTGTCCGGACACCTCCCTGGTCAGGGTGGCCAGCTCGGCGAACAGGTTCTCGGTGGCCACCACCTGGTCGTTCCAGAGGGTGCGCCAGTGCGCGTCGTCGAGCAGCCGGCCCAGCCGGTCGGTCCAGGTGCCCTCCCGCCGCCGCAGCCAGGCCACCGACTCACGGACCTCGGTCAGCAGATCGGTCATCCCGGCGCGGCCCTCACTCCGTACCGCCGCCATGTCGACGCCCTCGTCCGCCAACCGGGACAGGCTCGCCTCGGTCCGGGCCATCCGCTCCCGCGCCGCCGAAGCCGCCTCGGTGTCCGGCAGGTCGGAGATCTCGGGAAGCGGCCGCATCGCGGCCGCCCGGTCCTCCGGCGACAGCCGGGAGGCGAGTTTCAGCAGCGTGGCGAATTCCTCGATGGTCAGCGGCGCCGGACCCGAAATCGGGTCCGGGATGCCACCGTGCGCGGCGGCCCGCTCCCGCAGCCAGCCACCGACCTCGGCGGGAAGAAGGGCAACCCCACCGATCTGGTACGTCTGAGCCTCGCTCTCGGCGATCAGCCGCAGCCCCGCCATCGCGGCCGCCAGCTCCCGCTCCGCCTCCTCCAGGTTGCCGGTCAGCCGGTTGACCCGGCGCTCCTCGGCGGCCTTGTCGAGGGTCGCCGCCCGGTCGGACAGCTCGCGCGCCGCCAGCTGCAACTGCACCAGCTGATCGGTGGTCCGGCCGAGCACCGCGAGACAGAGCGGCTGGACCTCCTCGGGCAGGCCGTCGCGCAGCACCCGCAGCGGCTCCTCCTTCTGCGCCACCACCAGGACCCGTTTGCCGTTCGCCATCAGGTGACAGATCAGGTTGCGGATGGTGTGCGTCTTGCCGGTGCCGGGCGGGCCCTGCACGGCCACGTTGCGGTGATGCGCCAGCCGGCGGGCGATCGACTCCTGCGCCTCGTTCGTCGGCAGCGGCATGAGCAGCCGCTCCCCCACCCGTTCCCAGGTCTCCGGGGTGTCGTCCGGCATCAGCAGGCGGCTCGGCTCGTGCGCCACCACGGCGGCCAGCGCGCCGACCCGGCCCTCCTGGTCTCCGCTGTTCAGGCGGTTTCGCATGTTCTCCAGGAACCCGCGCAGCTGCCGCTGCCTCGGACGGGCGAAGAGGACCGCCACGTCCCTGATGAACGCCTCAGCCGACGGTTTCTCATCGGTGGCGCCCACCACCGCACGGTCGAAGCCGAGACGGGTCAGCGCGCGCTCGAACAGCTCCCGGCGATCCGTGTCGTCCCACAGATCGACCTCGACCGCGCCACCCGGGCCGGTCAGCGCGGACAGCTGCGCCAGATGCCTGTGGTCCAGGCCGGCGAGTGCCTCGGTCTGCAACCGGGACGAGCCGGCCGGGGAGACCGTGATCAGGGCGCGATCCGCGTCGTACTCGATCAGGACCGGCGTCGCCACCAGCGGATAGCGGACCCGGGTGCCGTCGATCACCGTCTCCAGGACGCCGTGGCCCCAGACCAGCTCGGTGGTGGCGCCCGCCATGTCCAGCTGATGCATCCGGTCGAACAGCCGCCGGTGCAGCTCACGGGTCTGCTCGGCGGCGGCGGTGGCCAGCGACCACGGCCGCCACACCTCGTCCCGCCAGGTCCCGAAGTCGTCGCCGGCCTCGTCGAGCTGCGGCTCCTCGGCCGCCGTGATCTCGCCGCGCAACCGTCGCCGCAGCGCCGCCGGCACCGGCGCCGGGCCGGGCATCTCCGGGCGGCCGACCCGCAACCAGGAGGAGTCCTCGCCGGCCGGGCCGGTCTGGCAGTCCGGATGCTGGGGAAGGGAGTGCAGCCAGTGCGCGTCGGACGGCACGGTCCGGGCCGGGCGCTCCATCTGTGCCCGCACCGCGAGCAGGTAATCAGCAACCGCCACGGCCCTGTCACGGATCGTGGACGGCGATTCCCGCTGGTCGGCCATCTCCGGAGTGTAGGGCCTGAATGCGCCAGGTGTTCCGGGGCGGCGCGTGGGCTTCCGGAACCGCTAAGGTGTCGCCGCTGATCTTGCAACTACGGTCCTGAGGAAGCACGTGAATCAAGGTTGGGCGGAGATGGACGGTAACGGGCATTACTGGCCCGGGCAGCCGCCTTCACTTCCGCCGGCGTACTACGCGACACCGGCCGACCCGCTGGTCAGTCCCACCTACGAGGGCTGGTGGCAACGCGCGATCGCGCTCGCCCGGCAGACGTGGCGGCAGGTGCTGACCGTCCACCTGATCGCCCTGGTGCCGACGACCGCCCTCACCCTGCCCGCCACCCTCCGGCTCAACGAGGTGGCCGCCACTCTCGGCCTCGTCCCCGGCCGCCCGCTGCCGGACATGACCGAATACATCCAGGTCGCCCTGCAACTGGTCGGGCTCAGTATCGTCGCGAGCCTCATCTCGGCGGTCGCCGTGGCCGTCAGCGTCCAGCTGATCGTTCTCGCCGCGACCGGGCGGCCGGTGAGCGTCCCGGTCGCTTTCCGGGTCGGCATCCGCCGTGCGCCCGCCGTCATCGGCTGGGGCGCGCTCGCCGGCTTCGTCTATGTCGGCGCGGCGCTGGCCTGCTTCCTGCCGATCTTCTATGTCGGGGCGGCGCTGATGGTCCTGCCGGTCGTCGCCACCCTGGAACGCGGATCCGGCATCGGGCGCAGCTTCGCCCTGTTCCACGCCGACCTCGGCACCTCCATCGCGCGGGTGGCCACCATGTTCGGCGTCAGCCTCGGCAGCCTCGGCGTCTCCGCCGTGATCGGCGCGGTCCTCAGGGCGGTCGTGGCCGACCCGGCCGCCACCATCGGGGCCACCCTCCTCAGCGGCGTCGCGAGCCTGCTGCTCGGCATCATCCTGGTGCCGCTGCTGGTCACGACCTACGCCGACATGCGAGCCCGCCGCGAGCCCTTCTCCACCGCCTACCTGGCCCCCGCCCCTGCCGAGGGCCACCGCTAGAGAGCTTCCGGGCCGGGGCCGCTCGGCTCGGTCCCTCCCAGACCACCAGCCGTCGCCCACTACTGGAATACCGACGGCATAACCGCGCTGAGCGACGGCCGAGCCCACCTGAGACCACGAGCCGTCGCCCACTACTGGAATACCGACGGCATTACCGCGCTCAGCGACGGCCGAGACCGCCGGCCGCACCTCGCCCCGCACGTTGAACCGGACCGGCCTGATGGCCGGTCCGGTTCGCGTTGGGCGGGCTGGCGGCTGGCCCGCCTTCCGCTGGGCAGGTCGGACGGCCCGGCGGTTGCCGGGCCGGGGTGGTCAGGGGAACTGCATCCGCCGCGGGCGCGGGATCACCGGCGGCGGAAGCGGCAGGTCGTCGAGGTGGCTCCAGCTCAGCGTGCCGTTGTCGGTGGACTTGATCTCGCCGAGGCAGGCACGGAGCAGGCCCAGGTTGGGTGCGCCCGCGTAGCCGGCGATGACGACCTCCGGTTCGGGCGCGATCTGGGCGATGGCCGCGCAGATCTTGGCGACCTCCCGCTCGTCGACCGCGTCCAGTGGCAGCGGCGCCTCCACCGGCGACCGGCGCCAGGGCGGCCCGAACCGGCGCAGCAACTCGCGGGCGAGGCGACCGAACGAACGGCCCACCTCGGCGTCGCGCATCGAGAGCCGGGCGGACTGGCCGTAGCACCAGGGCACCACGACATGACCGTTGATCAGTACCAGTTGGTAGACCGAGCGCGGCACGCTGATGATCTCCGCGCCGGGCAGGGTCCCCAGGAAGAGGACCAGTTCCTCATAGGGAAGAGGCCACCGAGGATTCGCCAGGACACGCTCCATGGTCTGGGTCATGGCTGGATGAGCGTGAACCTCACGGTCGATCGCCGTGCTCAGGGCCTCTGGCACCCGGGTCCATAGTTCGTCCGCGACCTTGTCGCCGAACTGCTCGATCAGCCATTCACTCGGACCGACGAGAACGTCTGGACGCATTCCCCACCACCACCGTCCGTGATGCCGACGTCACTGCTGGCTAGAAGAGTTGCACTTTCATTGATCGACTGGAAGGGGGAAGAACGAGATCACAACAACGAGCATGAATGAAATCGAACATGTCGATCAGCGCTTGGCCACAACGATGGAGCGGCGGGGCGGCGAGACGCAAAACATGCAACTTGCGCGGCGCAGCACAGGCGCAACTTGCATGCCTGTTTCGCAATTCGCCAGTACCCGATATTCAACACGAGAGATATTTCCAAGTGGTGACGCGCACGCAAACAATGCTTCACAGAGCGTGATCAAATACCTCGCGACCAGCGAATCGTCCGACCAGCTCAGCAAGATCGAGATTGTCGGGAACCCGGTGAGGGAGCTGAAATGAATTGCAGTACACGCGTCCGTTTTCACGTGAACGCCGCCGAGGGTGCTCCTCGATACCCCTGACCCGCAAGGGACATCCGTCAAGTGTCAGATACCCGTCAGATCGCCGCCGGAGACGCCGAGGTCGACGGGCAAACGCTCTCCCAGCCATGATCACAACTTCTCCCGAAGTCCGACTTATCGGAAGGTTCGCCTGTAGGCGATTAGCACCCTTCACGGCTTTCATCGCCGGCTAACCTCGACAACGAACTTCAAACCCGCCCAGCGGTAGATTTGCGGCGGCCATCAAAAGCGCGGCGGACCGATTCCGGCCACGCTATTTGACGCGTCGCCAATTAGTCGTGGGCGGCCGGCTGGAATGGCAGCCAGGTCTCGCGATCCTCGGCATACGGAGTGACGTTCTCCGGAAACCAGACGAGCTTCTTGGCCCCGGCCGCGGCGCCGAGCAGGAAGTCGTAACCGCGCACCAGCGCGACCGGCACCGAGGACGCCCCGGCCAATTCGGTGAAGAGCGCACGGGCCTCGGCCAGCTGCCGCCCCCGATCACCGATCGTGATGCCCAAGTCGAGGACCAGCGGGAACACGTCGAGGAACGACGGCTCACCCGGATCGGCCAGCTCGTTGGCGCGCAGCTCACCGCCGACCGCACCGCCGTCCGGGAGCGGCCGGGACAGGAAGATCTCCCCACGCCCTCCACGGATCACCGTCATGCCGACCGCCGGACCGATCTCCGCGGCGAAATCGGCCGCGCTGTGCCCCGAATGAAAGTAGACGTGCTCCTGAGTGGACATCGGTCAGCCCTCGTTCTCGTTCGGGAGGTCAGAAATGGTCGCACCGAGTTGCCGGTCCAGCGGAGCAGGCCGATCAGGGTCGGCCCGATCACCGACGTCGTCGACCACCCTCGCCCCGATCGGGCCGCGCCGCGCGGCGACCAGCGGCCCACCCTCGCCCGGATCGCGTGGACCGGCGACCGGCTGCCCGCTCTCGCCCAAGCCGCGCCACACGTCGATCAACCGGCCGCTCGCGCCCGGATCTTGTCCGGTGAAGCCGCCGAAACCGAGATCCCGTCCGTCCAGCATGCTGCCTCCTCATTCACCGTGATGACTCCGCGGCGAACGGTAGCGAGATTGACGGAACCTTGGGGAAGGCCTGTGGATAACTACTTTCCGTGTGGATCAGTGGTGTCCCGGGACGACACCCTCGCCCAGGATCCGGGTAGGCCACCGGTTCTGTCAGAGGGGGGCGCTACCGTGCCGGAATGGGTTCGAACACGCTCGTCAGCCCGGCCGAGGAGGCCGCGACAGTCATCGCCGCAGTCCTCCATGACCTCACCGAGGGTGACCACCGTGGGGTGGTGGTCGATTCCCCACCCGGCGCCGGCAAGTCGACGCTTGTGGTGCGGGCCGCCGGGGAGTTGGCTGCCACGGGCGAGCCGTTGATGATCGTCGCGCAGACCAACGAGCAGGTGGACGACTTGATCGAGCGGCTCGGGGCACGGTCGCCGGAGCTGCGGGTGGGCCGGTTGTCGGCTGTCGACTACGAGCCGACGCCACGGGTCCGGGCGCATCCGGGGTGCCGGGTGGCGGCGAAGGTCGCTGATCTGGGGTCACCACCGGTCACCATCGGCACGGCGGCGAAGTGGGCCACGGTCACCGAGGGCACCTGGCCGTGGGCGATCGTCGACGAGGCGTACCAGATGAGGTCTGATGCTCTTCTGCGCGTCGCGCCGCGTTTCGCGCGCGCGTTGTTCGTCGGCGATCCGGGCCAGCTCGATCCGTTCTCCACGGTGGAGGTGGAGCGGTGGATCGGCTTGTCCTGGGATCCGATGCAGAGCGCGGTGGCGGTGCTGCTGCGGCACAATCCGGAGCTGCCGGTGCATCGCCTGCCGGTGTCGTGGCGGCTGCCCGCGTCGGCGGCCCCGGTGGTGGCGCAGGCGTTCTACCCGTTCACCGGGTTCCGTTCGGGGACCGGGCCGGGTGATCGCACGCTCGCTTTCGAGCAGCCCGGGCGGGACGCCTTCGACACGGTGCTGGATTCCGCGGCCGCGACCGGGTGGGGGTTGCACGAGCTGGCCGAGCGCTTCACCGTGCGTACCGATGCGGAAGCCGCCGCCGCCTGCGCGACACTCGCCGCACGAGCCTTGACCAGGGAGGGCGTCGCGTCCTCGGAGTCCGGGACGGGCCGGCTGACGCCGGACCGGATCGCCATCGGCGCCGCCCACCGCGACCAGGTCGCGGTGATCCGTTCATTGTTGCCGGCGGAGGCGGCCGAGGTCACCGTGGACACGGCCAACAGGTTGCAGGGCCGGGAGTACGACTTGACGGTGGTCCTGCACCCGCTCTCCGGCCGGCGTGACGCCACGGCGTTCCATCTGGAGTCGGGTCGCCTGTGTGTGCTGACGTCCCGGCACCGGCACGCGTGTGTGGTGGTGGCCCGGGCCGGGATAGCCGAGTTGCTCGACGCGCACCCGTCGACCGAGCCGGTGCACCTGAATGTTC
The DNA here is from genome assembly GCF_040638175.1 of Actinoplanes sp. NPDC026670. Classification (NCBI taxonomy): domain Bacteria; kingdom Bacillati; phylum Actinomycetota; class Actinomycetes; order Micromonosporales; family Micromonosporaceae; genus Actinoplanes; species Actinoplanes sp. NPDC026670. Next base: position 147,653 of record NZ_JBEZXU010000015.1, read on the forward strand.
CGGTGAAGTTCCCGGACGGGTGGGAGGCTAATCAATCGATGCTCGCCCATCTATACCGTCCGTGACGGTACCGTTGGTGAATGAAGCGCGACCGGGTGTATCACCCGATCCTGCGGCCCCGCCGGGGTGAGTTCACCGCCCTGGCACACCTGTCGGCGGAGGAGTCCGGCCGGGTCGTGCCCATTGTGGAGCTGGAGCCGGACGGTGTCGTCCTTCCGCTGGTCCGCGAGCTGCGACCATGTGTGCGCGCCCTGGCCGTCGACTTCGGTGAGGTGCCGGAGCAGGCCGCCGGGCCGGAGCAACTCGCCGAACGGCTGACCAGTGCCGGTCTCGTCATGATCCCGGTGATGCGGCCGCACGAGAGCAGCCTGCGCCTGGCCGAGCACGGCCGGGCGGCGCGACTGCACCGGCAAGGGGCCGTGCTGCGCCTGCGACCGCACGCGGATGCCGGCAGTCCGGCCCAGGCGACCGCCGTCACCGAGCGTCTGCTGCGCGCCGCCGCCCTCGATCCCGGCGAGGTCGACCTGCTGATCGACCTGGCCGAGACGGCCTGTCTGGCGCACGCCGCCGAGGTGGAGGAGCGGGCCCGCCGGGTGCTGCGCTGGGCCCGGTCCGCGCCGTGGCGTTCGGTGAGCGTGGCATCCGGCGCCATGCCGCCGAATCTGGACGATCTGCCGACCGACCGGCCGGTGCCGCTGGGCCGGCTCGACGCCCGGCTCTGGGAGCGGCTCGGCGAGCCCGGCCTGGGTTATGCGGACTACGGCGTCACGTCCCCGGTCCGGCGCCGCGGGGTCCAGCATCATCGGCAGCTTCCGACCTTGCGGTACACCACCGAGAAGGAGTGGTGGATCTACCGCTGGGCGCGGCGTGGCGGCCGCAGCGACGACAGGTGTCACGACCTGTGCCGGACGCTGGTGACCTCACCGCAGTGGCCGTCGATCGGGGCGCGGTTCTCCTGGGGCGACGCCGAGATCGCGAAACGGGCCCGGACCGCCCGGGGTGCGGGCAGCTCGGCCAGTTGGATCGCGTGGAGCACCTCGCACCACATCGCCCATGTCCTGCGCACTCTGCCCGAGGACGGATAATTGTCGTACGGTTGTTCTAATGTCGCTGACAGCTGCCCTGGCGTATGCACGGCACGGCGTTCCCGTCCTGCCGGTGCACACGCCTGACCTGACAGGCGCCTGCTCCTGCGACAGAGGAGCCCGATGCGAGCGTTCCGGCAAACATCCCCGCCTGCGGCACGGCCTGTCCGAGGCGTCGACCGATCCCCTGCAGATCCGGCTGTGGTGGACGTTCTGGCCACGTGCCAACGTAGGCCTGCGCACCGGCGTGGTGATGGATGTGGCCGACGTCGACTCGGCCGAGGGCTGGCACGGGCTGCGTCATCTGCTCGGTGGCGACGTGCCGTCCGGTCCCCAGGTGCGCACCGGTTCGGGCGGCCGCCACCTGTGGTTCCGGCCGACCGGCTTCGGCAACCGGGTGCGGCTGCTGCCCGGGCTGGACTGGCGCGGGTCCGGTGGTTACGTGCTGGCCCCACCGTCACGGCACGCGAGCGGCAGCGTCTACCGCTGGATCCAGCGGCCCGCGGTGACCCTGCCGGCCGGGCCGTCGCCGCTGGTCGAGCTGATCGCGGGCCCGCCGCCGGCGCCGGCCCCCAGGCAGCCGCTGACCCGTCCGGACCGTTATGCGGAGGCCGCGCTGGAAGCCGAGACCACCCGGGTCGCCGACGCCGTCACCGGCACGCGCAACGACACCCTGAACCGCGCGGCTTTCGCCCTCGGGCGTCTGGTCGGCGCCGGCCTGCTGGACGAGTCGCAGGTGCGGTGGGCGCTGACCGCCGCCGCCCGGCAGGCCGGGCTGGGCTGGGCGGAGATCCGCGGCACGATCCGTTCGGGCCTCACCGCGGGCCGCCGCCAGCCCTTCGACCACCGGCCGTCGAGCGCGGCCTGATTCATTTCGGACGGCCGCGATGCGCGCCATGGCCGTCCGCGTGACGCCCCTTCGGCGCAGGAACCCATGCGGCTGCTGGGCTGTGCCCCTCAGCGTGGTGAGCTGCGGTCCGAAACACGCTGTGTGTCGTCGCCTCACTGCGGCCTGGCGCGGGAGGATGGCTGAAACGGCGTGACGCAGGGCCGGGGGCGGATCGTCCGTTCGGATGGGTTGAAACGGATGATCGGGTCACCTTGGAAACGGTGCGCATACACGTGGCGCCGGTAGCCTGACGGTCGAGACCGCGGGGGGCGATGGTGCTTCAGTGGGGCCTGATCGGTGCAGCTGTGCTCGCTGATCCGCCGCGTCTGCGATCGGTCCGACGGATCACCGCAGGCCCGGTTCCGGATGACGCGTTCAATCGGGTCGCGATGCTGGTGCACAAGCTGATCGATGCCCCGATGGGTGCGGTCTGCCTGGTCGACGAGGACCGGCAGGTGCTGGCCGGCCAGGTGGGCGTGCCGGAGCCGCTCGCCTCGGCGCGGGAGATGCCGCTGGCGCACTCGTTCAGCCGGCACGTCGTGATGTCAGGTGAGATGCAGGTGGTCCCGGACGTCCGCGACGACCCACGGATGAGCGACAACCCGATGATCGACGAGATCGGCGCGATCGCGTATGTGGGGGCGCCGATCGTCGACCCGGACGGTTTGATCGTCGGCGCGCTCTGCGCCATCGACCAGGAGCCCCGCGCCTGGACCCCGAGCGAGATCGCGCTGATCGGCGAGCTGGCCGAGGTGTGTTCGTCCGAGGTGTGCCTGCGGATCGCGAGGGCCACGGCCGAGGAGGCACACGAGGCGGCAGAGGAGGCGCGCCGGGCCGCCGAGTCCGCGCACCACCAGCTGGAGCTGCTGGCCGAGCTGACCGAATCGCTGGCCGCCACGATGGATGTGGCGGAGGCGATGCGCCGGCTCGGCGACATCGTCACGGCGACCCTGGCCGACTGGTGTGTGGTGGCGATCGCCGACGATCCCGGCGGCACAGCCCAGGTCTCGGCCGCGCACTGCGACCCGGACCGGGCGGCCGACATGGCCCGGCTCGCCGAGTTGGCCGCCGGTTCGCACCAGGACCTGCGGGCGATGATCCTCGCGGTCCGGGCCCGGGGCCGTCCGGTGCGCTCGGCCGACGGTGACGCCGAGATGCGCAGCCGGATCGGCGACGCGGAACTGTCCGAGATCACCGCGCGGGCCGGGTTCGGCGCGTCGCTGATCGTGCCCGTGGTGTCTCCGGTGCGGCGGCGGGCGCTGGGCGCGATCCTGCTGGTGAACCGCCCGGATCGGCCGGCGTTCTCGGCCGCCGAGGAGTGGACTGCGGCCGAGGTGGGCCGCCGGGCGGGCCTGGCGGTGGAGAACGGGCGGCTCTACCGGGAGCAGCGGCACGTCGCCGAGGTGCTGCAGCGGAGCCTGCTCACCGAGCTGCCGGTGATTCCGGGCATCGAGCTGCACGCCAGGTATCTTCCGGCGCAGGACGGCGCGGCGGTCGGCGGCGACTGGTATGACGCGTTCGCCCAGCCGGACGGCAGTGTGGTGGTCGCGGTCGGGGATGTGTCGGGTCACGACATCGAGGCCGCCGCGACCATGGGTCAACTGCGCAATCTGGTACGCGGGGACGCCTACGGCCGGGACGAGGAGCCGGGTGCCCTGCTGACCGCCTTGGACCAGGCACTGCACGGGCTGCGGGTGCCGGCGTCGGCGACGGCGGTGCTGGCCCGCGTGCGTACCTGCTGGTCGGGTTATGAGGTGGGGTTCGCCAACGCCGGCCACCCGCCGCCGTTGCTGTTGCTGCCGGACGGCCAGGTCCAGGTGTGGTGGGTGCCGCCGGAGCCGTTGCTGGGCCTACCACCGCGGGGTGAGCCGCGCACGACGGCACGCCGGTTCGTCCCGGCCGGCTCGACGCTGGTGCTCTACACCGACGGCCTGGTCGAGGACCGGGAGCAGCTGCTGGACGACGGGGTGGCCCGGCTGTCGGAGGTGTTACGGGAGTACGCGTCCGGCCCCGGCGACGAGCTCTGCGCCCGGCTGTTGGAGGTCGCCCCGCGGAGAAGCGACGACATCGCCCTCCTTCTCGTCAGGTTGACCTGACAGAGGCGGCCCGCCGTGGGTCCAGGGTGTCTCGGACGGGTCGGGCAGCGCGCCCCCCGGCCGGTACGCCTCGCTGAGTGTGGTGAGAATCAGCCGCTCCCCCACCGCCGGAACGCTGCCCGGCTCGGCGACCAGCCGCCGCCCCATCCCGCCGGACAGTTCGAGCAGGACGTCGCCGTCCGGGCTGATCGAGATGACCCGGGCCTTCTGCGACGGCCGGGCCGGCGAGGTGAGCGAGGCGCCCGGCTCGACCCGGACCGGCTCGGTGGTGCGGACCATGATCCGGGGCCGGAGCACGGGCCGTTTGCCGCTGTCGTCGACCCGGTCCGGGTTGGCCAGGGTGACGGTCCCGGCGAAGGCCGCGCCGCTGAGCCGGTACTCGGCCAGGACCAGCGGGTCGTCGAAGGCGCGCTGGACGGCGTACCGGGAGGCGGCGCTCTCCAGCCGTTGCAGGCGGGCGGCGGCCGCGACCGCACCGTCGCGGCGGGGCTGTGGCGGGCCGCCCTCGGCGAGGTTCTGGGCGAAGGCGGTGAAGGCGTCCCGGTCGGTGTCCCAGCGCAGCCGGACCCGTTCGCCGACGGGCAGCCGGCGCAGCAGGCCGAGGGTCCGCCACATCCGTTCCCAGGTGGGCAGCAGCAGGTCGTGCAGCACCTGGGGCAGTTCCGGCGCGGAGCGCTCGATCAGCGGCGCGAGCACCCGGTTGTCGAAGTCGGGGTCGGTGGCGGGCCCGGCGGCCGGGCCGTTCTCGGCCGCACGGGCGGCGGCCGCACCTGATTCGATCCAGGCGAGCTGCACCGCGAACTGGGCGTCCTCGGCGCCGCTCTGCCCGGTCACCCAGTGCAGCCCGAGCGCCTGGACCGCGTTGACCAGCAGCGCCGAACCGGGCACCTCGGCGGTGTTGGCGAAGAAGGTGAGCCAGCGCCCGAGCAGCGGCACGGCGGCCGGGACCGGGTTGTCGCCGTCGGTACGCCGGAACCGGGTGGACCGCCCGAACAGGCGCAGGAAGTCGGCCCCGGCCGGGTTGGGCACCCAGATCTGGGGCGCGTCGACGTACCGCTGGCGCACGTCCTTGCCCCGGTCGATCGCGACGTCCTCGGTGGCGTCGGTGAACGAGTCGACATAGTCGACGAGGGTCGCGGCGAGGTCGGCGGCGAAGGCGAACCGTTCGTCACGGTTGCGGGGCTGGCCGACGACGAGCAGCCTCGGCCGGGCCGGGTCGGTGCCGATCATGGCGGCCAGGGGCGCGTTCGCCTCACCGGCCATGATCAGTGGGATCAGCACCAGCGGGTGGTCGTGGACGTGCAGGTGCCGCACGGTGGCGATGGGCTGAGCATGGCCGGTGGCGGCCGCTTGCGCCCGGGCGAGCGCGGTCAGCGTACTCAAGAAAGGGCCTCGGACCGCAACCGAAGTGCGGCCTGGAGCATCGCGGCGGCCTCGGCCTGATCGGGGTCGGGCTCCTGGCGGCCCTCGGCGAGGGCGAGCACCTCGCCGACCGAGTCGATGCCGCCGAGCGCCTCCCGGACGGTCCGGCCGAGCGCTGCCGTGCTGCCGGCCGCCTCGCTGCGGCAGTAGACGGAGAGTTCGCAGGCGGAGAGGCACTCCGGGGCGTAACGGGCCTCGACGTGACCGAGCGCCGTGACGATCTCCTCGGGTTCGAGCGCGAGGTCGAAGGTGAGACCGGCCGGGAGGGCGTCGATCAGGTCGCTGACCGCGGCGAGGCGGGACAGCTGGCGGCGCAGGGTGGAGAGCTGTTTGCGGACGTCGAGGACGACCGCGGTGGGATGGAAGCTGAAGTCGGCCGGGCAGACCAGGACGACCTCGTGGCTGACCGCCGACGGGTCCTGGCCGAGGCGTTCCAGCAGCTCACGAAGGGCCAGGACGTAGACGGCGGCCTGGATGGCGGCGGCCGAGACCTTGGCGCTGTCGGCCTGCCCGTCGATGATCGCGAACGACTTGATCTCCACCACCTGGAGGCGGCCGTGGTGGGCGTACGCGATCAGGTCGGGCTCGAGATAGACGGTCTGGCCGGCGATGTCGAGGGTGAGCAGCGGGTGGTCGATGAGCGCGGACCGGGCGTCGGCGAGCACCTTGACGGTCTGCTCGTGCCGGTCGCTCAGCGTGTCGGCGGCGAGGTCCTGGTAGCCGAGGCCGGCGTCGGCGGCGAGCACGTCGCGCAGCAGGGCGCAGTCGTCGGCCTTGAGCATGGCCTCGAAGGCGTTGCCGCGGGACAGCGCGAACCGGGACTGGCCGAAGCTGCCCGGGAAGCCGATGTGCTCGGCGAGTCTCTGCTTGTCTATCCCGGCCGCGTCGAGGACCGCCCGGCGGTTGCAGCCCGGGTTACCGGTGAGCGCGGCGATGGTGCGCGCGTTGTGGCGTTTGGCCCGTGCAGAGCCGCGCAGCTGGTCCAACCGAGACTCCATAAGGAATTCGACTCTAGATCTTCAACCGGGTCGCGGCAATTCACCCACGGGAGGTGAATAAATCGCACATATCAGACACAAACCCGGCTTCGCGCTAGGTTCGGGGCATGCCGAAGGCCATCTGGAACGACGAAGTGATCGCCGAGAGCGAGGACACGGTGGTGCTCGAGGGCAACCACTACTTCCCCCTCGACAGTGTCCGCGAGGACGTGCTCGTCCCCTCGGACACGCACACCGTCTGCCCCTGGAAGGGCAAGGCGTCCTACTACTCGCTGCGGTCGGACGGGCACACCGCGCCGGACGCCGCGTGGTTCTACCCGGACCCGAAACCGGACGCCTCAGCCGTACGCGACCGCGTCGCGTTCCGCCGAGACGTCCTGATCCAGGCCTGATCCCGTCCACGAGGCCCGCTCACGTGATCCGCGGGTGGGCCTCCTCGATCTTCCCGACCTCCAGGTAGTCCAGCATGTCGCGCTGCTCCTCCGGGTCCAGCGCACCGAACGCGGCATACGCCTCGTCGCGCGAGTGCGTGGTCTCCGCCGCCAGCAGCGCGATGATCGCCGACCAGGCCAGCGACACCCGGTCGAAGAGCCGCGCCCGCCGCAGCGAGGTGAGCCGGGACAGCATCCCGACCTTGGTCGCCGCGTCGTCGTCGAGCGCGATCCGGTCGCAGAGCTCGAACAGCGCCTTCCCCCGGTACGGGTGCTCGGACTCGATCAGCCGGGCCAGCTCGGCGTTGTCCATCCGGTCGACGGGCGGGGCCGGGCCGCGGCGGGGCAGCGAGGGGCTCGGTTCACCGTGCACGGCTGTCGCGCCCGCTCTCGAATCCGTTGCCCGGTGACTGGTGGGGCAACCCCGCGGTACGGGTGAAGGTCGGGAACTCAGGCGCCGGCATCACCGGCTCCTCCACGTCGACAGGTGTCACGCCCTCGGCGGCGCGTGGGACGCCGTCGTCGACGCCGCGCTCTCCATCCAGCACGTTATAGCCCTCCGTTACCGACTTACCGTGATGAAGTCCCATGAGATCACGCCCGCGCAACCCCCGCGACCCTGGTCACCCGACTCGACGACCGGCGTAACGCCCTGGCAACGCATCGACCGGAGCTACTTGTCGTCACCGACGGTGAAGCCGTACCCCAATAGATCTTGAAGTAACCGCGGTGTGATGACTCAACCGGGACCGGCCAGGACCGATGTGTCTCGCCGGAGGTGGATCGTGGGTCGCAACGCTCTGTGGGACCGGGTTCGGGTCGTCGTCGACGACGCCGTGGTGCTCGCGTCGCTGGTACTGCTCGCCTGGCCGGTGGCCGATCCCGCGCAGCCCGGTGGGCTGGTGGGCCGGATCATGCCGCTGCTGGCGGTGCTCTGCCTGGGTCTGGCCGTCCTGCTGCTGGACACCAGGCGCGGGGTGCTGCGGTACATCACGGTGGGGGCCGCCCTGGCCGTCGCCGGGATCCGGCACATCACCGGTGATCTTCCGCCGGCGGCGACCTGGCTGGTCCTGCTGGTGGCGGGGGCCGGGGTGCTGCGGCAGGTCCTCGGCAACCGGATCGACCCGGACCGGAACCGCCAGCAGACACTGCTCGCGCAGCAGGCCTTCCGGGACCCGCTGACCGGTCTCGGCAACCGGCGGATGTTCGTCGAGTACGCCGAAGAGGTGCTCGCCGAGCCGTCGCGCACCCAGACCGCGGTGATCGTGGTCGACCTGGACGGCCTGAAAGAGGTCAACGACGTGCTCGGGCACGCCGCCGGCGACGATCTGCTGCGTGCCGCGGCCGACCGTCTCGCCGAGAACGTGCGCGCCAACGACACGGTCGCCCGTCTCGACGGCGACGAGTTCGTGGTGCTGCTGCCCGGCCTGGAGGACGAGCAGGCGGCGGTCGCGGTGGCCGAGCGCGTGCTGACCGAGCTGCACCGCCCGCTCCAGCTGGCCGGGGTCGCGCTGACCATCCGGGCCAGCGCCGGCGTCGCCATCACCGACGGCCACGACGGTCTGGACGGGGTGCTGCGGCGTGCCGACCAGGCGCTGATCCGGGCCAAGCGGGACGGCGGCGGGGTGGCCCGCCGGTTCGACCCGGTGCTGTTCGCGAAGGCGGAGCAGCGGCGGATCGCCGAGCACGACCTGATGCGTGGTCTGGAAGCAGGCGAGTTCGAGGTGCACTACCAGCCGATCGTGGACCTGGACAACGGCGGCATCACCGTCGGTGTGGAGGCTCTCGTGCGCTGGCGTCACCCGGAGAAGGGCCTGGTCCCGCCAGCCCTCTTCCTGGAGCTGGCCGAGCAGCTGGGTCAGGTGCCCCGGCTCGGCGGCTGGGTCCTGGAGGAGGCGTGCCGGCAGGCGCTGGCCTGGCAGGAGCAGTTCCCCGGCTTCGAGATGAACGTCAACCTGTCCGCCTCTCAGCTGACCAACCCGAAGCTGATCGACGAGGTCCGCGAGGTGCTGGAGCGTACCGGCCTGCCGCCGCGGGACCTGGTGCTGGAGCTGACCGAGTCGGTGGCGCTCACCGACCTGGTCGAGTCGGCCCGGGTGCTGAGCCAGCTCAAGGAGCTCGGTGTCCGGATCGCCCTGGACGACTTCGGCACCGGTTTCTCCTCGCTCAGCCACCTCAGCACCCTGCCGGTGGACGTGGTCAAGATCGACCGCTCGTTCGTGCAGGCGATGCCGGAGACCGGCGGCGCCTCGGTGGCCGAGGCCGTGCTGCACATCGCCCGGACCTTCAACCTGTCGCCGGTCGCCGAGGGCGTCGAGGACGCCGGTCAGGCCGAGCGGCTCAAGGACCTGGGCGCCGGCCGCGCCCAGGGTTACCACTTCGCCCGGCCGATGCCGGCGATCGGGGTGACCGAACTGCTCGACAAGCAGTCCGCCGAGGTCAAGGTCGAGCAGTAGCGCCCTGCACGGACTGCTCCAGCAGCGGTAGACGTTTCCCGGCGTAGAGCATCAGGCTCAGGATCGCGCCGAGGATCGCCAGGCCGCCGGCCGCGTACCAGGCGACGGTGTAGTTGCCGAACTGGTCACGCACGAGGCCGGCGGCCGTGGCAGCGGCGGCCGCGCCGAACTGGTGCGAGGCGAAGACCCAGCCGAACACGATCGGCCCGGCGGCCCCGAAGTACTCACGGCAGAGCGTCACGGTCGGCGGCACGGTGGCCACCCAGTCCAGTCCGTAGAACAGGATGAAGACCAGCATGCTCGGGTGGGCGGTCGCGGCGAACAGCGACGGCAGCGTCAGCAGCGACAGCCCGCGCAGCGCGTAGTAGGCGCCGAGCAGGATCCGGCTGTCGACCCGGTCGGTGAGCCAGCCGGACGCGATGGTGCCCACCACGTCGAAGACGCCGACCAGCGCGAGCAGGGTCGCCGCGGTGGTCTGCGGCATCCCGTGGTCGTGCGCGGCCGGGATGAAGTGGGTGCCGACCAAGCCGTTGGTGGTCGCCCCACAGATCGCGAAACCACCGGCGAGCAGCCAGAACGGCCGGGTCTTGGCAGCGTCGCGGAGGGCCCGCAGGGCGTTTCCGGCGGCGCCTCCGGCCGGCTTCGCCGGCTTTTCGATCTCGGTGGCGCCGAGGGCGGGCACGTTCAGGTCGGCCGGATGGTCCCGCAATCTCCACCACAGCAGCGGTACGACCAGAAGCGCCGAGATCGACACGGTGACAGCCGCCGTCCGCCACCCGTCCGACTCCACGATCCGGGACAGCACCGGCAGGAAGATCAGGTTTCCGGTCGCCCCGGCCGCGGTCAGCACCCCGGTGACCAGCCCGCGATGTCTGACGAACCAGCGCCCGGTGATGGTGGCCACGAAACCCAGGGCCAGCGAGCCGGTGCCGAGCCCGACCAGCACACCCCAGCAGAGCACGAGCTGCCAGCTCTGGGTCATCCAGAGGGTCAGCCCGGACCCGGCCGAGACCAGCAGGAGCGCGGACATCGCGACCCGGCGGATGCCGAACCGGGCCATCAGGGCCGCCGCGAACGGCGCGGTCAGGCCGTAGAGCAGAAGGTTCACCGACACGGCGGCGGAGATGGTGCCGAGCGACCAGCCGAACTCGTCGTGCAGCGGCTGGAGCATGACCGATGGCGTGGCCCGGAAACCGGCCGCCCCCAGCAGGGCGACGAAGGTGACCGCGGCGACCGCCCAGGCGGGATGGATACGTCTCACGGCACTGATCCTTCTTCCTCCGAGGCGTTCGGACGAGTGGCCCGGAGGCCATCATGCGCAAGAATCGAGCCATGCGGCATCTGATTTCCGTGCTGATCCTGGACGGCCTGGTCCCCTTCGACCTGGGCACCCCGACGCAGGTGTTCCTCTCCGCCCGCGACGAGACCATGACCAGGCTGTACGACGTGCGCGTCTGCGGCCCCGGCCCGGTCACCGCCGAGGCCGGCTTCACCGTCGTCCCCGACCACGGCCTGGAGCAGCTGGCGGTCGCCGACACGGTGATCGTGCCCGGCATCCACCGGGGCGGCCCGGTCACCGACGGCACGCTGCCCGCCGACGTCAAGGACGCGCTGGTCGCCGCCGCGGCCCGGGGCGCCCGGATCGTCTCGATCTGCACCGGCGCGTCGGTGCTCGCGGCGGCCGGCCTGCTGGACGGGCGCCCGGCCGCCACCCACTGGGCCTGGGCGGACCGGATCGGCGGGCTCTATCCGCAGGTCAAGTGGGACTTCGACGTGCTGTTCGTGGACGACGGCGACGTGCTGACCTCGGCCGGGGTGGGCGCCGGCGTGGACCTGTGCCTGCACATCATCCGCACCGACCACGGAGCCGCGGTGGCGAACCGGACAGCCCGGCGCTGCGTGGTGCCGCCGTGGCGGGACGGCGGCCAGGCGCAGTACATCGAGCGGCCGGTGCCCGCCGCGAACGGCGCCGGCACCGAGGGGACCCGGGCGTGGGTGCTGGACCGGCTGGCCGATCCGGTCTCCCTGGAGGAGATGGCCGGGCACGCCCGGATGAGCGTGCGCACGTTCACCCGCCGGTTCCGCGACGAGACCGGCCTGAGCCCACGGCAGTGGCTGCTCCGCCAGCGGGTCGAGCACGCCCGCATCCTGCTGGAGTCGACCGATCTGGCGGTCGACGCGGTGGCCCGCCGGTCCGGGCTGGGCAGCGCGACCGCCCTGCGTCAGCACCTGCACGCCACGATCGGGGTCGCGCCGTCCGCTTATCGCCGTACCTTCCGGCACTGATCCGCTTTTCCGGCGCCGCCCCTCCTTTCCGCCGCCGACCCCCCCTTCCGCCGCCGACCCTCACGCTCAGTTCCGCCCAGAAGTGTCCGACTGGATCCCTGAGACCTCTTTTCCGCCCCGGCAGAGGAACCCATGGATCAGACCTTCCGCCCGCTGCTCGACGCCCTCAAGCAGATCGGCGTCGACCCCGACGCGGTGGACCGGGCCGCGGCGGAGGCACAGCGCAGCGGCCGGCCGGTCCGGGCCGTCCTGATCAACGACCAGGTCGTCACCGAGGAGCAGCTGACCCAGGCGGCCGCCGCCGCGTTCGGGATCAACACCCTGGACCTGGTCGGCTTCACCCCTGATCCGCAGGCCCTGAAGCGGATCCCGCTGACCGTGGTGCTCCGGCACCGGGTCCTCGGCCTGGCCATCAACGACGGCGAACTGGTCGTCGGCGTGACCGACCCGGCCGACGTGGTAGCCCTGGACGACGTGCGGGCCGCGACCGGCATGACGATCCGCCCGGTGGTGGTGGCCCGCAGCGAGGTCCGCCGGATCATCGAACGGCTCCAGCGTGAGGGCGCCGACCTGGCCGACCTCGCCGACGAGGGGCTCGACGACCAGGCCGGCATGGCCGCGCAGCAGACCAGCACCGACGACGCCCCGATCGTCCGGTACGTGAACAGCCTGATCGAGCAGGCCGTCATGAACCGGGCCTCCGACCTGCACCTGGAACCGACCGAGGACGACATGCGGGTCCGCTACCGGATCGACGGCGTGCTGCACGAGGTGGACCTGGTGCCCCGGGGCGTGATGAACGCGCTGATCTCCCGCATCAAGATCATGTCCGGGGTCGACATCACCGAGAAACGGGTGCCGCAGAACGGCCGCATCACCGCGATGATCCGCGACCGCTCGGTCGACCTGCGTACCGCCACCCTGCCCACGGTATGGGGCGAGAAGATCGTGCTCCGCGTCCTGGACACCGGCGGCATCGACCTCGACCTGGCCAAACTCGGCTTCACCGAGCACAACCTGAGACGCTTCTCCGAGTCGTTCACCAAACCGCACGGCATGGTGCTGGTGACCGGCCCGACCGGTTCCGGCAAGTCGACCACGCTGTACGCCACCCTCGGCAAGATCAGCCGGCCCGAGGTCAACGTGATCACCGTCGAGGACCCGGTCGAGTACCGGCTGCGCGGCATCAACCAGGTGCAGGTCAACGCGAAGGCCGGGCTGACGTTCGCGGCGGTGCTGCCGGCCATTCTGCGTACCGACCCGGACGTCGTGCTGATCGGTGAGATCCGGGACGGCAACACCGCGCAGATCGCGGTCGAGGCCGCCCTCACCGGCCACCTCCTGCTCTCCACATTGCACACCAACGACGCGCCCGGCGCGGTCACCCGGCTCACCGAGATGGGCATCGAACCGTTCCTGGTCGGCTCGTCACTGGACTGTGTGCTCGCCCAGCGTCTGGCCCGGCGGATCTGCGACTGGTGCAAGGAGCCGTACACCCCGACCGAGGAGGAGATCCTCGGTGCCAACTGGCCGTTGCAGGACCTGGCCTACCCCGAGGTGCTGTACAAGCCGGTGGGCTGCCGGAACTGCGCCAACACCGGGTACAAGGGCCGTATCGCGATCCACGAGGTGATGCAGGTGAGCCCGGAGATCGAGTCGCTGACCATCCGGCGCGCCTCGGCCGGCGAGATCCGTGAGGTCGCCCTCACCCAGGGCATGTACGACCTGCGCGCCGACGGCCTGGCCAAGGCGGCGGGCGGCCTGACCTCGATCCGCGAGGTGTCCCGGGTGGCCGTTTAGCGCACCTGTTTGGCTACTAAACCCGGTCCGTGCGGTGCCGATTCAACTGGCGTCGGAAACACCGAGGACGGACCGGGAGGGACAGATGGACACGCTCCAGCACGACGGGCAGCAGGCGTACCGCTCCGACGATCTGGATGTGCTCGACCAGATGCTCATCACCCTGGTCGAGTCGGGTGGCTCCGACCTGCACCTGACGGTCGGCTCCCCGCCGATGATCCGGGTGCACGGCTCGCTGCGGCCGATCCCCGGCTACGGCAAGCTGAACACCGCCGACACCGAGCTGCTGGCCCGCGCGGCCGTCAGCCGCGAGCAGTGGGAGACGTTCCTCGCCGACCAGGAGATGGACTTCGCGCACAGCATCGTCGGCGTCTCCCGGTTCCGTGGCAACCTCTACCGGCAGCGGACCTCGTGCGGCGCGGTCTTCCGGGCCATCCCGCACAAGATCAAGCCGCTGGACGAGCTGGGCATGCCCGAGTCGGTGGCCCGCTTCGCCCACCTGCCGCGTGGCCTGGTGCTGGTGACCGGCCCGACCGGTTCCGGCAAGACCACCACCCTGGCGTCGCTGCTCGACCTGGCCAACCGCAGCCGGGCCGACCACATCATCACCATCGAGGACCCGATCGAGTTCCTGCACCCGCACAAGCGGTGTGTGGTGAACCAGCGGGAGGTCGGCACCGACACCGACACCTTCGCCTCCGCGCTCAAGCACGCGCTGCGGCAGGACCCGGACATCATCCTGGTCGGCGAGCTGCGTGACCTGACCACCACCGCCACGGCCCTGACCGCGGCGGAGACCGGCCACCTGGTGATGGCGACCCTGCACACGCAGAGCGCCACCCAGACCATCGACCGTGTCATCGACATCTTCCCGCCGCACCAGCAGCTGCAGATCCGGGCCCAGCTGGCGGCCAGTCTCCAGGGTGTGATCACTCAGGCGCTGGCGCCGACTGCCGACGGAAAGGGGCGTGCCGTGATCTGCGAGATCCTCACCGCCACCCCGGCCATCCGCAGCCTGATCCGGGAGGGCAAGACGCACCAGATCCCGTCCTTCATGCAGGCCGGTGGCGCCGAGGGCATGCTCGCCTTCGACCAGCATCTGGCCGAGAAGGTCCGCGAGGGCATCGTCAGCATGGCGGCCGCCCTGGAGATCTGTCACGGCGCCGACGAACTCAAGCGACTCGTGGGACGGAACTGAGCCGATGGCGTCCACCAAGACCTTCACCTATCACGCGATCGACGCCTCCGGTAAGAAGGCCAAAGGCACGATCGAGGCCCCCAACGAGGCGGCCGCCACACACATGCTGCGCCAGCGCGGCGAGGTTCCGCTCGATCTGATCGAGGCGGGTCAGGGGCTCCAGCGGGAGCTCAAGATCCCCGGCTTGGGGAACCGCGTCAAGCTGAAGGACCTCGCGGTCTTCGCGCGGCAGTTCGCCACCATGACCGCGTCCGGCATGTCGCTGCTGCGGTCCCTGGCGATCCTCGAGGAGCAGACCTCGTCGCTGCCGCTGAAGAAGGCGCTCGGCGAGCTGCGTACCGACGTGGCCGGCGGCGCCGGGCTGTCGGCGTCGATGGCGAAGCACGACCGTGTCTTCCCGCGCCTGATGATCGCCATGATCAGGGCCGGTGAGACCGGCGGTATGATCGACAAGGCCCTCGAGCAGATCGCCGAGAGCCTGGAGAAGGACACCGCGCTCCGTGGCAAGATCAAGAGCGCGCTGACCTACCCGGCGATCGTGCTGGGCTTCACCTTCGTGATGATCGCCGGCGTCCTGATCTTCATCGTCCCGATCTTCGAGGCGATGTTCAAAAGCCTCGGCGGCGAACTGCCGGCGATCACCCAGTTCCTGGTCACCGCCAGCCACAACATGGGCTGGATCGGGCCGCTGGTGCTCGGCATCATGTTCGGCGGCAGCTACTTCTACAAGCGCAAGATGCGCGACAGCGAGGACTTCCGCCTCAAGGTCGACCGTCTGAAGATCCGGCTCCCGGTCTTCGGCCCGCTGCTGCGCAAGCTCGCCATGAGCCGCTTCTCACGCAACCTCGGCCTGCTCCTGAACGTCGGCGTTCCGGTCATGCAGGCGCTCGCGGTGGTCGGCGAGACCACCGGAAACGAGGTGATCAACGCCGCGATGAAGGACGTGCAGTCGACCGTTCGTGACGGTCACCCCATGTCCTCGGCGCTGCGGCATCATCCGATCTTCCCCGAGATGGTCACCCAGATGATCGAAGTCGGAGAAGAGAGCGGTCAGATCAGTCAGATGCTCGACAAGATTGCCGACTTCTACGACCGCGAGGTCGATGAGGCCGCGGAATCACTGACCGCATCGATCGAACCCATCATGGTGCTCGTCATGGGCACCGTGGTCGGCGGCATGGTGATCTGCCTCTACCTGCCGATGTTCACGATCTACCAGAACATCCAGAACTGACACGGCCCCGCAACGAAGCGACCGCCGATTCACCGGCCGACTCCCGACGGCCGGCGGTAATACCCCGGGCACCCGAGCCCGAACACCCTTCCCCGCCCCACCCCCATGTCCTGGAGGACCCCGAAATGCAGGATGTCATCGCCCGTCTCCGTGCCGGCAAGAAGGACGACGAAGGCTTCACCCTCATCGAGCTTCTGGTCGTCGTGGTCATCATCGGCGTCCTGGTCGCCATCGCCGTGCCGGTCTACCTGAACTACCGGCAGGGTGCCGCCGACAAGTCGGCCCAGTCCGACGTCCGTGGCGCCATCAGCGCGATCGAGCAGTGGTACACCAGCAACGGCAACACCTACCCCACCGGCCCGCTGACCAACGACGCCACCGGCAACAAGATGACCCTGCCGGCCGGCTCCGGCGGCGCCACCGGCTCCGTCACCCTGTCGGACAAGACCGTCATCCACTACACCTCGACCGCCAACAGCGGCGTGTACAAGGTCTGCGCGAACAACACCGGTGGCACCACCGGCAAGTACTACCTGTACGACAGCAACGCCGGTGGCTCGGTCAAGGAGACCACCGCCATCACCACCGCCAACTTCGCCACCTGCGGCTGACGCAGGCAGCAAGCTGGTAACAGCCACCGCGAGCCCCGAGGAGGACCACCGTGCCGGACTACTTCCTGCTCTGTGTCACGGCCCTCCTCGGGCTCGCGGTCGGCTCGTTCCTGAACGTGGTGATCCACCGGGTGCCCCGCGACGAGTCGCTGGTGCACCCGGGCTCGCACTGCCCGCAGTGCGGCAACCCGGTCCGGGCCCGGCACAACGTGCCGGTGTTCGGCTGGCTGATGCTCCGCGGCCGGTGCGCCGACTGCGGCAACCGGATCAGCGCCCGCTACCCGCTCGTCGAGGCCGGCACCGCTGCCCTGTTCGTCGCGGTCACGGCCCGGTTCGGCTTCTCCTGGGAACTACCCGCCTACCTCTACCTCGCCGCCGTCGCGGTCGCTCTCACGATGATCGACCTGGACGTCATGCGACTGCCCGACAAGATCGTCCTGCCCTCGTACGGCGTGGCGGTCGCCCTTCTCGCCCCGGTCTCGATCGCGGCCGGCGACCCGGGCGCCCTGCTCCGCGGCGCTCTCGCCGCGGTTCTCCTCTACGCGCTCTACCTGGTGCTCGCCACCTTCGGCATGGGTGGCGGCGACGTGAAGCTGGCCCCACTGCTCGGCTTCTACCTCGGCTGGCTCGGCTGGAGCGCGGTCGCGGTCGGCGCCTTCGCCGGGTTCCTGCTCGGTGGCCTGGTCGGTGGCGTGCTGATGGCCCTCAAGCTGGCCTCCCGCAAGAGCCGGATCCCGTTCGGCCCGTACATGCTGGCCGGCGCCTTCCTCGCAGTCTTCGCCGCGGCCCCGGTCGCCGGCTGGTACACGAACCTGCTCGTCCCCATCGCCTGAACATCCCGCCCCGAACCACCGAGAAGGAAGGAACACCGATGGCTGGCTCAACGCCGATCGGGCTCGACATCGGCTCGTCTTCCATCCGGGCCGTGGAGGTCCGCCGCAACAAGGACGACTACACGCTCATCAACTTCGGCCAGTTCCCGCTGGAGCCGGGCACCGTCTCGGCCGGTGTCGTGCAGGAGCCGGGCACCGTCACCAACGCGCTCAAGCAGCTCTGGGCCGCCTCCAAGTTCGGCAGCAAGAAGGTCACCATCGCGGTCACCAACCCGCAGCTGGTGGTTCGTGAGACCTCGGTCGCGAACCTGCCGCAGAGCCAGATGCGCCAGGCCCTGCCGTTCCAGGTGAAGGAGCAGCTCCCGCTCGCGGTCGAGCGCTCCCTGCTGGACTTCTACCCGCTGGAGCAGCCCGGCGACAACCCGACCGTACGCGGCCTGCTGATCGCCATGCCCAAGGACGCGGTGCTCACCCTGGTCCAGGCGGTCCAGAAGGCCGGCCTCAAGGTGGTCGGCGTCGACCTGGCCTCGTTCGCCATGCTGCGCTCCGCCTCCCGGCTGGACGCGCAGGTCGAGGCGATCGTGGACATCGGCGCGAACATCACCAGCGTGGTGGTGCACGCCGACGGTGAGCCGCTGTTCGTCCGTACCCTGCCGCGCGGTGGTTCGGAGGTCACCGAGAACATCGCGACCCGGCTGGGCCTGGCGACCGCCGAGGCCGAGGCCCTCAAGTGCCGTTTCGGCCTGCACGGCGACGGTAACCCGGACACGGTGGCCGCCCTGGTCGACGCGGTCCGGCCGCTCTCCAGCGAGCTGCGCAGCTCGTTCACCTACCTGGCCTCGGGCGAGCGCCAGAAGCAGGTCACCCGGATCTCGCTCTGCGGCGGCAGCGCCCTGATGCCCGGCCTCGCCGAGCACCTTCAGGAGCAGCTCGGTGTCGCGGTGATGTACGCCGACAACGCCGCCCGGCTGCGCGACACCCGCAAGGCCCGGGAGCGTGGGTTCGACAGTTTCGTGCCGTCGGCAGCGGTGTCGATCGGCCTCACCCTCGGAGCCTCCTGATGAGCACGACCGCACTGATGCCCGTGGACCCCACGGTCTCGCCGCAGCAGGCGGCCCGGGTCCTCTCCATCCGCGCCGACCTGCTGCCCCAGGAGATCCGGGACAGCCGGCGCTCCCGGCGGGTCCGTTCGCTGATCGCGTTCGTGGTGCTGCTCGTGGTGGCCGGCCTCGGCGCGTGGTACTGGCAGGCCACGCTCGACAAGCAGGCCGCTGACGAGGAATACGAGCAGATGTTCCAGACGCTCACCAAGACCCGCGCGGACCAGAAGACCTCCGAGCTGAAGACCCTCGTCGAGTACCAGGAGGGCGGCAAGCTGCTGAACACCGAGCTGACCGCGATCCTCGCCGACGACCTCTCCTGGACCAACCTGATCAACCTGATCCGGGACGAGGCCAAGGACGAGGACGTCACGCTCACCGAGCTCTCCGCCGGCCTTGCCGCGAACGGGAACAGCAGCGCACCGACCGACTCGTCGGAGATCGGCACCCTGACCGTCTCCGGCTCGGCCGACAACAAGAAGATCGTCGCCGACTTCGTGAACCGGCTCGGCGTACTCGAACTCGTGACGAACCCGTTCGTGACGAGCGTCTCCCAAGTGGATCGCACCTACTACACGTTCTCCATCACCCTGACCATCACCGACAAGGCGCGCTGCGGCCGGTTCACCGAGGAATGCCCGAGCGGAGGCAAGTGATGACGACCCGACGCGTCGACCAGATCTGGCTCTTCGGTGGTCTCACCCTCGTCGTCCTGTTCGTGGTGGGCGGCTGGTTCATGATGGTCAAGCCGCTGTACAACCAGCGGGACAGTGTGCAGGCCGACACCGCCGAGACGCAGACCCAGCTGATCACCGAGCAGAAGCGGCTCACCGTGCTCAAGAACGAGCTGAAGAAGATCAGTCAGTACAAGGCGGACCTGATCACCGCTCAGCAGGCTCTGCCACCGCACAACACCACCAACAAGATCCCGGAGTTCCTGAAGCAGCTGCAGACCCTCGGCCTCAAGTACGACGTCGAGGTCAGCGGTTACGCCGCGAGCGGCGAGGAGCCGTCCGCCACCACGCCCTCGGTGACCGAGCTGCCGATCACCCTCAACATCGAGGGAGAGGTCGACAACATCGTCAAGCTGGTCAAGCACCTGCAAACCGAGCAGCCCCGGGCCCTGCTGATCGAGACCGCCAAGCTGACCGACGCCGGTCAGGAATCGAAGCTGCAACTCACCCTCTCGGCCTTCATCACCGCGACCGAAACGGTCGACGTCAAATCCTGATCGATCCGGTACGGACGCCCCTGTTCCCTGTGGACAGGGGCTTTTCCGTCGCTCCCGGCCCGCACCCGAACGGCACTCGTCGGCCCCCTCGTTCCCGCCGATCGGTCAGACGACACAAGGAAGGAAGCCCTCGATGAACCAGAACCTGATCCTGATCGCCGATGACGACAGCGACGTGCGCGACCTTCTCGCGGTGACTCTGGAGGCGGCCGGTTATCGTGCGCTCGGCGCCAAGGACGGCAACACCGCGGCCCGCATCCTGACCGTCGCCAAGCCGGTCGGCATGATCACCGACGTGCGGATGCCGGCCATGAACGGCATGGAGCTGTGCCAGCTGGCCCGGAGCAACCCGGCGATCCGCGACATGGCGATCCTGATGGTCTCCGGCAACAGCCACACCTACGACGTCGACGCCGGTCTGGGCGCGGGCGCCGACGGTTACCTTCCGAAGCCGCTCTCCCCGCGCGACCTCGTCGCCCAGATGCAGACCCTGATCAGCAAGCGTCACCTGGGCGGATGACGCCGGACAGACCGTCCGCACACGACCGGTTTGCTGTGTGATTCCTATGGATCGCCGCCAAACCCTCGCATCTGCCCGAAAAGACGGTTATCTTTGCGTCCAGCCCGTGCCGTTCCCCCCGTAACGGCACGGGCCCCTTATCTCGCGCGTCGGCTCAGTCAGCCACGACGGTCAGGACCAGCGGACCGGTGGGAATCGGGTGACCGGAGTTGTTGGGATAGCTCCAGAAGCTGGTGTTCTGACCTTCATCGGTCAGCGAGAAACCAATGGTGTAAGTACCCGGTTGCAACCGGCCGGTCGACACCGCCAAGTGGAGAACGCCGGTACCGTCGTCGTGCATACCGCCGGACATACCGCCCTGCGAAACTCCCGCACTGTCGTAGAGCGTCGCGCTGTACCCGGAGATCTCGGCGAACTCGTCCACCTCGACGGTGACGTCGAACCCGAGACCCCAGGCGTCCTCGGTCTCCTGCGACGTCCAGGTCGTCTTGGACAGCTTCGCGGAGAGCACGACCGGCGCCTTCTCGTCCGGCACCCGAGTGATGGTGAGATCGATTCCGGGAGCGTTGTACTCGGTGCCGTAGAACGCGACGTTGCCTGCCCCGTCGGTCAGCTTGACCCCGTCGATCTTGCAGGAACTGACCCAGGACGACTGCACCACGATCTCCACCGCAACGGAGCCGTCCGCGCGCACCACCGGCGTGTGCGACGGCTGCGAGCACCAGGACAGGCTGACGTCGACGGATGCCAGGCCATCGACCGCGCCGTGCGGCATGAAGGTGAGCGCCGTCGATGCCGGTTTACGCCAGTTGTTGACCTGCGACTCGGTGAGAGCGAAGCCCGACGCGCTCACCACGTCGTTCCGGCTCACCTGGATCGGAGCCGGCCCCTCCGGCGCGGTTACGGTACGGACGTTGCCCCAGATGTCGGTCAGGTCGAGGCGGGCGGCCCGCCAGGTGCCGGAGGCCGTGCCGGCCGGCACGACGACCGAGACAGGGCAGGTCAACCAGGTCGGATCGTAAGCCGTCTCACCGTTGCAGGACCACTGCGAACCACTCTGGGTCAGCTGGAACGTCGAGGCCAGCCGGATGCCACCCGGGCCGGCGAGGACCAACCTGCCCTTCTTGACGGACGAGTCGTCGGTGACCTGCGCCCGATAGCGCAACGTCACGCCGGACCCGTCGTCGTAGACCCCGTGCGGCTGGTCGAAGTCGGTGTACAGCTGCTCGACGATCGGCCCCTCAGCATCCACCAGCTGTGTCACCGCCAGCTCGGCGGGGCCGGGGTCACGCACTGTCCGGGCATGGGCGACGTCGTCGGCGATCGTCACCTTCGTCACCCGCCAGACCGTCTCGGTTGCGGAGGCGAAGCGTGGCACCGTGAACTCGTAGACATACGTGGACTCCTGCGCTGTCCCGGAGCCCCCGACCTGCGCCGACCCCCAACTCAGGTCGTAACTGACCGTGCGAGGCCGGCCGATCTGCTCGCCACCGGCGAACTGGCGTAGCTCCACCGCGCCGTTGACCCGCTGCGCGCTGGCGGCCCGGTCGGTGATCGTCCAGGTGAGATTGACGGTCGCGTAGTCCTGAGTAACGTCGACCTGCGCACGGTCGAAGGCAATCGACTTGATCTCGAGAACCGGACCGGCGGCCAGCGCCGCCACCGGCGGAGCCGTGACCGAGAGGATCGCCGTGGCGGCGGCCACGGCGGTGACAAGCGCACGAAGGCGCGGAAGTTTCATCTGCTCTCCCCGTATGACAAGGTCCATCGATGGACTTGCACACAGAGGATAGAGCCGGGGTACGACGAAATTTCGTCTAGGCCGATCGCACCCGTCCGCGCGGCACTCGTCACCGCAAAACAAAAGCGCCCTGGCCGGAAAACCCAGCCAGAGCGCTGATGTAAGGGTGGAGCTGAGGGGACTCGAACCCCTGACCCCCACACTGCCAGTGTGGTGCGCTACCAGCTGCGCCACAGCCCCTTACTTTTGTCCCCGGTTGTTCCCCGGGCACGCTGGAAATACTACACACCCTCCGGGCCCGCTTTGACGCACCCCCCTCAGTTCAGCGAGACGTCCGGAGGGAAGTGGGCCACCGCAGCCAGGATGTCGCCCTGGCGTCGCAGCACCATCGCCCAGAGGTCATCCGGGCGCTCGACGAACGGATCTCCGGGCAGCGCGTCGAAGACGAACCAGGAGCCGGACGCGATCTCGTCCTCCAGCTGGCCGGCCGACCAGCCCGAGTAGCCGGCGAAGACCCGGATGCCGGCGACGCTCTCCCGCATCCGGTCCGGGTCGGCGGAGAGATCGAGGGTGCCCAGCGCGCCGCTGACCGGATGGAACCCGGACAGCCGCTTCTTCACCTCGGGTTTGGTGCGGGCCAGGCAGATCGCCGACTCGGGCTGCACCGGGCCACCCTCGAAGAGGACCGCGGGGTCACCGGCGAGCTCGCCCCAGGTGCCGAGGACCTCGGCCACGGGGACCTCGGTCGCGCGGTTCAGCACGACCCCCAGGGCGCCGCCCGTCTCGTGGGCCACCAGCAGCACGACCGTCCGGTCGAAGTTGGGGTCCTTGAGGGTGGGCGTGGCGACGAGCAGCTGACCGGTCATCGACTCCACCGACCGGCCTCCGATCCGCTGCTGCTCACCGAACACCTGTTTACCGCCGTCCGCTCGACGTAGCCATGACTCGCACATTAGCTTGCGATTCCGGCCGCGGATAAGGTCTGGACATGAACCCGCCACCTACGGCAGCAGAGATCGGCGTCATCGGCGGATCGGGGCTGTACGCGCTCCTCGACAACGCCACCGAACACGAGGTCGACACCCCGTATGGTTCGCCATCGGACCGGATCACGGTGGCGGACGTGGGTGGGCGCCGGGTGGCGTTCCTGCCCCGGCACGGCCGTGACCACCGGTTTCCCCCGCACAAGATCCCCTACCGGGCCAATCTGTGGGCGCTGCGGTCGCTGGGCGTCCAGCAGATCATCGCCCCGTGCGCGGTCGGCGGCCTGCGCCCGGAGCTGGGCCCCGGCACGTTCGTCGTCCCGGACCAGCTGATCGACCGCACGAGTGGCCGTGAGCAGACGTTCTACGACTCGGGGGCGGTGCACGTGTCGTTCGCCGACCCGTATTGCCCGGTGGGCCGGGCCGCGGTGCTGGATTCCGCCGAGCGGGTGAGCGCCGTCGACGGCGGCACCATGGTCGTCGTCGAGGGCCCGCGCTTCTCGACCCGGGCCGAGTCCCGCTGGTTCACCTCGATCGGCGGCACGATCGTGAACATGACAGGTCACCCGGAAGCGGTCCTGGCGCGTGAGCTGGCGCTCTGCTACACGGCGATCGCCCTGGTCACCGATCTGGACGCGGGTGTCGAGGGCGGCCACGCCGTCACCCAGGAGGAGGTGTTCTCGGTCTTCGCCGAGAACACCGCGCGTCTCCGCGACGTCCTTCTCGATGCGGTGGTCAAGCTTCCGGCCAAGCGTTCCTGCCCCTGCAAGGACGCCCTGGCGGGCATCAAGATCCCTTAGGTTGTACGGCTACGCGTACCGATTCGGAGCTGAGGCCGAGGTGGGGAACCCGGTCTCAGCTCCGATGCTCGTCAGACGACGGCGCAGTTCGCGCCGTTGAGTGTGAACGCGGTGGGCTTGGCGGCGCTGCCGGTGTGGGTGGCCTGGAAGCCGAAGGTCTGTGACCCACCGGCCCCGATCGTGCCGTTGTAGGAGACGTTGGCGGCGGCGACCGCCCCGCTGGACGGGCTGACCGTGGCGTTCCACGCGTTGGTCACGGTCTGCCCGGTGGGCAGGGTGAACCGCAGCGTCCAGCCGTTGACCGCGGCCGTGCCGGTGTTGGTGACGGTCACCGACGCGGTGAAGCCGGTGTTCCAGGAGTTGACCGTATAACCGACCCGGCAGCCACCGGTCGGGGCCGGCGAGGACGGGGCGGGCGATGACGGGGCGGGCGACGACGGCCCGGGTGACGACGGGGCCGGCGAGGACGGCGACGGCGAGGTGGTGTCGAGCCCGAGGAAGTGCACGGCCGCCGCCGCGTCGACCGGGAGGTTGTGGCTGACACCGTTCATGCTGATCGCCTCGACCGGGGCGGTGTCACCGGTTCCGCCGTACCGGGTCCGGGTGTATCCGCTCTGTGGGGTGTCGGTGTACGACGGCGTCTGGCTGAGGCCGTGCACGTTGGTCCACTGGTCGATCTGCTCGCCGAAGTTGGGGTAGCGCAGGATCTCGTCGTTGGTGCCGTGCCAGGTCTGCATGCGCGGGCGGCGGCCGCTGTATCCCGGATAGGCGTTGCGGACCAGGTCGCCCCACTGCTGCGGGGTCTTCGTGACCAGGCCGTTGGCGCAGTCGCTGTTCCACTCGGAGCCGTTGGTGGTGGCGAAACAGGCGAACGGCACACCGGCGAAGGCCGACCCGGCGCTGAACACGTCGGGGTAGAGCCCGAGCAGCACGTTCGTCATCATCGCGCCGCTGGAGACACCGGTGGCCACGATCCGGTCCGCGTCGACCGGGTACCGGGCCCGCACGTAGTCGATCATCGACTTGATGCCGACCGGGTCGCTTCCGCCGTCCCGGACCAGCGCCTGCGGGGAGGCGACGTCGAAGCACTGGCTGCTCCGGGTCACCGACGGGTAGATGACGATGTAGCCGTACCGGTCGGCCAGCGCGGCGAACTGGGATCCGCTGTAGAAGGCCGGCCCGGTGCCGGTGCAGTAGTGGACGGCCACGAGCAGACCCGGCCGGGGCGCCAGGTTGTCCGGGACGTAGAGGTACATCCGCAGGTTGCTCGGGTTGGTCCCGAAGCCGGTGACCTCGGTCAACGCGGCCGCGGAGGCGGGTTGTGGGAGGGCGACGGCGGCCACTGCTGTCGCCACTGCCATGGCGAGGGCGGCGAGCAGGGCCTTCACTTTCGTTCTCATGGGGGATTCCTTGCGGGGATCGTGGGGACGGGGCGCTCCCGGCACGGCGGCGGCCCGGCTCCCCACATCGCCCCGATCCAGAAGCATCGACAAGTATGTATCGGTGTCGTGGGTCACGCCAGCCCGTCCCACGGTCGGGACATCCGGCACACCCGCCCCACGCGTATGATCCGTCCCACTTCGCTGCACAGCGATCTGCCGCTGGACCGTCGTAACCCCCGAGGACGGCTCACGGCTGTCGAAGGGACCCCCGGTGACTCGACCGCAACGTTTCCAGGCCGTCGGCGCGCGCGTCGCGTCGGTGACGCTCCTGCTGGCCGGTGTGGCCGGTGGTGTTCAGCTGGTGCGACAGAGCGACGCCCGCGACCGGTCGGCGGCCGAGGCCCACCAGGCGGTGCTCGCCGCCGAGCAGGCCACCGTGCAGCGCGAGGCGAAACACGCCGCCGACCGGGCGGCGCGGGCCGAGTCGGAGCGCACCGCCGCGCTGAAGGCGTCGACGATGGCCAAGACCGCCGCGGCGGACGCCCGCAAGCTCGAAGCCGCGCAGAAGCAGGACGCCGCCGAGAAGAAGGCCGCCGCCGAGCGCGCCGCCCTGACCGGCCCGGTCCCCTACACCGGCACGATTCCGGCCTCCTGCCAGAGTCTCAGCGGCAGCCGCGAGATCGGGTGCGCTCTGATGATCAAGGCAGGTTTCGAGTTCAGCGAGTTCTCCTGCCTGAACAAGCTGTGGGACCACGAGAGCGGCTGGAACTACAAGGCCACCAACCGCAGCTCAGGCGCGTACGGCATCCCGCAGGCCTACCCCGGCGACAAGATGGGGCAGGTGGCCGACGACTGGCGGATCAACCCGGCCACCCAGATCACCTGGGGGCTGGGCTACATCAAGGGCCGCTACGACTCCCCCTGCGGGGCCTGGAACCACTTCCAGAGCGCCGGCTCCTACTGACCTGACGCCGAGACGCCCCGGGCTCCTGCGAGCCCGGGGCGTCTTCGTGCCGGTGATCAGCCGAGCGTCACGTTGACGCGTTTCGTTCCGGAGGCGGGCACACCCACCCGGGTCGCCGAGTCCTGGCCGGTCGCGTGGTCGTACCACCCGGTCTTGATGATGTCGCCCTCGCCTGTCGCCAGCCAGCGGATCTTGACCTGCTGTCTTCCGATCACCGGCATCCGGTACGTCCCACCCGGCCCCTGGCCGTAGCTGTCGAACTCGGCCATCTGGTCACCGGTGACCGCGTTGATCGCGGTGAGCCGCCAGCCGTCCGCGGGCAGTCCGGGCGGGATCACGACCTTGCCGGTCAGCACGGATCCGCCGGTCAGCTTGATGTCGTAGGTCGCCGCGGCGCTCGACGTGACCGGGATGTGCACCGCCTGAAAGCGGTTGCCGACGTTGCCCGACCACTGCCGCGGGTGACCTGACGCGCTGAACGCCAGCGGCCACGCGTACGGCCCGAGCTTGCCGATCGTGTACCGGCCACGGCTGTCGGTGTCGACGTCGTGGATCGGCCCGGCGCCGAAGCTCCAGGCGGTGAACGAGACGTTGGCGCCCTCGATCGGCGCGCCGTCGGCCCCCTTGACCACGCCGGTGATCGACCCGGCCCGGTCCAGGCGTGCGGGCGGGGCGGCCACCGTCCGGTCGGTCCGGACCACGATCCGGGCCGCCGCCTTCTGGTCGCCGGTGCCGCCGGACGAGCCGATCCACTGGTGGCCGTAGGTGCCGGGGGTGACGGCGAAGGCCTCGTAGGTGCCCGGGGCGAGCGCGGCGCTGGTCGACGTGCCCTGGTTCTCGGTGCAGTCGCCGTACCCGTCCGGCAGGCCGCCCCCGCCGATCGTGGTCAGCACGAAGCAGGTCTCCGGCACCGGCCGGCCGGTGGTGTGGTCGGTGGCGGTGAACGACACCTTGCCGCCCTTGGCCAGCGGAACCGTGAGCGTGGCGGTCTGGCCGCTGACCAGCGTGACCGGGTTGTCGCGGTCGCGCAGGAAGTAGGTGTCCTCCCCCGGCAGCACGTCGACCACGGCCTCGCCCGGGGTCAGATCGCCCACCGTGGCGACCCCGCCGACCGAGCAGCCCTGCTCGAACCCGCCGGACTCGACCTGCACGCAGAAGTCGGTGACGGGCGCCCCGGTGACCTCGTCGACCGCCTTGACGGCCACCGTCGCGCCGGTCAGCCAGGTGTCGTCCACGGTCACGTCCGCCCCGCCGCCGACGGTGATCACGTCGGCCGCCTCGCGGGTGGTCTTCCCGTACGCCCACTGGTTCCGCGAGCCCGACGGGTTCATGAACGAGACCTGGTAGTCGCCGGGGTGGACGTCGTCGACCCGCCACCCGCCGTCCGATCCGGTCGAGGTGCCGTAGCTGTGCTCGTCGTCGGTCGAGGTGAGGTAGACCTGGAACTCCGCCTTCGCGCCACCGTCCGCCGCGACCAGGCGACCGGACACGGAGGCCGGCTTGAGCACCGAGTCGTCAGCGACGATCGTCTGCCCCGCGGCGAGCGTGTAGACCCGAGCCCCGGCCCGGTCGACCGCGCCCGGGATGTACTGGACGGCCCCGTTGGGGGCGGCCTGGAAGGCGACGACGTAGTCACCGGGCAGCGCCGGGAACGAGTAGTCGCCGTCCTCGCCGGTGAAGCCGCCGTAGATCCGCCGCTCCCCGGCGAACAGCAGCACCTCGATCCAGGGCAGCGGGCTACCGTCGACACCGGTGATCCGGCCGCGGAACGTGCCGGTCGGGAGCAGCGTCTCGTCGACCCGGACCGTCGTGCCCGCCGCGACGCTGAACGTGGCCGCGTCCTCCTCGGTGGCCGACTGCGGCGCCCACTGCCGGGCGGAGTCCGGTCCGAACCCGACGTGCTGGTCACCGGCCCACACGGTCACCCGGTACCGCCCGGCGTCGTCGGTGTAGGTCAGCGCCCGCGAACCGCCCGCGAGCTCGTGGACGTCCACCTGGAGCCAGGCCGCGGGCGAGCCGTCGGCGCCGGTGACCGTCCCCTCGACGACACCTGACGGCAGCCGCCGCGCGTCGACGGTCAGCACCCCGCCGTCGGTCACGTCGTAGACCTGCCCCGCCTCCTGGCTGAGCTCCTGCGGCGCCCACTGGATCAGGGAATCGGTCTGGAAGGAGACCTTCACCGGCCCTTCACCGATCCCGGTCAGCTGGTAGCGCCCCTCGGCGTCGGTGGCCGTGCCACCCAGGTACGACCCGTCCTCGGCACCCCAGGCCACCACCCAGGCGTCGGCCAGCGGCGCGCCGGCGTGGTCGAGATAGACGCCGCCGATGTCACCGACACCGGCCGAGGCCGGAGCGGCGCCCGCGGGCGCGGTCATCCCTCCGGCCAGGAGCAGTCCGGCGGTGAGGACACCACCGAGCCGAACGAGAAGAGATCCGATCACGACAAGCCCCCATGGCTATGACAGCGAACACGACCCATGTCGATGCGTCACATCGCCCGCAGCATAGATGAGTCCCCTGCGGACGGAGGGGCGATGAGCACCGGGAATTCGCCGGGATCCGGCTCGGCGGCGCCCGGCGCTCGGCTGATCGGCCTAATCCGTGCAGGTGAATTCCGGGGCCACGCCTGGCGTAGCCGAGATACTCCGGAGTTCCCCGCCACCCTCTCGGCGAAGGTGTCGTTACACGACGGGGACGTCGACCGTCCGCCAGCGATGCCTACCGAACCGAGGCCGGAGGGACCTTCTTGTTGCGTTCGCCCAGAGATCAGACCGCGGGCCGAGGAAGGCTCGGCGTCTACGTCGACACGGTGGTCGACATCGGCCACGGGGACGAGATCCACACCGTGCGGACCAACGCGGCGAGCCTGGCGTTCCTGACCTTCGTCTGCGAGGTCGGATCAAGTTTCCCAGGCCTGACGATTTTTGCCAGGCAATCGAGCAACGCGGGCGCAGATTTCGAGCTCCCCGGCCGTCCGGGCGTCGCCGGTCTGCCCTACTACCCGGCGGTGTCGCCCGGCGCGCTGGCCACCAACGCCCTCCCGACGGTACGGGCGATGTGGCGGCATCTCGACGACGTCGACCACGTCTGGGTCTTCGGCCCGCATCCGTACGGATTCCTGCTCGCCGTTCTCGCGGCGGCCCGGCGCCGGCGGGTGACGCTCGGCGTCCGCCAGGAGACCCTGCACTACTTCGCCAGCCGGATGCGGCCGGGCGCCCGCCGTACCGGAATCCTGCTCGCCGTGCGGCTGCTGGACGCCGCCTGGCGGCTGCTGTCCCGGAAGATGCCGACAACGGTCCTCGGCACCGGTATCGAGAAGACCTACGGCGGACCGCGGACCGGCCTGTATCCGATGAGTGTCTCGCTCGTCCGGCACTCCGACCTCCGGCCGGCCGGCCCGCGGCGCGAGCTGACCGGCCCGATCGAGCTGTTGGCCGTCGGCCGGCTGGCGCCGGAGAAGAACCCGATGATGCTGCTCGACGCGCTCGCGAGGCTGCATTCACGATGCCCGGGCCGCTACCGGCTGACCTGGGTGGGTGACGGCGAGATGCGGTCGGCAGTCCACGAGCGAGCGGCTGAGCTCGGCATCGGGGACGTCGTCTCGCTTCCGGGATTCGTGCCGATCGGCCAGGAGCTGATGGCTTACTACCGGCGCGCCGACCTGTTCGTCCTCACCTCGGTCACCGAGGGACTGCCCCAGGCTCTCGTCGAGGCGCAGGCGAACGCCGTCCCGATCGTGGCGACCGACGTCGGCGGGGTCGGGCTGGTGCTCGACGACGGCCGGGCCGGCGTGCTGGTGCCGTCCGGCGACGCGGCCGCGCTGGCCGAATCGATCGACGGGCTGATCGCGGACAGCGCCCGTCTGGCCGCGCTGGTGGAGCGGGGCCGGGAACTCGCGGAGATGCGAACCCTGGAAGCGACCTCCGCCTCGGCGGCCGCCTTCCTTACCGGCGGAACCCGGCAGAAGGGCTGAGGAATGCTCGCCGACACAGATGCCGAACCCCGGGTGGCGGTGGTCATTCCGTGCTTCAACGACGGCCACTTCCTCCTGGAGACTCTCGAGTCGGTGCGGGACCAGGAGGAATGCGAGACCGTCATCGTGAACGACGGCTCGACCGACGGGCGCACGCTCGACATTCTCGCCGATCTACAGGAATCCGGCATCCGGGTCATCACGCAGTCGAACCAGGGACTGTCCGCGGCGCGGATGACCGGCGTCCGGAACACCAGCGCACGGTACGTCCAGCCGCTCGACTCCGACGACCGGCTCGCGCCAGGCGCCCTGAAGCGCCTCGCGGACGTTCTGGACGCGCAGCCGGAGGCCGACCTCGCGTGGGGCGACTACTCCTGCTTCGGCGCCTTCACCGGGCGGGTCCCGGGCGCGCGACTCCTGGACCCGTGGCGGATCACGTACGTCAACGAGGTCGTCGTCGCCAGCATGATCCGGCGCAGCGCACTGACCTCGGTGGGCGGGTGGGACATGGGTTCCGGGTTCGAGGACTGGGATCTCTGGATGAAGCTCGCCGAGATCGGCGCGCAGGGTGTGCACGTCCCGGCGGTGACGCTGCACTACCGCCAGCACGCCACTCCCCGAATGTATCGGGAAAGCCTCGGCCGCATCGAGGCTTTGAACGCCCAGCTGCGTACTCGCCGGCATCGCCTGTTCGCCGAGCGCACCTCGAATTGGCGCCGGTCCCCATCATCGTGGGGAGTCAAGGCGATGTTTCCGGTCGTCGGATCCATGCCCGGACTACCGGAGCGCCGGCGCCAGCAGTGCTACGCCCTGATCCGCGACATCTTCGAACCCGAGATGAGTTCGGAAACCTTTTGGGGCCCTCGTGCGCGCCTCCGGCGATGGCGTCGCCGGCCGATGGCCGAGGTCGTCGGATAGGGGTGCCTTCACGCTAAAAGCGTGGCCACGGATTTATGCGAAAAATCTTCGGCCGAAAGAAGGCCGGTCGTCTCTGCTACGGTCCACTTCATGTCATCTGCAAGCGGCGGCACGATCCGGAGTATCCAGATCCTGCGTGCCATGGCGGCGACCGCGGTGGTCTATTTCCATTGCAACTCGCCGCACGGTGGATTCGGCTTCCCACAGACAGGCGCGTGGGGCGTCGATATATTTTTCGTAATCAGTGGCTTCATCATTGCGGGCACGGCCCTGCGGAGGCGGGAGAACTTCCTGCGGATCCGCGTCATCCGGGTCGTGCCGATCTACCTGGTCGCCACTTTTCTCATGACGAGCGTGGTCCTCGCGCTCCCCGACCGGGTCAACAGCGCCGAGGTCTCCCCGGCCGGCCTGCTCAAGTCGGCCCTGTTCATCCCGTACGAGATGGCGACGAGACCCGGGCCGATCCTCGAGGCCGGCTGGACGCTGAACTACGAGATGTTCTTCTACGTGATGGTGGCGCTCGCGCTCCTGGCCACCAGAAACGCGAGACGCGGCCTCGCGCTCGCGGCCGCGTTGCTCTGCCTGCTCGTGCTGAGTGGCTGGTTCGCACCCTCGGAGTGGTATCTCGTTCGCTTCTATCAGAGCAGCCTGTTTCTGGAGTTCCTGTCCGGGGTTCTGCTCTGGGTGATTTACGAAAGGTCCCGCGAAATACCGGCCAGATTCATGGTAGGCCGAATGGCGAGTGCCGTCGCTGGCGGTTTCCTCATCGCCGGTGGCATCGGCCTGCTATTGGCCGTGGATGCCGGAGCGGTCTTCGCCGGCGGAACGGACGTGCGCTTTCTTCAGTACGGCCTGCCCGCCGTCCTCGTGGTCGCGGGTGGCCTGCTGACCGAATCCGCATTGCCGGCCGGCCGGTGGACCACACTATTGGTGGAACTGGGCGACGCGAGCTACGCGCTCTATCTGTTCCACCCGTTCGTCATCCTGTTCCTCTCCCGGATCGTTTTCGAGGGCGCCCTCGCCGGAGGCGGGCCCTGGCTCCGATTGGCGCTTCTGATTCTGGCGACAGCGCTGGCGCTCACCGCGAGCGTCGTGGTCAACCGGTACATCGACGGTCCGATACAGCGCCGGCTCCGCGGCCGGGTGCTGAGAGTCAAGTCGTCCGAGAAGGCGCTGGTCCGACCTCAGGTGTGAGCCTTGACCAGCTTCGCGGGGCTGCGGTGGCGGGCCGTTCGCACCAGGTGCGCCAGCGCGCCGAAGGGCGGCCCGAACCGGGCGCAACCGGCGATGAAGCCGGCGCCCCACGCCAGCTGCATGACCGCGAAGACCGCGGGAAGCAGGGCACAGTCGACCGGTTGCCGGCCGCGAACCATCTCGCGGCCGGCAACCGCGACCGCAGCCACAACCCAGACCGCGATGCCGGTCAGCGGCAGCCACCGGTACGGCCCGGGCAGAACGGCGAGAGCCGCGGTGAGCGCCAGCGCCGGTGGCAGGACGTGTGACCGGCGCATGCTCGTGGGATGCCGGCGGGAGGTCTTGGCCCGGTACTGCCCGTACCGCCAGTACTGCCGGGCGAGCGCGGGCAGGCTGTCACGTGGCGTGTACGTCGCCGCCATCTCCGGCAGGCACACGATGCGGCCGCCGGTCGCCCGTACCCGGGCCGCCAGCTCGGCGTCCTCGTTGACCGGCCAGCCCTCGTCCCAGCCGCCGAGGTCTTCGAGGGTGCTCCGGCGCAGGATCCCGGTGAACCCGGTGTCGGCGTCCTTCTCCGGGCCGGGCCGGCGGAAGGTCGCGCCACCGACACCCATCGACGTGTGCAGCGCCATGGACACGCGCCTGGACCATCGGCCGTCACCGGCCGCGAGCGCCGCTCCGCTCACCCAGGCGACGTCGCCTGCCTGGAGGCGGGCCAGCCCGGTGGCCAGATAGCCCGCCGGATAACGGGTGTGCGCGTCCATGCGCGCGATGAAGCCGCCTCGGGCCGCGCGCAGGCCGATGTTGAGCGCCATCGGGATCTGCCGTTCCGGGTTGTCCAGAAGCCGGATCCGCGGATCCCGGGCCGAGATGTCCTCGACCATCTCCCGGCTCCCGTCGGTGGAGCCCCCGTCGATCACCAGGATCTCGAAGCCGCCAGGCACCTGCTGGTCACACATCATCGCCAGCGTGGTCTCGATGTGCGACGCCTCGTTCAGGACGGGCACCAGCACCGACACCACGGGGGTCGCACTGCTCTCCGGCATGTCAACCTTTCCGTCTGGGCAACAACCGCATCAGCTGGTCGATGTCGGACAGCCGCGGCACGAGCGAGCGGTACTGCAAACCGAGCGTCCGGTGCACGAGACCCAGCGCGACGCAGCCACAGATCAGATAGGAGATCGTGGATGCGAGAGCTGCGCCGGACGCACCGAACGGCGGGATCATCACCAGGAACAGGACGATCGCGACCGCGAATCCGACACCGTGCACGACCGACTCGAGGATCGGCCGCTGCTGGGCGACCAGTGCGGTGCCGAAGATGTTGAACGCCATCACCCCGAAGGCGCTGACGGCGAGAATCCGCAGGTCCAGCACGGAGTCCGAGAATTCCGGGCCGAAGATGGTCACGCAGAGGAACGGCGCGATGAGCATGGTTCCACCGACCAGGATCAGCACGAAGACGGCACAGATCCGGAAGATCCGAGCCGCCTGCCGGCCGGCGTCCGCCTTCGTGGCCCGCAGCAGGTCCGGCCGGAAGGTCACGCTCACCGCCCGGGACAGGTGGACGATCGCGTCGAACCACGCCACGGCGACGCTGTAGGTGCCCAGCTCACGGGCACCACCGAGCACGCCGAGCAGCCAGTGGTCGAGACGGTAGGTCCCGGACACCATGACGCCGCCGAGGTGGCTGCGCAGCCCGAACCCGAGGATCTGCTTGAGCAGGGGCGCCGATGGGAGGGCGAATCCGGAGGACCGGCCGACGTGGGCCACCAGCAACCCGGCGGAGACGGCGATTCCGATCACCCAGTCCAGGACGGCGACCCGGATCGTCAGGCTGCCCATCACCGCATGTCCCGCGTTGAGGGCCAGGGTGGCCAGCGGCGCGCTGATCCAGGCCAGGCTGGCCATCGCCAGGCTGTACGAGGCACGGGCCAGGTACAGGAAGTTGAGCTGCAGGATCGAGATCGGGATGGCGCTGACCGCGATCAGGACGTCGACGTCGGTGAGCTGGATTCCGGACGCCGGGACGGCCCAGAAGAAGACCCAGGCCGCGGCTGCGCCCAGCAGGCCCAGCACCCCGGCGAGAACCACACTGGCGCCGGCGAGGGCCGGCCGTTCGCCCGGACGGGTTCCGCTGATGTTGGTCATGGCCTCGTACGCGCTCAGGGTGGCCAGGAACCCGACCAGCCCCGCGACGGTGGTGAGGAAGGCGACCTCACCCCGGCCACTCGCGCCCAGCAGGCGCGCGGTCAGCATCACGTTGGCCAGACCACCCGCGGACGCGAGGAGGTAGGACCCGTAGGTCTGCATCGCCGCGCGGAACATCGGCGGCCGGCGGTCCTCCGGCAGGGTCTTGGCGTCCGTCATGACGCGGGGCACGGTTCGGTGACCGGCGTCGTCTCCGCCGAAGGCCCGCGGCGCCATGGGGTCTCGGCCCGGGCCAGCGACAGCAGGATCGGCCCGGCCGCCAGCAGGATCCACAGCCGGAAGTCACGCGCGATGGTGAGGAACGCGGCCGACCCGAGCAGCGAGATCACCGCCACCGCCACGCTGCGGCTCAGCGCCGCCAGGTCGCGACGGCCGGCCCAGGCGAAGTCGCGACCGGCACGCAGCGAACACCAGGTGCAGAACCCGATGATCGCGAGGAACAGCCCGAGGCCGATCGCGCCGCTGTCCACCCAGAGCTGCAGGTAGGTGTTGTGTGCCACCAGCGGCTTCTCCGCGATGGCGGAGGCGTTCTGCACCTCGCCGATCGCCAGCGCGACGCCCGGTTTGTGAACCTGGAAGTTGTCCAGTCCCAGCCCGGCGATCGGGTTCTCCAGCGCCAGATGGACCGCGGCGTTCCACAGATCCTCCCGGCCGGACCCGCCGTCGTTGGAGACCACCATCCGCTGCCACGCCGGCGGGAAGCAGTAGAACCACAAGGCGGCCGGCACGACCACGCACACCGCGGCCGCGAGCACCCGTCCGATCACCTGCCGGAAGATCACCAGGGCGGCGACGAACGCGACACCGGCCGAGATCACGACCATGCGCGACGCCGTTCCGGCCGCTGCCGCCGCCAGCATCAGGATCGCCACCACGATCGCCGACCGGACCCAGGCCCGGCGGACCACACACGCCAGGCCGAACGCCAGGATCGCCGCGGCGATGAGCCCGGCCCCCAGCCCGTTGGGGTCTCCGGCGGCCCCCGAGACACGGTTGTCCATGCTGGTCAGCGGGTCCGCGGAGGCGGAGGCGGTCGAGCGCAGGGTGATCATGCCGATGGTGGCGGCGAGCGTTGCCGACGCGACGAAGGTGCTCACCAGGAGCAGAAGGAGCCTGATGGAGGTGATCCGGGTCAGCACCAGGCCGAAGACCGCCAACGGGATCGGCCACCACCGGTACTCCCGCACGACGGCCGCCGGGTCGTCCGCCCACAGCATCGTCGCCCCGAACCACAGGTACATCGTGATGACTAGGGCGACCAGCCAGCGGAATTCACGGATCCGTTCGTCGGTGATCGACCGGCGCCGGATCGCGTCGACGGCCCACGCGGCGAGCGACAGCACGAAGCCGGCCCGCAACAACGCGCCACCGGCAACGCTGGCGGGGACGAACACACCCGGCAGCCAGCAGAGCAGGCCCGCGGTCGGATTCCGGAAGCAGCAGGCGGCGAGGGCCACCACGCACAGCGCACCGACCGCGATCCGCTCATCGAACCCGACCAGCGCCCCGAGGGCCACCGCCGCGCAGGTCACGGCGAGGACCAGGGACAACCCGTGGAGCTGCGCGGGCCGCCCTCGGACGGCTGTCGTCACTTGTCCGAACCGCCGTCGCCCGGCGGGTACGCCGGCGCCCGCATCCCGGTGCGGGGCGCGGCCCGATGAGTTCGAGCCCAGGCGCCGGCGACCGCGAGGCAGAGACCGAGGACCAACGACAAAGCGATCTTGTACGCGGCCGGCAGCCCGACCGGCGCAGTCGGCGGGCTGGCCGGCTGATCCGTCGACAGTGAGGGGTCACCGGTTCGGATGATCAGTTCCAGGCGTGCCGTGCTGGCCGCGCTCGGTTTGCTCGTGGCGCCGGCCGGCATCTTGGCGCGCAGGGCGAGCAGGGTCGCCGCCCGTTTCCGGATCTCCGAGTTCCTCGTCGCGAGGGCGGCTTCCGCGAACGTCGTGGCCAGCCGGGCGGCGGCGGCGGGCGAATCGGCCTGCGCCTTCACCGCGACGACGTAACTCTGGCCCAACGGCTCGAGCACGACGCTCTGATCGACGGACGCCGGGCTCCACGGAGCGCCGAGCTTGGCGGCGGTGGCGGCGACGGCGGCCGGTGTGTCGAGCTGCGCGACGGCCGTCTGCACCGATCGTGCCGGCTCGACGGACCCGGTGATGACGCCCAGTCCCGACAGGTCGGCATCCGCCGGAACCGGTGCGACCAGGATGTGCGCGGAAGCCTCCCACTTCGGGGGTATGAGGAGGACGTAGGCGGTCGTCGCGGCGACGCAGGTCGCGACCACCACGGCGATGAATCTCCAGTAGCGGACGATGCCGACCAGTGCCGGCGTCGGCGCCGGCGCTACTGGTTTCGTGCTCGGTTTGTCCTGAAGCAGGGTATTGATCACTGGGGCACGCCTAAATCCACTAGGTCTGGGGGGAGGGAGTCGAGGACGCCAGCGCCCGATGTGCGCTGGCGGTCTGCCACTGACGGTCGAAGACCAGGGTTCGGACGGTCTCCAGCAGGATCACGCAGTCGACCGAGAACGATCGATGCTTGATGTAGTAGAGGTCGTAGCAGACCTTCAGTGCGGATCCGGCTTCGGATCCCGCGTAACCGCCACGTACCTGGGCCCAGCCGGTCAGGCCGGGCCGCACGAGATGACGGACGTCGTAGTAGGGGATCGCCAGCCGCAGGCGTTCGGCCAGGGCCGGCTGTTCGGGGCGTGGACCGACGATGCTCATGTCGCCACGGAAGACGTTGACGATCTGCGGCAGCTCGTCCAGGTGGGTGCGGCGCATGAACCGCCCGATCCAGGTGACCCGGGGATCCGCACGGGACGACCACTGCTCGTGCTCGCTGGTGGAACGCATGGAACGCATCTTCAGGATCTCGAACGGCCGGCCGCGCTCGCCGATCCGCATCTGCCGGTAGAGGACCGGGCCGCCGTCCAGTTTCACCAGGACGGCGAGGACGGCGAGCACCGGCGCGGCGAGGAGGCCCGCCACCAGGCTGATGACCACGTCCAGGATCCGTTTGCTCCGGGGTGTCCCCGGTTGATAGCTCGGGTGCAGCACTGATTCGAGCCAGCGCGGCTCGATCGCCGCCAGCGCCGTCAGCCCGAAGGTCTCCTCGCAGAACGAGACCAGCTCGATCACGCGGACCTTCATGTCCAGACAGTTGGCGGCCAGCAGTTCGAACGCGGAACGACGGGCCTCCTCCGAGGAGACCAGCAGGAGGTCGATCCCGTTCCGCTCGATGATGGCGGGTAGCTCGCTCTCCGGTCCCAGCCGGTGATCGTGACCCTGGAGCGGGCCGGCCGGCGGCTCACCGACATATCCGACGACCTGGCCGACGGACGGATGCACGACCAGCGCCTGATTCAGTGCCGTGACCAGCTCGGAGTTGCCCAGCAGCGCGATACGGACCGCCCTGCTCCTCGGCCGGCGGCGCAGGGACAGCAGAACGATGCCCAGGCTGCCGGCCAGGCAGACGATCGCGAGCTTCCGCGACGGGATGTGCGCGCGCCGGGCGACGAGGTCCGAGGCCAGCGTCATCGCCAGGAAGATCAATGGCCCGCTGGCCGGCACCAGCCACTTGGCCATCGGAAGAAAATGTGCGAAGGGACGACCACAACGAACAATGAGAATGGATGCGAATATGGCGGCCGTGACGGCCGGGGCCTCATGCAGAGTCAGTGACTCGGTCGCGGCGGCAATGCCGATCGTAGCGACCGATACAAGGGGTGAAATCTCGATGCCGCCCATGTCCAGTGCGCGACGGAATCGTTCTCGCAAGGCGACGTACTCCTGGTTCCGGTACTTGGGCACGGCTCGATCGATGACTCACGGGCCGGACGTCGACGCTTTCGATTAATTGTGCATGCCGGCGCCACTCCGACACTGTTCTGCCGGCACATTTCACCCGGCCGGGAACAGTCGGGCCGACCGATGGCGCCCAATGACCGGTCAACCGGTCGCATCCGGGCGCCATCAGCCGCCACTACCTTCGGAGGTGGATGAGTCCGCGGCATCCGGACAAAGCCGGATCAGGAGGTGTTCTCACAACCGGGCCGCAGATGTCCACGACTTCACACCAGGATTTGCTCCGTGAACTCCGCCTCTCGGAGCCGGAACCAGTCAATCGTCGACCGGAGTCCGAAATCCAGGTCGGAATCGCGCGCCTCGGGCATTAGCATCCGCAACCGGCCGCCATTTGCCTGCGAATCACGGACGTCGCCCGCCCGGGCCTTGGTGAATTGAAGATCAATTGGCCGGCCGGAGATCAGTTCGATCTTCTTGGCCAGGTCGATGATCGTCGTCCGCGTGCCGAAGGCCAGGTTGACAGGGGACGGACTCGCCATTCGGTTCAGGGCCGCGTCGGCAAGAACCGAAGCCAGAGAACCGACATACGTGAAGTCCCGGGACTGCGTCCCGTCACCGTAGATGACCAGTGGCCGGCCACGCAGCGCCGCATCGATAAAGGACGGGATGACCGCCGCATACGGGTGGTCCGGTGACTGGAGAGGGCCGTAGACGTTGAAGAACCGGAACGCCACGACAGGGATCCGATACGTCGATGCGTACGCCAGTGCATAAGATTCAGCGGCAAGCTTGTTGGCAGCATATGGACTCACCGGCGCAGCGGCGTCGTCCTCACTGATGGGCAGCTTTTGGGTTTGGCCGTACACAGCCGACGACGAGGCGAAGATGAATGACTTCTGGAATTTTCGGCAGGCCTCCAGAATCGTGACCGTGCCATTCATGTTCACCTCGTGACTCGAAAGTGGATCCATGACCGAGAGCGGCACCGAGGGCTGCGCGGCCAGATGAATCACCGAATCACATTGATTGACCAATTCGGCGACGGTGTCGCGACTGAGAATGGTGTCCTTGACTACCTCGACAGGAATCGACTCGATGTTGGAAATATTGCCGGTGCTGAAATCGTCGAGAACCGTGACGGCTTCGACTTCGGTCCTCGCGAGAAGCTCGCTGCACAGGTTCGCACCAATGAAGCCGGCTCCGCCGGTTACCAGGATCCTCATATTATTTTCCGCTCAATTTTTGCAGATAGAGTCCGGACACGGCGACAGTCACCCGGTTCCCACCAAGGTGATTCTGATCGCCGGCGTCTTCGCTGTTCACATCCGCGGCAGCACGTCCTGCCCACGAACGATCGATGTCCGCGTTGATCAACGAGGCCTGGGCGACACGGTGACGGACAATTCGTCCGGGAACCCGCCAAGCCTGGCAAAGGGTGCAGGTGGCCTGCGGCCGACCTGGTCTCATCCGTCACCCGTAGCCACGATCTTCGGACTCGTTCGAGTGGCCTTCGCTCGCGAGCGCCTTCCGGAACCCGGTGATCCGGACCTTCCGCGATCCCGGTTCCCAGAATCCCTGTTCCCAGATCAGAAGAACTTCGTCTCCGGGCGCACCGCGCCCCCGTCGCCCATAGGGAATCTCGCCTTGAACATCGAGGAGCCGCGCCGCCAGGAGCCGGACCCCACTGGATCCGCCCCGCGAACGCCCGTCACCACGCGAGCCGACCGAGACGTTCAGGCAGATCCGCCCAGACGGCCTTGGTTCTCGGCCGGCCGCTGGGCGAACAGCCGGGTCCGAGCCGGCTTCACCCGCCCCGGACCGGGCCGGATCATCGCGGCGCTGCTCGTGATCTCGCTGATCACGCTGACGGTGGTCAGATGCCACCGGTCGACCGACGCCCCGCACCGCGTCGAGGACAACCTGGACCCCCGGACCGGCGGGCGTCTCCATTCCGCCACCAGCCCGTTCAACCAGGCCATCCCCGCGAACCCCCAACTGGACCCGCGCTCCGCCGACTACGTACGCCTGCTGGGTCGCAGCAAGAACGAGAAGGGCTTCGTGCTGGCGGTCGAGGAGTGGA
This sequence comes from Actinoplanes sp. NPDC026670, assembly GCF_040638175.1. Taxonomy (NCBI): domain Bacteria; kingdom Bacillati; phylum Actinomycetota; class Actinomycetes; order Micromonosporales; family Micromonosporaceae; genus Actinoplanes; species Actinoplanes sp. NPDC026670. The sequence continues at coordinate 187,898 of NZ_JBEZXU010000015.1, forward strand.
CCGTGCCCGCCTACTTCGTCAAGCACGACACCAGGCGACACGACGTCCGGATCTCCGGCTACGACAACGTCCAGCGGGTCATGCGCAACGTCCCGATCCCGGACAACGCCCGCCCCGACCCGTCGGAGGACGCCCACCTGTCAGTGATCGACCCGGCCACCCGCTGCGAGTACGACCTCTTCGGCGCCAAGAAGACCCCGACCGGCTGGACCGCCAAATGGGCCAACGTCACCTCGATCGCGGACAGCGGGATCTACCCGGCCGGGATGTCGACGCGGGCCACCGGGTTCGCAGCGCTCGCCGGCATGATCTGGCCCGCCGAGCTGCGCAACCGGCGGATCGACCATGCGCTCGTCTTCGCCTACCCGTACACCAAGTCCGGCGGACCGGTCGCCCCGGCCACCGCCAGCGACGGCCGGACAGCGCTGCCCGCGGCGATGCCACAGGGCGCCCGGGTTCAGCTCGACCCGGCCCTGGACCTCGACACGCTCGGGCTGACCACCTACGAACGGACGATCGCCGAGGCCCTGCAACGCTACGGGATGTTCCTCGGTGACACCGGCGGCGCGTTCGCGCTCTATGCGGTGAGCCCGCAGAGCTTCGACACCAATCCCTACACGGGACTGCTGCCGGACGAACCGTATGTGTTCCTCAACAAGATCCCGGTGAACAGGTTCCGGGTGTTGAAGACCGGCAAACAGATGGCACAGACGCGTTACTCGATCGTGCCGTCGAGCTGCGCCCGGATCGAGGCCGTAGCCGGCTGATCGAAGCCACGCAGCAGTAAAGCCACACAACAGAAAGCCACCGCCGCGTCCCGTTCGGTTCTCCCGAACCGCGGGCGCGACGGTGGCTCTCCTACACGTACGAGGTCAGTTCACGACGTCGATCCGGGCACAGGTCGACGGCACGATCGAGTAGCGCGTCTGCGCGACCTGCTTACCGGTCTTCAGCACCCGGAACTTCTCCACCGGGATCTTGTTGAGGAAGGCGTAGGTCTCGGTGGTGGGCAGCACTCCCGCGTACGGGTCGGTGTCGAAGCTCTGCCGGCTCACCCCGTAGATCGCGAACGCTCCACCGGTGTCGCCCAGGTACATGCCATACCGCTGCAGAGCCTCGGCAATCGTCCGCTCGTAGGCGCTCAGCCCCAGGGTGCTGAGGTCCAGGGCCGGGTCGAGCTGCACCCGGGCGCCTTCCGGCATCGCCGCGGCCAGGGTGGTCCGGCCGTCGCTGGACGTGGCCGGCGCCACCGGTCCGCCGGACTTGGTGTACGGGTAGGCGAAGACGAGCGCGTGGTCGATACGGCCGTTGCGCAGCTCGGCGGGCCAGACCATGCCGGCGAGCGGCGCGAATCCGGTGGCCCGGGTCGACATGCTGTACGGGTAGATCCCACTGTCCGACGTCGAGGTCACGTTGGCCCAGATCGCGGTCCAGCCGGTCGCGGTCTTCTTGGCGCCGAAGAGGTCGTACTCGCAGCGGGTGACCGGGTCGATCAGGGTCATGTGGGCGTCCTCAGCCGGGTCCGGCCGGGCGTTGTCCGGGATCGGGACGTTGCGCATGACCCGTCGGACGTCATCGAAGCCGGAGATCCGGACGTCGTGCCGCTTGGTGTCCTGCTTGACGAAGTAGGCGGGCACGGTCCATTCCCCGACCGCCATGGTGAAGCCCTTCTCCTTCTTGCTACGGCTCAGCAGCCGCACATAGTCCGCGGAGCGCGGGTCCAGCTCGGGGTTCGCCGGGATGGCCTGGTTGAACGGGCTCGTACCGGAATAGAGCCGCCCACCGATACGGGGGTCTGCGGCGGCCGACTGGAAGTCCGTTGCTCCGGTGACCACGGCGGCACGGGCCGCCGCGTCGGCGCTACGGGGAACCATCGTGACCGTGCTCGCCATCGCGAGCAGGGCCGCCAGGACCGGACCGTATTTGTGCAGCTTCCGACGACGCAATTATTTCTCCCCCGCTTGTCCAGCCGCGTTTCGGCTGGGCATGCGAAGAAGATTCGCGGTCGGATGGTGCGCGGCCGGTACCTCTCCCGGTGCCGTCCGGTTGCCGTCGTCCGGGGCCGATACAGGGCGGACGCTCACGCGCGCGGGCACCGCGCCCGGATAGCGGCGCGCCAATGGCCGGACACCCCGGAAGGCCACCCGAAGACCATCCACTTATGGGCGCAGTAGACCCTGAAAGGATTTCGATAATCAGTTCATCTGAATAATGAAATCTGATGACCGGGGTCGGAATTGACCCCACAATCGACCCGGTAAACTACTTCCGAAAAGCTTCCGCCGACCCGGAATTCGATCTCGGAATCCTAACCGCCGAACCGGAGAGAAATTCACGTCAATGATCGACCGCTTGCGGCCGCATTTACATGAGTGCAGGAATTCGGCGCGACCGGCAGCCCGTCGAGGAGCTTCAGCGAGTCCCGCAGGCGCTGGTGAGCAGCGCGGGCGGCCCGACCGACGGTCGAGCGACGGAGCGAGCAGGAACCCGTGACATCGATCCGAGGGCGCCGAAATCCGGGCCGGGCGGATCCAACTCAGCAGGAGAATGAAATGATCAAGAAACTACTCCCCCGACGGACCGAGGAGTTTCTCATCGCGATGACACTCGTTACCGGAATGACCGTCGGTTTCGCATCGAGTGCCTCCGCCGCGGGTTCCCCGTCGATCGTGGGAAGATCCTGCTCCTTCAGCGAGATCGGCCGACAGGTATTCACCGTCGAATCGGCCTCGGTGTCTCCCGTGGTGACCCATTTCGCAACCTTCAACGTGACCACCGGAACGCTTACCGAAAACACCTATCGCCTGAACGTGGTCAACCGTGTGGGCACGACCATCAACGGCAACTCGGGTTCGTCCGAAACACTCTCCGACGAGGTGACCCGCACGGTCGGGTTCTCTGTTCGCAAGGACGAGGGCACCACCGTCACTCAGGACATCACGGTCAAGTGGAGGTTCAGCAGCCCCGGCTACTACGGCCTCTACAAGGGGACCAAGCGCGTCAGTGGCACGTTCAGCCAGGCCGTCTGCCGCCTCGGCTGGGGATTCCCCCGGTTCGAGCGCTGGGGCGGCGGCACCTACACCACGTTCGGCACCGTCGAGGAGGGAACCGTCCTGTGCAGCGACGTCCTCCCGGCCCGGACGGTGCGCAGGGCGGCTCAGGTCATGCTCGGGTGCAGCACACCCACAACCAGCAAACCGGCCCCGAAAGCACCGGCCCGCTAACCCAGCAAAAAACAAAAGCGGCGGCACCGCCGGTGCCGCCGCTTCGGGCAACCTTCCCACAAAACCACCAAACCACCACAGACGACCGCAGCTTTGAGACGGTGGCGAACCGGAACAAAACCACCCACCACACCCACCCACCATGGGGTAAGCGGAACATAGCCACCTGCAGCGCCCACCGTGATGCGGGGCTTCCGGGGGCTCGGCCCCCGGAGTAGACAAACCGGAACGGCCCCCGGTTCGCGCTTTCCGCGAACAGGGGGCCGCCAAAGTGGAGGTGCCGGGAATCGAACCCGGGTCCTTCGTTGTTTTGTCAGGGCTTCTCCGAGCGCAGCTCACTACGTCCCTACTCGGCCCTCCGACTCACGTGAGCAAGTTCGGACGACGGGCCCAGTCACTGATTGATCTCGCCGTAAGGTCCCCGTGACCGGGACCCATTGGCCAGCCTCCTAGCTGATGCCGGCAGCTGGGACGGAGGCGCTCCCAGACCGACAGACCACGCTACTTGCCTCAGGCGGCGAGAGCGTACTGGTCAGCGTCAAACTTTTCGTTGGCGCTTATAAGTTTCCGACGACCGATTCTCGAGACGACGTCGGCTTCCTCGGCTCGCTTCCCCTGTCTCCACGTACGAAGTCGAAACCAGTCACCCCCATGTCTGTATTACAGCCTGGCAATCTTAACCCATCCGGCAGGAGCCTCCACCGACGGAGCAGCCGACCGGGCGTACCGCGTCGGCGACGCCCTTGGCGCCCTGGAAGCCCGCGGTGATGGACTGCCCGCCGGCCAGCGACTTCCCTCGCAGGGTGACGGTGTCGCCGCTGACGCTGACCGTGGCGTTCCACGCGCCGCGCACCTCGACGTCGGCGCTGGACGGGTAGGTGATCGTGACCGACCAGTCGCGGGTGCTCGCGTCGTTGTTGACGATCCGGATCGCGGCGATGAACCCCTCCCGCCAGTTGGCACTGGTCGAGTACGTGGCGGTGAACACGTCAGGCGTGGGCGAAGGGCTGGCGCTGCGGGACGGCGAGGCGCTCGGCGTACGGCTGACGCTCTTTGAGGGTTTGGGTTTGCCCGAGGCCGACGCGGACGGTGAGCTGGACGCCGACGTTGAGGGTGACGCCGAGGCGGAAGCCGAGGTGGACGGGGCGACGGAGGGTGTCACCGTGGCCGATTCGGTCGACGGGGCGGTGGCCGGTAGGGAACCTTGGGCGGCCTGGAGGTTCGCGGTCGGCTGGACCATCAGCGGCTCGCCGTCGCTGCCCGATCCGCCGGCGACGACGGCGACCCAGATGACCAGGGCGACGAGCACCGCGGCGGCGGAGCCGAGCACGAGGCGGGCCAGGATGAACTGACGGATGGCATGCTTCGCCAACGGGTGGCTCTCCCTCACGGCATCGGAAGATCGAAACGGCAACGCAAGATCTGAACGGCAACGCAGGATCTGAACGGCACAGCAGGAACGGACGGCAACACAGAATCGGACGGCAACGCTGGAACGGACGGCGCGCGACAGCGAAAGATCGCACGATTGTGGAGGATCGGGCAACGGCGGATCAGGCGAAGATCAAAGCCTGGCGGGCGAGAATACCCGTCAGTCCATCCCCTTCGCGCGGCGGCCCATCGCCCGGTTGATCTCCCGCTGGGCGTCCCGGCTGGCCATGTCCTGACGTTTGTCGTACGACTTCTTGCCCTTGGCGACGCCGAGCTCGACCTTCGCATACCCGTTGTGGAAGTAGACCGAGAGCGGGACCAGGGTGACGCCGTCGTCACGCAGCTTGCCCAGCATCTTGTGGATCTCTTCGCGGTGCAGCAGCAGCTTGCGCACCCGGCGCGGCTCGTGGTTGGTCCAGGTGCCCTGCGTGTACTCCGGGATGTGCATCCCGTGCAGGTAGATCTCGCCGTCCTTCTCGTGGCCGAACGCGTCGACCAGGGACGATCGGCCGGCCCGCAGCGACTTCACCTCGGTGCCGGTGAGGACCATGCCGGCCTCGTAGGTGTCGAGGATGGTGTAGTCGTGGTACGCCTTCCGATTGGAGGCGACGACCTTGCGGCCCTGTTCCCGTGGCATGAGCGAAAAGCCTACCCGGGGTTCAGCAGAGGCAGCCGGGGAGGTAATTGAGCGGGTTACGGGGCACCCCGCCGAACCGGGTCTCGAAGTGCAGGTGCGCTCCGGTGGAGGCGCCGGTGCTGCCGACCCGGCCGATCACCTCGCCACGGCGGACGTAGTCGCCGACCCGCACGTAGATCCGGGACTGATGGGCGTAGCAGGTGGTGAAGCCGTACCCGCTCAATCGCCCGTGGTTGATGCACGTGTACCTACCGTAACCGCCGTTCCAGTCGGCCTGGATGACCCGGCCGGAGGCGGCGGCCCGGATCGGGCTACCTGAGCCGGCCGCGAAGTCGGTGCCGGCATGCAGTTGCCAGACCCGGTAGTAGGGGTCGTAGCGGTTGCCGTAGTCGCTGCTCTTCCAGCCGCGGACGGGCATCAGGAGGTGCCCGCCGGGATAGCGGCTGCCGACACCGCCCCGGTTCTCCCAGCCGCGTACCGCCGACCGGACCCGCTGTTCGGCCCGGACCGCGGCCCGGTACTGGGCGAGGACCGTGGTCCGCTGGGCCTCGGCGGCCCGCAGCGCGGTCTGCCGGGCGAGCACCAGGTGGTAGAGCGCCTGCCGGGCGCGGATGGCGGCGGCCTGGGCGTTCTGCGCGGCGCGGAGTTTGTCGACGGCGGACCGTTCGGCCGCCTCGGCGGCACGCTTGGCAGCGCCGGCCCGGTCCTGCGCGGTGCGGGCCTCCCGCCGGGCGCCGAAGAGGGTACGGACCTCCTCCTGTTCCCGGGTCTGGAGGTATTCGACGAGCCCGAGGCGGTCCAGCATGTCCTGTGGCCCGCTCGATCGGGCGAGCATGTTGAACCGGGTGAGCCGGCTGCCCATGTAGCTGGCGGCCGCGATCTCGTCGACCCGGGCCCGGGCCTGGTCGAGCCGTCCGGCCGCGACCTCGTAGTCGCCGGCCACCCGCCGGTGCTCGCTGCGGGCCAGGTCGGCGTTGCGGCGGGCCAGGTCGGCCTGGACGCGGGTGGCGACGACCACACCGCGGGTGGTGGCGACCCGATTCTGAGCGGCGGGAAGGGCGGCGGTGGCGCGGGCCAGGTTGGTGGCGGCGGTCCGGGCGGCCGCGCTCGCGTTCTCCAGGAGGGCCTCGGCCCGGCGGACGGCCCGGGCCGCGTCGTCGTTGCGATCGGCGGCGGCGGGCCGGGGTCCGGTCAGGACGATTCCCACGATGCCGAGGAGGCAGAGGCAAGCGGCTATCAGGCGGTACCTCACCGGGTCACGCTACCGCGACCAATCACCCCCAAAGCCCCAAAACGCCCGATGGCCGCATCCCTGTCCGGGAATGCGGCCATCGGCACGGTCAGGTCGTCAGACCTTCAGGTAGAAGCGCAGCGTGATCCACGCGGTGACCGCGCTGACCAGGGCGCCCACACCGGCCAGCAGCGGCAGCATGAGCAGCACGTTGCCGGTCGGAATCGGGGTGAGGATCGTGGTGAGCGCCTGGAGCTTGTTGTCCAGCAGGACCACCTTGGCGATGAAGAGCGCGACGAAGCCCAGGATCGCGCCGATCAGACCGGCGACCACCGCCTCGAGCACGAACGGCGCCTGGATGAACCAGTTCGACGCGCCGACGAGCTTCATCACCGCGACCTCACGACGCTTGCTGTACGCCGCCACCTGGATGGTGTTACCCACGAGGAGCAAGGCGGCCACCGCCATGAAGCCCGCGACGATCAGTGCCGCCAGCTGGATCGAGTTGAAGATGTCGAAGACCTCTTCAAGGATGTCGCTCTGGTCGATGATCTGCCGGATCCCGGGCATGCCCTCGAGGCCCTTGGCGAAGTCCTTGTACTGCTCCGGGTTCTTCAGCGTCACCCGGTACGACTCCGGCAGACTGTCCGCGTTGATCGCGTTGACGAAGTCCGGGGAGTCGGCCCAGAGCTGCTGGAAGCGCTTGAGCGCGTCTTCCTTGGTCTCGTAGGTCTTGTCCTTGACGAGGTCACTACCGGTGATGGCCTGGTCGATCGTGGCCTTCTGACCGTCGGTGATGTCCTCGGTCAGGAAGATCGAGACCTGGATGTTCCCGTAGTAGTAGTCCTTCATCTGGTCGACCTGCATGTACAGCAGCACGCTGGCGCCCAGCATGCTCAACGAGACGGCCATGGTGATGATCATGGCGACCGTCATCGTGACGTTTCGCCACAGGCCCACCAGGACCTCGTTGAGTACGTACTTCACGCGCATCGGGGGGATCCTTCCAGGACTCCGCGTGTCACAGCTTCAGCGTTCGTTACGGGGGCGGAGCCGGGACTAGCCGTAGACACCGCGCGCCTGGTCACGGACGATCCGTCCGCTCTCGATCTCGATAACCCGGCGGCGCATCTGGTTAACGATGTTGGAGTCGTGCGTGACCATCACGACAGTGGTGCCGGTCCGGTTGATCCGGTCCAGCAGTCGCATGATCTCGATGGAGGTGTCCGGGTCCAGGTTACCCGTGGGCTCGTCGGCCAGCAGGATCAGCGGGCGGTTGACGAAGGCCCGGGCCACCGCGACACGCTGCTGCTCACCACCGGAGAGCTCGTGCGGGTACCGGTGCTCCTTGCCACCGAGACCGACCAGCTCCAGCACCTCGGGCACCACACGCCGGGCCACGGCCTTGGTCTTGCCGATCACTTCAAGGGCAAAGGCGACATTTTCGTACGCCGTACGGTTCGGCAGCAACCGGAAGTCCTGGAACACGCAGCCGATCGAGCGCCGGAAGTGGGGGACCTTCCAGGACCGGAGCGTGGTCACATCCTTCTGGTTCACCACCACTTTGCCGCTGGTCGGAGAGACCTCGTGCAGCAGCAGCTTGATGATCGTCGACTTGCCGGAACCGGAGGGGCCGATGAAGAAGACGAACTCACCCTTCTCGATCCCGACGCTGACATTGTCCAGCGACGGCCGAGACCCCTTCGGATACGTCTTCGTCACGTTCTCGAGCTGAATCACGGGACTGGAGTCTACGCGGTGTAACGAAATCGCCAAGCCCGCCGGGGCCGGGAATATTCACGAGCTGCGGTAACGGCACATTCGACCGCAACCCGGCCTGACTCACCGTTCAGGACGGGTTGCGCTCCGTCACCGCCGGATCAGCCCGCGAGCTGGTTCTGCTTGCGCCAGCGGATGCCGGCCTCGATGAACCCGTCCACATCGCCGTCGAAGACCGACGAAGGGTTGCCGGTCTCGAACTCAGTGCGCAGATCCTTCACCATCTGGTACGGGTGGAGGACGTACGAACGCATCTGGTCGCCCCACGATCCGGTGGTGTCCTGCCGCAGATCGTTCATCTTGGCCTGCTCCTCCTGGCGCTTCCGCTCCAGAAGACGCGCCTGGAGCACCCGCAGGGCGGCCGCCTTGTTCTGCAGCTGCGACTTCTCGTTCTGACACGAGGCCACGATGCCGGTCGGGATGTGGGTCAGCCGGACCGCCGAGTCGGTGGTGTTGACGCTCTGCCCACCGGGGCCCGAAGAGCGGTAGACGTCGGTCCGGATCTCGTTCTCCGGAATCTCGATGCTGTCGGTCTGCTCGACCACCGGCATCACCTCGACACTGGCAAAGCTGGTCTGGCGGCGGCCCTGGTTGTCGAACGGGCTGATCCGGACCAGCCGGTGGGTGCCCGACTCGACACCGAGGGTGCCGTACGCATACGGCACCTTCACGGTGAAGGTCGCCGACTTGAGGCCGGCCTCCTCCGCGTAGGAGGTGTCGTAGACCTCGGTCGGGTAGCCGTGCCGCTCCGCCCAGCGCAGGTACATCCGCATCAGCATCTCGGCGAAGTCGGCGGCGTCCACGCCACCCGCTCCGGCCCGGATGGCGACGAGCGCCTCCCGGGAGTCGTACTCCCCGGAGAGAAGGGTGCGGACCTCCATCTCGTCGACCGCCTTGGTCAACGTGGTGAGCTCCTCACCGACCTCGTCGATCGACCCGGCGTCGCCCTCGGCCTCGGCGAGCTCGAGGAGGACGCCGGCGTCGTCGAGACGGGAGCGCAAGCGCTCCAGCTTGGAGATCTCACCGGAGACGTACGCGAGACGGCTGTTGACCTCCTGCGCGCGGGCCTGGTCGTCCCAGAGGTCCGGGGCGGAGGCCTGCTCCTCGAGGTCCGCCTTGTCCCGGCGCAGCTTGTCGACGTCCAGGACGTTCTCGATGTTGCGCAGGGTCGCGTCGAGGGCCTTCAGTTGCTCGGGAAAGTCGGCAGCGGTCACGACACTCAAGACTACGCCGCCCGGCCAGATTGCTGGCCGGGGCGGTCCGTTCAACTCGTCGGGGCGGCTTTGAGCCAGGTGAGAGCGGCCTTGTGATAGGCGACCGCGAACTCCAGCGCCGCCGCGCCGAACGGGTCGCCGTTCTTCTTGGCCTCCTTGGCCTGCTCTTTCGCCATCGCCATGGCCTCCGAGTGGTACTGGTTGGCATTGGTGTAGAGCGTCTGCAACTGGTCGCCGCTGTGCTGCTGACCGAAGGCGACCCGGAGAGCGACCGGGTTGCGCAGCGCGTCCCGGCCCGGCGACTCGGCGAGCCATCGGGTGAAGGCACGTTTGCCGGACGCGGTGATGGCGTAGGGCTGACTGGATCGAGGGCCCGGCTTTCCGAGGCGAACGTACGACATTTCGGCCAGCACGGGCAGTTCGCGGTAGACCTGGCTCCGCGTCATCGACCAGTAGGGCCCGAGGCGGCGTTCGGCAGCCGCCATCAGCTGACCGCCGGTCATCGCCCCCTCATGGAGGAGGCCGAGAAGGGCAGCCGCCGTCGGATTGATTTGGAAGTCGGGCATGCCTAATAAGCTGCCACTTTGTCGCGCCCCCGTCCAGGATTTAGCCCGATCCGTCCAGTTTGCGCCTCCACAAACGACTGTCCCGCACAGACAGTCCGACAACGAGCGTGCGGATCGGGCGTTTCGGCCTTGAAAACCACGTTGACCAGGTAATATGGCGCAGATAAACGGTCACACGAACCGTTGCGGGCAGGAATTACGCGAAACCCCGCGATTCGCCATGCAAAACCAGACAATCGGCGCTAACCACCCATCGCCTCCTCGGGTGCCGATCGGCCGCCCCCGTTTTTCGCGCGACCGTCCATCGTCGCACCTCACCGGACGGCCCGTCGGGCCTTCGCAGGCACGCCGGTTACCCTGAGCCCCATGACAGACCGCCAGACCGCCCCCGAGACCGTCGAGGAGTCCCGGCTCACCGCGGCGCTGCTCGCGGTCGCCGCCGTGGGGTGGACCGCCGCGATGCTCTGGTCGGCCCGCGCCAGCATCACCAGCCGGGCGGACGCCGCGATGGAGGTGACCTCCACGGCCTATGCGCTGCCCGGCGCGGTCTCCGCCGACCTGGTCGCCGGCGCGGCGGTGGCGCTGCTCGTGCTCACCCTGGCTGGCGGACGGTGGACGCTCGGCCCGACCGCCCGGTTCGCCCTGGCCACCGGGTCGGGGCTGCTCGTCGGCGTGCTCAGCGCGATCCCGATCATCACGATCAACACGCTCGGCACGATCTACGCGGCGGTCGGCGGCACCGTCGCGGCGGCGGCCACCATCGGCGGGGCGCTGGCCGGTCTCCGGATCCCCCGGGTGATCTCAGCGGCCGCGGCGGCGTCGGTCGGCGTCTTCCTGATCGGATTCGTGCTCAACCTCTTCCAGGAGCCGGTGCTCAGCGCTTTCGGCGCCGGCGACACCGAGTCCTCGGCCAACGCGGCACAGTGGTTCTCGTACAGCCAGGCGGTCCTCAGCGGTCTGGCCGCCGGGATCATCGCCTACCTGATGCTGCGCCGCGCCGGCGCCGGTGTCCGCTGGCCGATGTTCGCACTGGCCGGCGCCGGGCCAGGCCTGCTGCTGGTGATCGGCGAGCTGCTGTCGCGCACCGCCGGGGCCAAGGTGCTGGAGCTGGCCGGCAAGGTCAGCGAACTCGAGCGGACCGTTCAGGAGCTGCTCAGTACGGCTCGTCTCAACAACGCGCTGATCGTGGTCTTCGCGGGCGCGCTGACCGCGATCTTCGCGGTCGGCCGGACTCTCGGGTCACCGGCCGACGAGACCGACGAGCCCCAATCCGAGACGCCCCGGTCCGAGGCGCTCCAATCCAAGAATCCCCAATCCAAGACGCCCCAGTCCGAGGCGCCCCAGTCCGACAAGCCTCGGACCGACAAGCCTCTGACCGCCGCGTCTCGGGCCGACGGGGCTTCGTCCGAGACGTCTCGGACCGACGGAACTCAGACTGACAAGCCACAGGCCGACGGGCCTCGGGCCGACAAGCCTCGGGCCGACGGGCCTCGGGCCGACAAGCCTCGGGCCGACGGGCCTCCGGCCGCGGCCGATGAGGAGGCTCAGAGCAGCTCGTCGAGCTCGGAGACGGCGTACCACTCCAGCTCGTGATCTTCGGCGCCGTCGACGGTGAACTGCGCGTCCGGGTCGCCGGCCAGGGCTTCCTCGATCACTCCGGCGGCCTCCCCGATCGACTCCTCGGCGTCGGCGCTGTCGACGTGAATGCTGGCCACCTCGGACAGGCGCACCGCCTGCGGCAGGCGCACGGTGCTCGAACCGAGCTCGGTGTCCTCCCGGATCAGACTGGCGGCCGGCACGTCGGCCGACACCACCACCCGCCGGCGCGGCGCGGCCGGGTCGTGCCGTAGCAGTTGCAGGGCGCCCTGGGCGGCCCGGGTGAAGGCGACGTACTCCAGCTCCTCCTCGTCGCCCTCCGCATACCACTCCCGGAGCCCGGGGGTCACCGCGTGCGCGATCGTCGCCTGGTCGCCGAGCTGCCCGTCGGCCCGCAGCGCGGCGAGCAGCGGCAGCGTGGCCGGCACGTAAACCCGGACCAGATCGGTGATCGGCACGTCTTTCCTCCTGCACACGGCGCGTTCTGCGGTCCCGGACAGTACACCGTCCACACGGTTCGCCGAGTGCCCCATTCCACCAGGCGTCTCCGGATCGGGGCAGCGCAGGGGGCTTTCGGAGTCGAGGTCACCGCCGACCACCCGCGATCTTGTGGATTTCGGGCACACCTGGCGGAGTCAATACTTCGTTGCATCACTGTCGATGGATCTTGATGGGATGCTGTGATGGCGGCGCGGTTGAGTGTGGCGGAACGGGAAGAGATAG